>JAEWIL010000152.1 GCA_023387085.1 Pseudomonadota bacterium | reverse complement strand
CCAGTATAGCGAGGCCAACGGTCAACGTGTCGCGGGATTGCGTGTCTGGGATCGTCCCGACTGGTCGATCAAGCCACTGATGGAGATGAGCGCGCGGGCGGCGACCGCGACCGACGATGCGGCAAGGAATCGCATCCGCGAGGACATGCGCGCCTATGCGATGGCGAATGGAGGCGCGGGGGCGGAACGGGTCTTTGCGGGCAAGACGTCGGAAGACGCGATCGTGCGCCTCGCCGACAGGAGCGGCAAGCCGCGCCTGCTCCTAAAGGTCGATGCCAACGGAGAGCCGAGCATCGATTTTCTCGATCCCTCCGGGAAAGTGGTCAAGCGCATCACACAATAAACATGGCAATCCTGTTCTGACATCGGGCGGGACGTGATTCCCGATATCGCAGGATATTGCCTTTTAAATACTTATAAATGAACAATAATATTAATATTATTGTCATTTTTACTTGACGGAGGCAGCGATTGCTGATGGCATCGCGGACGATGGATCGTCAAGCCCGCCTCCGCTGGTTCGCACGCGACGTGTTGCCGCACGAGCCCGATTTGCGGAGATGGCTCGGCGGGCGAATTCGCACGCTCGATTCCTGCGATGTCGACGAAGTGGTACAGGAAGCCTACGCCCGGCTCTGGGTGGCCGAGGCCGAGGCTATCCGAAACGCGCGCGCCTATCTGTTCGTGACCGCGCGCCACATTGTTGGCGAACATATCCGCCGATCGCGGATCGTGGCGATTGACTTGGTGGCGGATTTGGACTCGCTGAACATCTTGGACGAGGAGATGAGCGTCCATAGGCGCCTCAGTGGACAGGAAGAACTGGCACGTCTGCACGAAATATTGCAGACGCTGCCTCCGAAATGCCGTCAGGCGTTCGAGTTGAAGAAATTTCAGGATTTCTCTCAACGTCGGATTGCCGAACATATGGGGATCGCCGAAAGCACCGTGGAGAAGCATCTCTCAAAGGCGCTCCGGCTGATTTCGGAAGCTATGAAACAGGCGCCGGCCAGCGCCCAGGATGGAAGATCGCGTGAGCGCAGGTTCTGGAAATGGGGCTGAGATCGATGCCCGGGCTTCGGCTTGGGCGGTGCGGTCGGCCGAGCGCCCGCTAGATCCCCTTGAGCAGCAGCAGCTCGATGTGTGGCTGGCGGAAGACAGCCGCCACCTCGGCGCCTATGCGCGCGCGCAAGCGCTCTGGCTCGACCTCGATCGCGTAGCGGCCCTCGACAGCGGCGCGCGCCAGGAAGCGCCGGCACGCCTGCGCAGGGCGATTCCATGGCGCCGTTATGCCATGGCCGCCTCTGTGGCGCTGGCGGCTTTCGGGGGGATGGCGGTCTATGACCATGTGGATGGCCGCATCTCGACCGGACGCGGCGAGATCAGGCGCGTCGCTCTGGAAGATGGCTCGATCGTCACGCTCAACGGCGATTCGGCGGTACAGGTTCGATACAAGGACGATGTCCGCCAGGTCATTCTGCGGCGGGGGGAGGCCTTGTTCGAGGTTGCCCACAACAGCCGGCGTCCATTCGTGGTGAGTGCGGAGGGGCTGAAGGTGCGGGCCGTCGGGACCGAATTCGTCGTGGGCCTGGAAGATGGTGGTGTCGAGGTGACGGTGGAGGAGGGCGTCGTTGCTGTGGGCGGCAGCGCCAGCGGCTCGCCGACGCCCCGCTACATCCGTCGCAACGAGCAATTTGTCGCGGCACAGACCGGGCCGCGCAAGGCCGTTCTCGACGCCGCTGATGTCGCGCGGCGCACGGCATGGCGCAAGGGGCTGCTCGTCTTCGACGGGCAGCAATTGGGAGCCGCCGCCGCCGAGGTCAATCGCTACTCCGATCTTCGCGTCGTCATCGAAGATCCGACGCTGGCGCGTGCGGAATTCATGGGCATCTTCAAGCTCGGCGATTCGCGCGCTTTCGCGAACGCGGCCGCCAACGCGTTCAATGGAGAGGTTATTCGGCGCGATGGCGAACTCGTGATCGTTCGTCAGCAGAATTCTCCGTCGCACTGATAGCGGATTTCCCCGCGCCGTCGCTCGTTTGCCTATGGAAGCGTATCGCTTCGGGGCTTTAGGGAGGCAAGACGATGAGGTGGGGGCACGCAAGCCGAATCAATCCGCGCACGGTTCTGATGACCGGCGTTGCTGCAGCGCTGCTTTGGTCGGCACCGGCAATGGCCCAAGAGCGCCAGCGCTATGCGATCCCGGCAGGCGACGCCGCGCAGTCGGTGCAGCGTCTGGCTCTGCAATCGGGCGTTCAGGTCATGGTTCCGAATGCGGATCTGGCGGGTGTGAAAAGCAATCCGGTCAAGGGAGATTATACGCCGGTCGAGGCGTTGCGCCACATGCTCGCGGGCAAGGGTCTCGAAGTCGTTCAGAACAGCGAAGGTGTCGTCGTGATCCGCCGGGCGCGGAGCGGCGAGACAAGCGCGGTGGCGGAAACGACCGGGGAAGAGATCATCGTCACTGGATCGCGTATCGAGCGCGCCGGCTTCGATACGGTCCAGCCCGCGATGGTCGATGATGCCGCGCAAATCGAAAGACGGGGCTATGTGAACGTCGCGCAGGCACTGGAGGCCAATCCGCTTTTTGGAACGTCGGACAGCAGCGCGGTGGGCGGCAACCAGTCGATCAACGGAACGGGGCAACGTTTCGTCAACATGTTCAGCCTAGGGTCGCAGCGGACGCTGACGCTGGTCAATGGACGACGCTTCGTCTCGGCAAATTCGGCCGCGGCAAGTGGGAATGCTTCCGCCGGGTCACAGGTCGATCTCAACCTGATCCCGACCGGACTGGTCGATCGGGTTGAAACCATCGCGATCGGTGGCGCGCCGATCTATGGCTCCGACGCGATCGCGGGCACGGTCAACATCATTTTGAAGGACAATTTCGATGGCCTGCAGCTTTCGGGTCTCGCCGGACTGAACGAGGACGGCGATTCGAGCCAATATGCCATCCGTGGCCTCGCTGGGACGAATTTCTCCGAAGGTCGCGGGAACATCGTCGTCGGAGTCGAATATTCGCGTCAGAGCGGACTGCTGTATCGCGACCGGTTCGGCGGCTTCAAAACCACCGTCGCGAATCCCGACAATATGGATTCGACGGATGGAATCTCCGCGCTCCGCGTCATCGACGACTATCGCTATGCGATCTTCAACGAAGGCGGGCTGCCCTGGTTCGATTCGGGGGCAGGCGGATTGCTCGGCGCGGATGGGCCAGGCGTTTCGTTACCGCCCTTCGGGATCGCGCCTAACGGCAATTATATCTTCGACGCACAGGGTCGTCCGTTGCAGTTCGGGGCGAATGGCGAGCTCGTTCCTTTCAGTGTTGGAACGGTGGTCGAAGATCTGCTGGCGGGAAGCGGGCTCGGGACTTTTCCGCTCGCCACATCGGGTGGCGACGGGTTCAGCCTCGCGGACAATACCTCGCTGCTCACCCCGACCTACCGGGTACTCGGCAATGTCCTCGCCCATTATGACATCACCCCGAACCTGCGGGTGTTTTTCGAGGGTGCCTATGCACACAGCAAGGTCGTCCGGCTGTCCGACTTGACGTCGCTCGCGGTGCCGGGGCTGATCGGCGGACCGAAGCTCACCTTCTCGATTGATAATCCGTTCCTGTCCGATCAGGCACGCTCGATCCTGCAGGCGAACGGGCTCACCACCTTCAACCTGAACCGCAACCTCAACGATATCGTCCAGCGCGAGCCGCAGCGGACGGTTCAGGATCTCTATCGCTTCGTCGGCGGCGTCGAAGGCCATTTTGACGTGGCGGGCGAGCGCTGGAACTGGGACGTCTCTTACAATTACGGACGCGTGAACAACAATTCGCGGGTAACCTATATCAATCCGGAGAATTTCCTCGCAGCGGTCAACGCCGTCGAGGTCAACGGATCGATCGTTTGCGGCGGCGCGGCGCCCGCAGGCTGCGTGCCGATCAATCTTTTCGGCTATGGCTCGCCGAGCGACGAGGCGGTCGCCTATGTCACCCAGCCGGGTCGGTCGAAGAGCACCAATACCCAGACGGTACTCACGGCCAACCTGGGCGGCAAACTGCCTTTCGGTATTTCGAGTGAAAAGATCGCTTTCAATATCGGTGTCGAGCGGCGCGTGGAAAAGGCGGTCTTCGAACCCGATGCGGTCCTGCAGGCCGGCGACACGCTGCTCGGCGACGGCATCGGCGCCTATTCGCCGGTTTCGGGCAAGTTCGGGACCAAGGAAGTTTATGGGGAACTCGTCGTTCCACTGATTTCCGACGACCAGAATATCCCGCTGATCCGCAATGCCGAATTCGACGGCTCGATCCGTTATGTCGACCATTCGCTGGCGGGCGGCGCGGTCACATGGTCGGCGGGAGGGCGGATTTCGCCGAGGCTCGGCGGAATCGGCGAGGGGCTGACCTTCCGCGGCGTCTATACCCGCGCGATCCGTTCGCCGGCCGTCAGCGAGTTGTTCACGGGAATCTCCCCGGTGACCAACACATTGTCCGATCCGTGCGGAAACAATAATTTCGATCGCGGCAACAATCCCGAAGTGCGTCAGGCCAATTGCGCCGCCGCGCTGTCGGCGGTCGGCGCTCCGGCGCCGGGGGTGTTCGATCCGACCACCGACAATCGGTCGGTATCGGGCAATGTGTCGGGTAATCCCAATCTCGACAACGAAAAGGCCAAGAGCTGGTCGGTCGGACTCGTCTACCAGCCGCCCGCCATTCGCGGCTTCCGGCTCGCCGCCGACTGGACCGATGTCCGGCTGACCGGCGGGATCGAGAATCTCGACATCAATTCGCTGATGGCCTCCTGCTACGACAGTGCCGATTACCCGACCACGGGCGCGTGCAGTTCGTTCCGCCGCCTAACCGCCGCCGATATCGCATCGGGGAACGGCACCGGGGGCGCGGCGCGCGTGGTCGGCGACATCGCGGGTGGTTTCACGACCGGCTTCGTGAACACCTCGACGCTTCACTTCGCCGGCCTGATCGTTGCGGCCGACTATAATTTCGATATCGGTGGTATCGTGCCGAGCTCGGACGGACGCAATTCGATGCGTCTCGGAACAAAACTTTTCTATACCGATACTTATGAGCAGGTGCTGTTCGCCGGCCAGCCGGTGACCGAGGGCGCGGGAACGGTCGGGCTGCCGAAATGGCGCGTGCAGGGCAATGTCGGCGCGACGCTCGGCGACGTCGATCTGGACTTCCAGATCCTGTGGCGCGACAAGACCAAGATCAGCCTCGTGCAGACGATCGAGGATACGCCCGTCAACGATGTCGGCTCCTATACGCTGGTCAACGGCACACTGGGCTTCAACGTCGACGACCGTTTCCGGCTGCAACTGATCGTCAATAATATCTTCGACCGCGACATACCCTATGCGGCGCTCGTCCGTCGCAGCTTCGGCTCGTTCGATTTTCTCGGCCGCAGCTATCTGCTGACCGCCAGCGCGAGCTTCTGATGCTTGTCGGGGCGGCGCCTGGCGTCGCCCCTCCCAGATAAGGGACGAAAATGCACAAATATCTGCTCGGTATCGCTCTTGCCTGCCTTGCCGTTCCGTCCTTCGCCTACGAAGGGACGCCACGGCGCTATACGATCGAGCAGTTGATGGATTCGGACGTGATCGGCGGCCTGTCCTGGTCTCCCGACGACGGCAAGTTGATATTCACCAGTAACCGGACCGGCATCGCCAATATCTACGAAATGCCGTCGGGGGGCGGCAAGCCGACGATGCTCACCAATTCGGTGAGGGAGACGGTGAACGCGATCGGCTATTTCCCGAACGACGAGCGCATCCTGTTTTCCAGCGACCAGGGCGGGAACGAGCTTGCGCATATCTATGTTCGCGAACTCGATGGCTCGACGCATGACGTGACGCCGGGGGCGAAGCACGTCGCGCGCTTCGTCGAATGGGCGCAGGACGGCAAATGCTTCTTCGTCCAGACCAACGAGCGCGACCCGCGCTTTTTCGACCTCTATGAAATCCAAGCCGACGGCTATGCCAAGACTCTGCTGTTCGAGAACGACAAGGCCTATCAGGTGCGCGCGGTCAGCCCGGACCGCCGCTATGTCGGTCTCAGCCGGATCGTCGATAACGCGACGAAACATTGCTATGTCTATGATCGCACCGCCGCAAAGCTGATCCAGCTGACCGATGAAGGCAAACCCGTCGCGTGCGAGCCGCAGGTTTTCGCCGATAAAGGGGCCCAACTCTTCTACACCACCGACGACGGGGGAGAATTCGCTTTCCTCGTCCGCCAGGACTTGGCTACCGGCGACCGCGTCACCGTGTTCAAGCCCGACTGGGATGTCGAGGGCGCAAATCTGTCGCGCGACGGCAATACGCTGATCGCCTCGGTCAATGAGAATGCGCGGTCGCGTCCCTATCTGTTCGACGCGGCAAGCTTCCAGCCGCAGCGTCTTGCCAACCCGATGCCGGGCGCGAGCAGCGGTCTGCTTCTTGCCAATCATGCGAAGAAGGCGCTTGTAACCGCCTCGAACGGTGCCACGCCGGGTGAAGTCCTGCTGCTCGACCTTGCCACGGGGCAGCGCACGCCGCTCCTCAATGCGCGCGCGCCGGGCGTGGCGCCCGACGATTTGATCGCGGGCGAGGTCGTGCGCTTCCAATCCTACGACGGCGTCACCGTGCCGGGCATTCTCTATGTGCCGAAGGGCGCGAAAAAGGGCGATGCGCTTCCCGCGGTCATCCATGTCCATGGCGGCCCCGGCGATGAAAGCCGGATCGGTTATCGTCCCTTGCAGCAGTTTCTCGCCAATCATGGCTATGTCGTGTTCGAAATCAACAATCGCGGGAGCAACGGATCGGGCCGCACCTTCTATCATCTCGACGACCGCAGGCACGGCGATGCCGATCTCGACGATGTGGTTGCTGCGAAAAAGATGCTCGCCGCCACGGGCTTCGTCGATCCTGCCAAGATTGTGATCCAGGGCCAGAGCTATGGCGGCTACATGACGCTTGCAGGACTTGCCTTCCGCCCCGACGCCTTTGCCGCGGGCGTCGACATTTATGGCGTATCGAACTGGCCGCGCCTGCTCGCCAACACGCCGAGTTGGTGGGAAGATCTGCGCCGGCTGCTGTTTACGGAGGTCGGTGATCCCGTGAAGGATGCCGAATATCTCCACAAGATTTCGCCCGTCTTTCACGCGGAAAACATCAAGAAGCCGCTGCTCGTACTGCAGGGCGCGAACGACCCGCGCGTGCTGCCCATCGAGTCCGAAGATATCGTCGCCAAGGTAAAGGCGAATGGCGTGCCGGTCGATTATGTCGTCTTCCCCGACGAAGGCCATGGCTTTCGCAAGAAAGCAAACCAGATCGTCGCTTATCGCAAGATTCTGGAATTTCTCGATACGCATGTGAAAGGCGTTCCGGCAAAATCCGCGTCCGCCAAAACGGTTTCGCCGCTCGGCGATTTTCCGATCGGCCAGTGACAGCGCTTCACCTCAGCCGGCGCGAACTGATCGCCGCCAGCGCCCTTGTCGCGGCGACCCCGGCATGGGCCGCGGCGCCGGACGAGGATGCGCGCCTGAACGCTTTCTTCGAAAGCATCTTCGCGCGCGATCTTGCGCGCAATCCGGCGGCGCAATCGGCGATGGGGATCAAGGGCGGCGCGACGGGCTGGCCCGACGTCGGCGAAGCGCATGTGGGAGAAAATGTCGCGCTTGTGCGGCGCGACCTGGCCGAACTGAAACGGTTCGATCGCAATGCCCTGACGCAGCAAGGCCGGCTCAGCTACGACCTCTTCGCCTATGATGCCGATGAGGCCATCGAGCGCCATCGCTGGCGCGGCAATCACTATCCGGTGTGTCAGATGCGGGGGCCGCAGCGCGATATCCCGCAGACGCTGATTAACAATCACGCGATCGCGAACGTCGCTGATGCTGAGGCCTATATCGCGCGGCTCCACGCGGTGCGTCCCTATCTGGCGGCGGTGGTTGCCGGGCTGGAGCGCCAGGCTGCGAACGGCGTCGCGCCGCCCGCCTTTTCGATCCCGCTCGTCATCGGTAACTGTGAAAAGCTTATCGTTGGAGCGCCGTTCCAGCCGGGAACCCTCGATAGTCCGATCCTCGCCGATTTCCGCGGCAAGATCGCCAAGCTTGCGGTTGTCGACGCCGTCAAAGCACGCCTGCTGAAGGCGGCCGAAGCGGGACTGGCCGAAGGTTTCGGCCCCGGCTTTCGCCTCCTGATCAGCTATTTGCGCACGGGGTCGTGCGGCGCGGACTGCAACGACGGCGTCTGGCGGCTCCCCGACGGCGAAGCCTATTATGCCGCGCAGCTGCGCTGGAATACGACGTTGCCGCTTTCGCCGGCCGAGGTGCATCGTATCGGGCTCGAAGAAACTGCACGCCTCCATGACGAGATGCGCGCGGTGATGCAGCGCGCGGGTTTCGCGGGCACCCTTCCCGAGCTCTTCGCATATGTCCGCACCAACGACCGTTTCTATTATCCGGACACGGCGGAAGGGAAGGCCGCCTATCTCGACGCGATGCGCGCCAAGATCGCCGAGGTGACGGCGCGGCTCGGCGAGCTGACCAACCACGTCCCGAGCGCCGCGGTGCTGGTGAAACCCGTAGAACCATGGCTCGAGGCATCGGCGGGGACGGCGGGCTATTTCGCGCCGTCGGCCGACGGATCACGCCCCGGCATTCTCTACGTCAACACGCGCGACATGCGGAATCTGCCGATCTACGAACTGTCGGCGCTCTCCTATCATGAAGGGGTGCCCGGACATCACCTCGAGAAGGCGGTCACGCGCGCGCTGACCGGGTTGCCGAAGTTTCGGGCCTTCGGCGATTATACCGCCTTCAGCGAGGGCTGGGCCCTGTTCTCCGAGCAATTGCCGGTCGATATGGGGCTTTACGACGATCCCTGGCAGGAATTCGGGCGTCTCTCGATGGAGCTGATGCGCGCCGGACGCCTCGTCACCGACACCGGGGTTCATGCGCTGCGCTGGAGTCGCGAACGGGCCGTCGCCTGGCTCGACGAGAATACCTCCGCGAACCATGCCGACAACGTCACCGCCGTCCAGCGCTATATCGTCACACCCGGTCAGGCCTGCGCGTACGAGATGGGCAAGCTCAAGCTGGTCGAATTGCGCGACCGCGCGCGGACAGAGCTCGGCGAAGGATTCGATCTCTCCCATTTCAACGACCGGGTGCTCGGCAGCGGACCGCTGCCGTTGCCGATGCTCGAAGCCGATATCGACGCATGGATCGCAGCGGGAGGAAAGGCATGATCAGTCGACGCCATTTTATCGGATCGGGCGTGCTTGCCGGCGCAACGCTGATCGCTCCCCCGGTATTTGCCGTCGAGACCGACGAGGACGCGCGGCTCGACGCCTTTTTCGAGACGATCTTCCAGCGGTCGCTCGACCGCAGCCCGACGCGCCAGTCGGCGCTCGGCATCCGCCGCGATCAGGACAAGTGGGACGATATCAGCGAGGCGCGCGAACTCGAGGATCATAGGCTGAGCGAAGCCGACCGAGCGGCGCTCGGAGATTTCGATCTCGCCAAGCTGTCGCCGCAGGCAAGGCTCAGCCATCGCATGTTCGCGCGGCAGATCGAGCTGGCGCTCCGCGATTTCAAATGGCGCCATCACGACTATGTCATGACCCAGATGGGCGGCATGCACACGCGCGTCCCCAGCACTCTCACCAACAGTCACCCGATCGCGACCAGGGAGGATGCCGAAGCCTATATCAAGCGGCTCGAAGGCGTCGCGCCGTTGATGACGCAGGCGATCGCGCGGCTCGAAGCGCAAGAGGCAAAGGGAATCCGCCCGCCGCGCTTCGTCTACGGTCTCGTGCTCGAGCCTTGCTACAATCTGCTCAAGGGGGCGCCGTTCGAAGGGGAGGGCGAAAGCCCGATCTTCGCCGACTTCAAGGGAAAGATCGCCAAGGCCGATTTCTCAGATGACGATCGTTCCGATCTCGCCGCGCGTGGCATCGCGGCCCTTCTGGGGGGATTTTCCAGCGGTTACCGCGCACTGATCGCGCATTTGCAGGCCGTCGAGGCCAGGGCCGACGAAACTGCCGGCATCTGGAAATTGCCGGACGGGCAGGCCTATTACGAGGTCCAGCTCGAACGCTATACGACACTTCCCCTGAAGGCGGCCGACGTCCATGCGCTCGGGCTGCGTGAGGTCGCAAATATCCATCGGGCGATGCGGGCGATCATGAAGGAGGTCGGCTTCACGGGCGACCTGCAGGCCTTCTTTGCCTTCATGCGCAGCGATCCGCGCTTCTATCATCCCGACACCGACGCGGGGCGCGCCGCCTATGTCGCCGAAGCGAATGCCTTGCTGGACGAGATACGTGCGCGGCAGAGCGAACTGTTCGGACACCTTCCCAAGGCTCCGGTCGAGGTCCGGCCGATCGAGGCGTGGCGCGAGAAATCGGCACCCAAGGCGCACTACCGCAATCCGCCGCAGGACGGTTCGGCGCCCGGCATTTTCTACATCAACCTTTCCGACATGAAGGCGCAGCCGCGCTACCAGCTTGCCGCGACGCTCTATCATGAGGCGATCCCGGGGCATCATGTCGAAACCTGCATCGCGCACGAGATGGAAGGGCTGCCGAAATTCCGCCGCTTCGCGAGCATTGCCGCCTTCTCCGAAGGCTGGGGTCTCTATTCGGAGCTGCTGCCGAAAGAGATGGGTCTCTATGCCGATCCCTATTCGGACTTCGGGCGCCTCTCGCTGTCGCTGATGCGCGCCTGTCGGCTGGTCGTCGATACCGGCATCCATTCGCTCCAATGGACGCGCGAGCAGGGCATCGCCTATTTCGACGCGAACATGCCGTCGAGCTATTACGACAACCAGCGCGAGGTCGAGCGCTATATCGTCATCCCGGGCCAAGCGACCTCCTATTACATCGGGATGCAGAAGATCATCGAACTGCGCGCCCGCGCGCGGCAGACACTCGACGCCCGTTTCGACCTGCGCCGCTTTCACGACATCGCGCTGGGAGCCGGGCCGTTGCCCTTGCCGCTGCTCGACGAACGCATCGACGCATGGATCGCCGGGGGAGGACAATCGGCATGAAGACTCTATTCGCTCTGCTGCTGGCGCTGGGCGGGACGGTTGCTGCCCAGGCCGCACCGCCGCATTACGACGTCGCGGCGAAGTTCGACCCGGCCGGAATGCTCGACGCCGATGTGACGGTCACGCTCAGTGAAGGTGAAGCGGACAAGGCGTTCCTGCTTTCGGATCGCTTCACGCTCCGGCCGATGGATCTGCCGCCGGGCGTCACCATGACGGTCGAACCGGCATCGTCGCCGATGCCCGCGCTCAACAAATATATGTTCTACTTCGCCGCGCCGTCGGCCGGCCCGGTCAAGCTGCGCTTCCGCTATGTGGGGCCGATCAACACCCAAAATGACAGCGGGAACAAGCCCTTCCGTCCCGAAGGCTATGAACTTTTCCTCGACCATATGTGGTATCCGGTCGGTGCCGATATCCAGACGCGCTTCACGGTCGATGCGACGATCGACGGGCTTGCCCCCGATCTCGTCGTCGTGGCGCAGGGCGATGTGCAGCGCACGCCGACCGGCGTGCGCATCCACCGCGACTTCCTCGACATCGACCTGCCGATGGTCGCGATGCACGGCCTCCAGCGCGCCGAGGCGCACGGGGTGGAATTCTATTCGCGCGACCTTTCAACCTGGCGGTCGGCCCAGTATATCAAGCATAGCGAGGGCGCCGCGCGCTATTTCGAGGCCATGTTCGGACCGTTGCCGCGCAAGGTGCGGATGGCCCAGGTCTGGCGCGAACGGGCGATGGGCTATGCGCGCACAGCCTATACGGTCGTGACCGAAGGGCGCGCGGGCAGTCCCGAAGACAGCGAGGTCGCACCCGCCCGCCATGTCGCGCACGAAGTCGCTCATGCCTGGTGGATGCTAGCTAGCCCGATTACCGATGATTTCTGGCTCGTCGAATCCGCCGCCGAATATATGTCGATGCGCTATGTCGAGCATGCGTTCGGGCCCGAGGAGTTGGCGAAGAATATTGCCGCCAAGCGCGAAGCTGTGGCGAATGCCGGCCCCGTAATGGGGCATGGCCGCCCGGACCGGGTCCAGCTCTACGGCAAGGGACCGTTGCTGCTGGTCGATCTCGAACATCGCATCGGCCGCCCCGCGATGGACCGGCTTATGATCGGTATGGCTAGGGAGCCGGTCCATACAACAGCGATCTTCCTCAGGCATCTGACCGAAATCGCGGGAGTCGATGCCGCGCGCGATTTCGACAAGGCGCTCCACACATGATCGTCTCGCGCCGCGTGCTGATCGGCGGTACGGCGGCGCTGGCGCTGACGGGGCCGGTCCGCGCGGCCGGCTTCGGCGCAGCGCGTTATCGCGGGACGATGGTGATCGACGGATTATCGTCACTCGGCTCGCTCGATCCCAATGGACCCGGCATCGCGGCTCAACTCGATGCCTATCGTGCCTCGGGTCTCACCGCGATCAGCCAGACGGTTGGAGCGGGCGGGAATACCCCCGGACGCTTTGAGGAAGCGTTGCGCCGCATCGCGCGCTACGCGCGCTTTGTGCGGGCTTTTCCGGATCGCCTGCTCCAGGTCCGCACTGCCGCAGATCTGCAGCTCGCGCAGACGAGTGGCCGGCTCGGCGTGATCTTCGGTTTTCAGGATAGCGTGCCACTCGAAACCGAGATCGGGAGGCTCGACCTGTTCGACGTGCTTGGGCTTCGCGTCGTCCAGCTCACATACAACAAGCGTAATCTCGTTGGAGACGGCTGCCTCGAGCCGGGCAACGCAGGGCTTAGCGATTATGGCCGCGAGATCGTGGCCGGGCTCAACGCGCGGCGGATGATCGTCGATGCCAGTCATGCCGCGCAGCGCACGATCGCCGATGCGATCGCCGCCTCGACCGCGCCGATCGCGATCAGCCATACCGGCTGCCGGGCCTTGAATGATGTGCCGCGCAATACGACCGACGCCGATCTCCGCGCGCTTGCCGACAAGGGCGGTGTGGCCGGCATCTATTTCATGCCCTTTTTGCGCGCGAGTGGCCAGCCGCATGCAGAAGATGTCATCCGCCATATCGAGCATGCCGTTAATGTGGCGGGCGAGGATCATGTCGCGCTCGGCACCGATGGCGGAATCCCGACAGTCGAACTTGATGCCGGCTACGCGGAAAATCAGCGCCGGTTCTATGAGGAGCGCAAGGCAATGGGGATCGCGGCTCCGGGGGAGGCGCCCGATGTCTTCAACCTCATCCCCGAATATAACGAGCCGGCACGCTTCCTGAAGCTTGCTGACGATCTGGCCAGGCGTGGCTGGCCGTCCCGGCGGATCGAAAAGCTGTTGGGGACCAATTTCGCCCGTCTATGCGCCGAGGTCTGGGGGCGCTGATCCCTGCTTGATCCGCTCGCCCCGCCGGCGCAGCAATTCGGCCGCGCCGAGGAGCAGCGTCGATGCGACGATTAGCAAGGTCGCGGCCGCAGCGATAGCCGGGCTGATCTGTTCGCGCACGCCCTCGAACATCTGGATGGGCAGCGTGCGCTGCTCGGGGCCGGCGATGAACAGGGCGACGGTGGTTTCGTCGAACGAGGTCATGAACGCGAAGACCGCGCCCGCCGCGACCCCGGGGACTATCAGCGGCACGAGAATGCGAAGAATGGTGGTCGAGGGGGGAGCGCCCAGGCTCGCGGCGGCGCGCAGCAATTCCATATCGAACCCGCGGAGCGCCGCATGGACCACGATCACGACAAACGGCACCGCGAGCACGGTGTGCGCGATGATCAGTCCTAGCGAGCCGTTCACAAGTCCGAGCGGAGCGAAAAGAAAGTAGAAGGCGATCGCAACGACAACGACCGGGACGACGAGCGGCGCGGTGATCAGCGCGATGATCGCGGTTTTCGCGCGCGAGCGCATCGACGCAAGACCGATCGCCGCAAGCGTGCCGAGCGGCGTCGCGATCAGCGTCGTCGCAAGGCCGATCTTCAGGCTGTTGCCGAAAGCGCGCGTCCATTGCGGTGATTCGGCAAGCGTTCGATACCAGCGCAGCGAAAATTCGCCTTCCGGAAAGACAAGAAAGGCCGTCGGATTGAGCGATAGCGGAAGGACGGCGAGGATAGGCAGGACCAGAAAGGCAAGGACGATCGTCGAAAAAACGACCAGCGCGATCCGGCTCAGCCGCTCCGATGGCGTGCGAATGGCGCTCATGCCGGCACCGTCCGGACCATCGTCTTGCCCGCGAAGACCATCAGCGCCAGCGGAAATAACAACAACAGGCTCAGAGCCGCTGCCATGCCCCAGTTCAGGGATTGGTTGGTATAGAAGGCGATCGAGGCGCTGATCATCTGGTCGGCGCCGCCGCCCACGAGCGCCGGGGTAACATAATAGCCGAGCGCGAGTGTGAAGACGATGATCGCGCCGGCCGCAACGCCGGGCAGCGTCTGCGGCAGATATACGGCCATGAAAGCGCGAAGTGGGGGAGCTCCCAACGAACTCGCCGCCTGCATCGCGATCGGCGATACGCCCCTCATGACTCCATAAAGAGGCAGGATGAAGAACGGCAGCAGGACGTGGGTCATGGCGATGTAGACGCCGACCCGATTATATATGAGTTGCAGGGGGGCATCGACCAGCCCGACATATTGCAGGGCATTGTTCACGACGCCATTGGTTTGCAGCAGCACCGCCCATGCTGCCGTGCGGACGAGCGCGGAAGTCCAGAAGGGCAGGAGGACGAGGATAAGCAGTGGATTGGCCTTTCGCTCGGGAAGAGAGGCGAGCAGGTAGGCGAGCGGATAGCCGAGGGCGGCGCAGAGCAGAGCGACGATCGCGCTGATCTTGAAGGTGCGGAGGTAGATGTTCGTGAAGACCGCCTGTTCGGCCGGAACGCGGGCGACATGATCGTTAGCATCCAGCCGGCGGTCGAGCGCCGCCAGCATATAATGGCTCGTCATCGGCCCGTCGGCATGCCGCATCGCAGCCCAAATGGCGGGTTGTCGCCATCGCGGATCGATCCGGGCAAGATCTGCAACACTCGCTCCGCGCGCGCCCGCGTCCAGCCCGTCGGCGGTCGCATAGAGGAGACTACGCGAGCCGACCATGTCGTAGTTCAGCCGGTTCGCGACCTGATTGAGCGTTCCCGCCTGTCGCGCGGCCCGGATTTCCCGTGCCACGATTCGGACGAGGGCATCGGGCGGTAATCCCGCTCCATCCCATTGCCGAAGTGCCACGGCGCTGTTCGGCAAAACCCGTTCGAGATCCCGGTCGATTACCGCGCGCGAGAGCATCATCAGCACGGGGGCGGCAAAGCTGGCGATCAGGAACAGCAGCAGAGGCGCGACGAGCGCGAAGTCCCGCCAGCGGCGGGGCGGCTTAGCGCGCAACCCAAGCATTGAACCGCTGCGTGAGCTGGTCGCCATATTCGACCCAGAAGTCGGAATCGAGTTCGAGCGCATCGGTCATGTTCGCCGGATCGCTTGGCGTATCGAGCTTTAACTTCGGGTCGACATGGCGATTGGCCTCGATACTGGTCAGGCCGGTCGGCATATAACTCGCGAGCCGCATCTGGTTCTCGGGCCGCGTCATATAGCGCAGGAGCTGCGCCGCTTCGGCCTTGCGCGGGCTGTTCGCCAAGATGACCCAATAGTCGACCGCATAGATATTGCCGTGCCAGTCGAGCTTGAAATTGCGCCCTTCGGTGCGGTTGGCGACGATCAGGCGGCCCGGACTTGTCACCGACATCACGACCTCGCGCGACCCCAGAAGATCCGGGACCTGCGAGATCGACGACCACCACACGACGTTCGGCTTTATTGCGTCGAGCTTGCGGAAGGCGCGGTCGACCCCTTCGGGAGTGCGCAGTGTCGGATAGACCTGGTCGGGCGGCACGCCATCGGCCATCAGCGCGAATTCGAGCGAATATTTGGGGGTCTTGCGCATGCCCCGCTTACCCGGAAAGCGTTTTACATCCCAGAAATCGGCCCAGCTTTTCGGTCCTGCGCCCTTGATACGGTCTCCGTCATAGCCGATCACATAGGACCAAAGCATCGCACCGACCCCGCAATCGTGCGTTGCCGCAGGCAGGAACGAATCGCGCCCGCCAAGCGAGGCCCAGTCGAGCCGCTGGAACAGGCCTTCCTCGCATCCGAGAATCAGGTCCTCGGTCTCGACCTGAACGATATCCCAGCTCGTATCGCCGCCAACCACCTTGGTGCGGATGACGCCGACACCTCCGCGCCAGCTGTCTTCGCGAAGCGGGATACCGGTAGTGCGCGAGAATGAAGTCCAATAAGCCTTTCGATGCGCATCCTGCGATGACCCACCCCAGCCGACCACAGTGAGCGGACGGAGTTCCGAACTCGAACTGCAGGCCGCAAGGCTCCCGACGACCGCTGCGACGGCAAATAGGTGGCTTCGGATTGTCATGCGAATTCCCCCTGCGGGGCGAGGTCTTCGGCTGGAAAGGCAAAACAGCGATCGGTGCACCAGCCGACGGGGAGACGCTGATTGATCGCAAAGCCCGAAACTGTGGCGGCTTTGATGAGGAATGATCCACCGCCTTCGAGCTTCGCGCGAATGCGACTGTGGTCGCCATGATAGGCGACCTCCTCAATGCGGGCGTCGATTGCGTTGCAGCATGGCGGTGCGACATCCGTTTCGACATGCTCCGGACGGATCGTGGCGACCACGCGGTCGCCGGGAGCTATTTTCCCGGTCGCGGTTGCGCGGACGATCTGGCCTCCGGACAGCTGGATTGCGCACTGATCGTCGTGCCGCATCGTAACGACGCCGTTCAGCATATTGTTCTCGCCCACGAAACCCGCGACGAAGGCGTTGGCCGGGCGGTCGTAAATGGCGGCGGGCCGATCGATCTGCTGAACAGAGCCTCCGGCGAAGACCGCGATTCGGTCCGACATCGCAAGGGCTTCGTCCTGATCGTGAGTGACATAGATGATGCTGAGGCCCAGTGTCCGCTGGATGCGCTTTATCTCGACCTGCAGATGCTCGCGAAGCTGCCGGTCCAGCGCTCCCAGTGGTTCGTCCATCAGCACCAGGTCGGGCTCGAAGATCAGCGCTCGCGCGAGGGCTACGCGTTGGCGCTGTCCGCCCGACAGGGCATCCGGGCGCCGGTCGCCAAGTCCGCCTAGTTGCACCAGCGCAAGGACATCGGCGACTTTGGCGGTGGCCTCGGCGCCTCTGATACCGCGGACCCGCAAGGGAAAGGCGATATTATCGGCCACGCTCATATGCGGAAAGAGAGCATAATTCTGAAAAACGACGCCCATGTTACGCCGATAGGGCGGCCGGTCGGCCAAGGATTTGCCATTGAGCAAAATAGCCCCCGACGTTGGAGTTTCGAAGCCGGCGAGCATCATCAACGTCGTCGTCTTTCCCGATCCCGACGGACCGAGCAGGGTCAGGAATTCGCCGCGTTCGACCACCAGATCGAGATTTGTGACAGCGGGCGAGCCGCTCCCGGCATAGCGTTTCTCGACGCCGCGAAATTCCACGAGAGGGCCCGGAGAAGACGTCATCAGATTAGCGACCGATATAGGACACCGAGGCGGCGAAGACCCTCGTCGATCCGGTCGGGCGTGGCATAGCTGTATGCCAAGCGGATATGATGGCGTGGAATCCGCACGCTCTGGCCCGCGAAAAAGCGGCTTCCCGCGATCAGATGGACGCCGGCCTCGTGCGCTCGCGCGGCCAGCGCGTCGCCGTCCATGGACTGGGGAAGCGTCAGCCAGACATAATAGCCGCCGTTGGGAACCGCGACTTTCGTTCCGGGCATTTCCCGCGCGATGGCCGCGAGGATGCGGTCGCGGCGTTCTCGGTAGGCAAGCTGAACCCGCTCGACATGTATGGGAAATTCGGGCGAACGCGCGAACTCGTAAATCGTCCGCTGGATCAGCGGCGATGATCCGCCTTCGGATTTGAGCTGGACCATACGCGCCACAAGCGCGGGTTCTGCGGCGACCCAGCCGATCCGCAGGCCGGGTGCAACCAGCTTTGAAAATGTCCCGAGGTGAAAAACCGATCCGGAGCGGTCGAGCGCTTTCAGCGAAGGCGGGTGTGACCCGTCGAAACGCACGCGGCGATAGGGGCTGTCTTCGACCACAGGAATACCGCGGGCTTCGGCGAGGTCGACCAGTGCTTCGCGACGGGCCTTCGGCATCGTCGCGCCGGTCGGGTTGTGGAATTCGGGTATGTTGTAGATAAATTTGGGCGGAGGTTCGCCCGCGGCGGCGCGCGCATCGAGCAGGGCTTCGAGGGCGTCGACGTCGAGCCCCGCGTTATCCTGTCCAATCTCGAGAAACTCGACGCCGTAGTTGCGGAAGATCGGGATCGCGGTGAAATAGGTCGGAGCGGTGACGACGATCGCATCGCCTTCGTCGAGCAGCAGGCGGCAAACGAGGTCGATGCCCTGCTTTGCGCCATTGGTGACGAGGATGTGATCGGGTGTCAGTGAACACCCGTCCTCGTTCATCCAGCCCGCCAGCCACTCGCGCAGATAAGGTTGCCCGCGACCCGATGCATATTGCAGCACTTCTTCGCGATGCGTGGTTAGTGCGGCGGCTGCGAACCGGCCGAGGTCGGGGAGCAATTGCGGAGCCGCAAAACCTGAATCGAACAGAATGATCTCGTCATCGAATTCCGATGGAAAATGGGGTGCGGGAAGCTGCGTTGAAAGAGGCTTGGCCCTGCGGGCCAGGCAATTGTCATTCCACACGTTTCGGCCCCTCCATCGCCCTGCATCCAGCAGAACTGCATGCCCTGCTGAGAACGATGACCCGCAGCGCCAAATCCGCCATCGCGCCTCATCAAAAAGCGAGTGGCGGATTCTCTTCGCTTGTCACTCGTCCAGAGCGGGGAGGCGCGACGCATGGCATTGACGCTGAAGTATCTGGGTGGAGTGTGCGCAGTCCTGTTTGCGCTGGCGACCGGCGATGCCGCTCTGGCGACGCATGGCGCGCCCGACGATCCCTTTCCCGGCACTTACAGTCCCGCCGCTTCGGCGCCGTTCGCGATCGTCGGTGCGACCGCGCTTACCGGGACAGGCGCGGAAATCGCGGATGCTACCGTCTTGGTCGCGGGCGGCCGGATCGAGGCAGTGGGGGCGAAACTGCCGGTGCCTGAGGGCTATGTCGAAGTCGACGGGCATGGCAAATGGGTGACGCCGGGACTTATCGACGCCCACTCGCATCTGGGCGTCTATCCTTCTCCCGCTACACCGTCGCACGAGGATGGCAACGAAGCCGTATCGCCGAACACGGCGGAGGTGTGGGCCGAGCATTCGGTCTGGCCGCAGGATCCGAAATTCCGTCTCGCGCTGGCCGGTGGAGTGACCAGCCTGATGATCCTGCCGGGCTCCGCCAATCTGTTCGGCGGCCGGTCGGTGACGCTCAAGAATGTGCCGGCGGTGACGACGCAGGGAATGAAGTTTCCCGGGGCTCCCTATGGGCTCAAGATCGCGTGCGGCGAGAACCCCAAACGTGTCTACGGCAGCAAGGGGCGCTCGCCGGCGACCCGAATGGGCAATGTAGCGGGCTATCGCAAAGCGTGGATCGATGCCGCCGATTATGTGCGTCGCTGGGACAAATGGGAAAAGGGCGGGGAGGTCGGCGATCCGCCGAAGCGCGACCTACAGCTCGAAACGCTTGCGGGAGTGCTGCGCGGCGAGATTCTGGTCCAGAATCACTGCTATCGCGCGGACGAGATGGCAGTGATGATCGACGTTGCGCGCGAATTCGGATTCAATATCCGCGCTTTTCATCATGCCAATGAGGCGTTCAAGATCGCGCCCCTGCTGGCAAAAGAGGATATCTGCGTCGCGACCTGGGCGAACAGCTGGGGAGCGAAGATGGAATCGCTTGACGGGATCGAGGAAAACGCGCCGATCGTCGATGCGGCCGGCGGTTGTGCGATCATCCATTCGGACGACGGGATATTGATCCAGCGGCTCAATCAGGAAGCCGGGATCGCGATGACTGCAGCCAACCACGCCGGATTGTCGATTTCGCGTGGTGAGGCGATCAAATGGGTGACCGCCAATCCGGCGAAAGCGATGGGTGTCGCCGATCGGGTCGGGGCGCTGGAGCCAGGGAAAATGGCCGATGTGGTCCTCTGGAGCGCGGACCCGTTCAGCGTATATGCGCTTGCCGATCGCGTATGGATCGACGGGGTGGTCCAATGGGACCGGTCCGATCCGCGGTATCAGAGGCCATCTGATTTCGTGGTCGGTCAGCCCGGGCAGGAGTTCGCGCGATGATCCGCGCTCTCGTTCTCACGCTCGTGTTCGCCTGCTCGGCGCCGGCCGCGGCGGAGACGGTGGCCATCACTGGCGGGCGCGTCATCACCATGGGACCGGCTGGGGAGATCGATGGCGGAAGCGTCGTCATTCGCGACGGTCGGATCGTGGCCGTCGGTGCGGATATTGCAATACCGGCCAAAGCGAAGATCGTCGACGCCACCGGCAAGATCGTGACCCCTGGTCTCGTCGCCGCAGGCACCGCGCTCGGGCTTATCGAGGTCCGCATGGTCGAGACGACCGACGATCGCGGAACCGATGCGAGCGACCTCAGCGCTGCATTCGATGCCGGCTACGGCCTCAATCCCGACTCGTTGCTGATCCCGGTCGCCCGCCTCGGGGGCATCACCCGTGCAATCACGACGCCGGTCTATCAGGACCGAAGCAACCGCGAACTGCTGTTCGCGGGTCAGGCGGCAGCTGTCGTCCTCGATGGGCCGATGCTGATGAAGCGCGGGGTCGCGATGGTGCTCGATATGGGCGATGCGGGCGCAGAGCGCGCGGGCGGCGCGCGCGGCGCCGAACTCGTTGCGTTGCGTGCGCTATTTGCCGAGGTGCGCGATTACAGGGCGCGCCGCGCTGCATACGACCGCGGTCAGACCCGGACCTATACGCTTTCGCGGGTCGACATGGAGGCGTTGATACCGGTGGTCGAGGGACGGATGCCCTTGCTCGTCAGCGTCAACCGCGCCGCCGACATCCGCGATGCACTGGCGCTGGCACGCGGGGAACATCTGAAGCTGATCCTCGAGAGCGCGAGCGAAGGCTGGCGGGTTGCCGACGAAATCGCCGCGGAGGGGGTTCCTGTCCTCGTCACGCCTGTAGAAAACACCCCGGCGTCGTTCGAGATGCTCGGCGCGACGCTGTCCAACGCAAGCCGCCTCGCCGCGGCTGGCGTAATCGTCGCGATCGAGGGCAACGGCAATCACCGCGAGCGCGAAATGCGCTACAACGCAGGCAATGCCGTGGCCAACGGGCTGGACTGGAAGGCCGCGTTTGCCGCGATCACGATCAACCCGGCGCGCATCTTCGGTATCGCCGACCGGATTGGCTCGCTCGAAGTCGGCAAGGACGGCGATGTCGTCGTCTGGGATGGCGATCCGCTCGATACGCTCTCGCGGCCCACTGCAGTCCTCATTCGCGGCATCGCGGAACCGATGACGTCGCGGGCAACCGAACTTCGCGATCGCTACCTTCCCGCCGTGCTGCCTTCTGCCAATGGAGAAACACCATGAACGTCAATCGTATCCTCGTCGTTTATTCGGGTCTGCTCACAGCCGCTTGTGCAGTAGCCGTCGCCACCAGCGCCGGCGCCGGCACCGCGCCGGGCAAGGCGTCATTCGACGAAATCGACGTCAAACGCATCAATATCCGCGAGGATGACGGTACGATCCGCATGATCGTCTCGAACACCAGCCGCGCCCCGGGCATCATCATGCACGGCAAGGAGCGCCCGCATCCCAGCGGCAATCGCGGTGCGGGGATCATCTTCTATAACAATGAGGGGTCAGAGAATGGCGGCCTGACCTTCAGCGGTCAGAAAGGCCCCGACGGCAAGGTGTCCGGTGGCGGCCATCTGAGCTTCGACCAGTATGAGCAGGATCAGGTAATCCAGCTCACCCAGAATGAATATAATGGCCGGCGCTGGGCAGCGATGATCGTTAACGATCGTCCCGACGCGGCACTCGATTTCGATATGGCCGACCGGCTGTCGAAGATGCCTGACGGACCTGAAAAGACCGCGGCGCTGCAAAAGGTGCAGGCCGACGGAACCTTCGGGCGCCAGCGGCTCTATGTCGGCAAGACGCGTGATCGGGAATCGGCGGTGATGCTGAATGACGCGATGGGTCGCCCGCGTATCCTGATGAAGGTGGCCCCTGACGGAAAGGCGTCGATCGACTTTCTCGACGAGAAGGGCGGGGTGATCCGCTCGGTTACGCCCGACGTGAAATGAGGCGGTTCGCGTTCGTTCTCCTCGCGGCCGCGGCGCTCGCCGGCTGCGCCGCATCCGGGCGACCGGAGGCGTCGGTACAACCTGCTGCCGAGAAGCGGCCGTCGATCGATCGCGATCCCTACCCCAGTACCTATCGTGCACCGGCCGCCAGCCGCATCGCGCTGGTGGGAGCGACTGTTCTGACCGCAACCGGGGACGAGATCGTGAACGGCACGGTGTTGATCGAGAGTGGGAAAATCGCCGCCGTGGGCGCCGAACTCGCGGTGCCCGAAGGTTATCGGACCATCGACGCGCGCGGGAAATGGGTGACCCCGGGCGTGATCGACGCGCACTCGCACCTTGGCGCTTGGTCGCAGCCCGAGTCGGTCGATGCGCTGAACGACGTCAACGAGATGACCGATCCGAATACCGCACAAGTATGGGTCGAGCATTCCGTCTGGCCGCAGGATTCGGGTTTCGATACCGCGCGCGAGGCGGGGGTTACGACGCTGATGATCCTGCCTGGATCGGGCAATCTGTTCGGCGGCCGGACGGTGACGCTCAAGAATGTGCCCGCAGTGACGGTGCAGGGGATGAAATTTCCTGGCGCACCCTATGGCCTCAAGATCGCATGTGGGGAAAATCCCAAGCGCGTCTACGGAGGCCGCGGCCGCTCGCCGGCGACGCGGATGGGGAATGTAGCCGGATATCGCAAGGCGTGGATCGACGCGCAGGATTATGCCCGCCGCTGGGATAAATGGGAAAAAGACGGCCGTGAGGGGGAGCCGCCGAAGCGCGACCTCCAACTCGAAACGCTTGCGGGCGTGCTGAAGGGCGAGATTTTCGTCCAGAACCATTGTTACCGTGCCGACGAGATGGCGAACATGATCGACATTTCGCACGAGTTCGGATTCAAGATCCGCGCCTTTCATCACGCCAACGAAGCCTACAAAATCGCGCCTCTGCTCGTGAAGGAAGGTATCTGTGTCGCCACATGGGCCAGCTGGTGGGGTTACAAGATGGAGGTGTACGACGCGCTCGAGGAAAATGCCGCGCTCGTCCATGCAGCGGGCGGTTGCGCGATCATCCACTCGGACGACCCCGTCGTCATCCAGCGGCTGAATCAGGAGGCTGCGGTTGCATTGTCGGCCGCATGGCGCGCCGGAATCAGAATCAGTAAAGCCGATGCGGTGCGCTGGTTCACCGCCAATCCGGCGAAGGTGCTGGGAATCGCAGACCGGGTCGGAACGCTCGAGCCCGGCAAGAACGCCGATGTCGTTCTGTGGAGTCACGACCCTTTCAGCATCTATGCGCGCGCCGAAAAGGTGTGGATCGACGGAGCGGTCGTCTTCGACCGCGCCGACCCGGCGTATCGCCGCCATTCGGATTTCCTGCTCGGCCAACCCGGAGAGACGCGATGACCCGCCGCCTTACTACCCTCGCCGCGCTGCTTCTGGCGACCCCCGCTGCGGCGGAAACGATGGCAATCGTCGATGCGCGGCTGATGACCATGGCCGCTGCCGGCGAGATCGAGCGGGGGACGATCGTGATTCGCGACGGGCGGATCGTGGCCCTCGGCGCGGCGGTCGCCATCCCGCCGGGCGCCCGTGTAATCGACGGTCGCGGAGGCGTCGTGACGCCCGGCTTCATCCAGGCGGACAGCACGTTGGGAGCCGTAGAGGTCAGCCAGGTTCCGACGAGCGCGGATCGCGCGACGCATAGCGCCGGCATCAGCGCCGGCTTCGACATTTCGCAGGGGCTCAATCCCGATTCGATCTTGCTGCCGGTATCCCGGCTCGCGGGTATCACCCACGCGGTGACAACGCCGCTCTATGATGATCGTGGCGGGCGCAATTTGCAGTTTGCCGGGCAGGCGGCCGTGATCGATCTCGCACAGCGCCCGCGAATGGTCACGCGTCCGCGCGCCGCGATGGTCCTCGAAATGGGCGAAAGCGGTGCCGAGCGCGCGGGCGGCGCGCGCGGCGCGGCGATCGTCGAACTGCGCGCGACCCTTGCCGACGTGCGTCATTTCGCCGCGCACCACGCCGCCTATGATCGCGGCGAAGGGCGCCCGGAAACCCTTTCGCGCGTCGATCTGGAAGCGCTCGTCCCGGTGGCCGAAGGGCGGATGCCGCTGATCGTCAAGGTCGATCGCGCATCGGACATCCGCGAAATGATCGCGCTCGCGCGCGAGGAGAAGCTGCGCATCATCCTCGACGGTGCGGGGGAGGGGTGGCGCGTTGCGGATGAAATCGCCGCGGCGCAGGTCCCCGTCATCCTCGATCCGCTCGCCGATTTGCCGCGCAGCTTCTCCGAGCTTGGCGCGACGATGAAAAATGCGGCCAAGCTTCATGCCGCGGGTGTCACGGTGATCATCAAGACGGGCAGCGGCGTCGCGCATCGCGCGCGCGAACTGCGTTACGGTGCGGGCAATGCCGTCGCTTGGGGGCTGCCGCACGATGCCGCCGTCGCCGCGATCACGGTCAATCCCGCGCGCGTCTTCGGCGTCGCCGATCGCATCGGAACCCTGGAAGCTGGCCGCCCCGCAGATCTGGTTCTGTGGAATGGCGACCCGCTCGAGCCCTTGTCGCAACCGCAGGCTATTTTCGTCGAAGGCATGGAGGCGCCGCTGACGGCCCGACCGCTCGAACTGCGCGACCGATATATGCTGCCGTTACCCTGATCTTCACGGTCGGGTTACGGCAGCGGCTTTCCCTCCACATCGACAAGTTCGAGTGCCGGAAAGCGCTTGCGGAGGTCGCCGATCCATTGCTTGGAATCGCCCGCAACGACGATCGTCGCCTGATCGACGCGTAGATGCGCGGCAACGGCTGCGGCGATACGGTCTGGCGACGGCGGCGTGACGGCGGATAGTTCCGCGTCAAGCGCTGCCAGCGGCGCGCCGCTCGCGACAAGCGTCGCCAGGTAATCGGCGAGACCGGCCGCGCGTTCGGTTTGCCCCGACAAGCCGTTCGCCAGGTAGACGCTGCGCTCCGCCGCCCGGGCAGCATCGACGGGCTCGCGCCCGAAGCGGGCGACCTGATCGAGGATCAGCCCGACCACCTCGTTCGCCGACGCGGTCTTGGTCTGGGTTACCGCCATCAGGAAGGTCGCGTCGCGTCGGCTGTCGAGCATGCTTCCGGCGCCATAGGTAAGGCCGCGTTTGACGCGGATTTCCTGCGTAAGCCAGCCTTGGAAACCGCCGCCGAGCGCTGCGTTGGCGATGCGGAGTGCCGGCCATTCAGCCTCGCGCCGTCCGATGGTCGGCAGCGCCGCGACCACCGCCGCCTGGGCGGCGCCCGGAATGTCGATTGCTATTACGCGCGGGGCGACGGAAACCGCGCCGCGCGATGTCGTGGCGGGCGCCTTGCCGCCGGTCCAGCTACCGAACGCGCGCTCGGCGAGCGCAAATCCGGCTTCGGGCTCCAGTGCGCCGGAGACGATCAGTGTTGCGGCTTGCGGCGTCCATCCTTCGCGTTGCGCTGCGACGATGCTATCACGCGTAATGGCGCCGAGGCTCGCGGTCGTCGGGACCCCGCCATAGGGGGCCTTGCCGAAGATCGCGGCGGGCAGGGCGCGCAGGGCAGCCTGCATCGGCTGTTTCGAGGCGACGGTGATAGCTGACAACTGCTGCCTGCGTACGTTTTCGAGTGCTTCGGCGGCGAATTCAGGCCGGACGACGACGTCAGCTAGGATGCGGGCTGCTGCCTCGACATTTGCCTCGGGTGCATTGAGCGAAAAGACCGTCGCATCGGCGTCCGACCGCGCGTCGATCGTTCCGCCAAGCGCGGCGATGTCGCCCGCGATCCGCTCGGCGCTTCTTCCGTTGGCGCCCTTGAGCGCCAGATCAGCCGCCATGTCGCCGCGTCCGGCCATCTCCGCAGGGTCCGCTGCGTCGCCCCCGTCGATCACCAGCCGCAGGCTCGCCAGCGGGATATCCGAAGATTTGGCAACGACGACGCGCAATCCGTTGGCGAGGCGGCGTTGGGCAAGCGATGGCGGGTTGGACGCGACCGCTTTCGCCGGGCCGGGGCGGGGTTCGCGCTCGGCTTCGGTGGCGATGACCACGGGCGGCTGGACCGCCGGCGGGATAGCCGGCCCCATGCTTGAGACGTCGGGTGTCCCATCGCCCGTATAACCGGCGGGGCGAAGGCTTTCGTCGCGATAACGCAGCGTGATCTGCTTCTCGCTGTCGAGCCATTTCCGCGCCACGCGCTGGACGTCGGCAGGCGTCATCTCCCGGATCGCTTCGAGCCGTTCGTCGGCGAGCCGCGGGTCACCGGTCAGCGCCGCGCCGCCGCCGAGTTCGTAGGCGCGCCCGCGCGGAGTTTCGCGGCGCGCGAGTGCGTCGCCGAACAAGCCGTTCTTCACTGCATTGAGCTCGTCCGAAGCCAATGGGGTGTCGCGAAGCCGGGCGATCTCGGTTGTAATCGCCGTTTCGGCGCCGGCGACTTCGCGTCCCTTTGCCAGCGTCACGACAAGCGCGAAGGCATGTCCGTCACGGGCCGGTAGATTATAGCTGCTGATGGCCGAAGCGATGCCCTTTTCGTCGATCAGGTTGCGTTGCAGGCGAGAGGAGCCGCGGCGAGTGAGTATTGCTTCGATCAGGTCGATCCCGGCAGCGTCGGGATCGCCTGCAAAAGGTGCTCGCCAAGCGAATGCCACTGCAGGCAGCGGAACGTTGGGCGCATAGGCATCGATCGCCCGTGCCGTGATCGGGCGTCCCTTCGCGGTATCGCGCGGAATGGCACGGTCGGGGCGCGGAACGGAGCCCAGATAGCGGTCGGCCCATGCGTCGAGTTGGGCGGGATCGAAATTGCCCGAGACGACGAAGGTTGCGTTATCGGGACGGTAATAGGCCTCGTGAAAGGCGCGGACGTCGGCCAGTTGGGCCTGATCGAGATCGGTGATCGTGCCACCGATCGGGCGGGCATAGGGATGGCCGTCGAATGCGAAGGCGGGGAGCAGCGTATAGAGTATACGTCCATAGGGTTGCGCGAGTACACGCTGACGCAACTCTTCTTTCACCACGTCGCGTTCGGAGTGGAAGGAGGCATCATCGATCACAAGGTTACGGAGCCGTTCGCCTTCGAGCCAGAGCATCGCTTCGAGCTGGTTCGCGGGAACGGTGATATAATAGTCGGTATAGTCGAACAGCGTCGACGCATTGGTATTGCCGCCCATCGCGTTCACCGCTTCAAGGACGCCGCTTGGTAGGTTGCGCGTCGTCTTGAACATCAGATGCTCGAAAAGATGGGCAAAGCCGCCGCGTGCGGGCGGATCGTCGCGCTGGCCCACATCATACCAGATGTTGACCGAGACCATTGCGGTTCCGGTATCGCGGATCGCATAGAGCGTCGCGCCATTGGAAAGGGTGCGCGTGGTGAAGTCGAGCGCTGGAACCTCGAGCAGCGCTGGCGCGCTTGCTCCGGTTCGAGCTTCCGCCGGTGCATAGGTCGATGAACTCGCGGCGAGCAGGAGCATGGTGAGAAAGCGGCGCATCGGATTTCCTCGGACTGGGTTATATGGTTTCGGGTCACCAGAGCAGCGAGTGGCCGTCCTGCCGGATGACTCGGCCGTGTTGCATCACGAAGATCGGCTTTTCGGTAACGTGAATGTCGGCAAGCGGATTGCCCGGCACCGCGACGATGTCGGCCCATTTTCCGGCCGCGAGGGTGCCGATCTCGGGGTCGAGACCCAGCAGTCGCGCGGCGTTGCTGGTGCCTGCGATCAGCGCTCTTGCAGGGGACATCCCGGCATCGACCATCAATCCGAATTCCATCGCATTGCGGCCATGGCCATCCGGGCGCACGGTGGCGTCGGTTCCGAGCGCGATGGGCACGCCGAGACGCAACGCCATCTTGAACATGGCTCCATGTGCCGCGGCGGCGACGTGCGCCTTCTCGGCAATATTGCGCGGATAGGTGTCGGCGTTCCTTTCAACCCAGTCGAGCGCCACGAAAGTCGGGACAAGGAAGACGCCCTTCGCCTTCATCAACTTCAGCGTATCCTCCGACAGGAAGCTGCCGTGCTCGATCGAATCGACCCCGGCTTCGATCGCCAGCCGCGAGGCGGTATCGCCATGCGAATGCGCCGCGACCTTGCGTCCCCAATGATGCGCTTCGCCGATGATGGCATCGAGTTCTTCGCGCGTGAACTGCGGAACATCAACGGGGTCGTAGGAGAGTACGCCGCCCGAGGCGCAGACCTTGATGAGATCAGCGCCCCATTTTATCTGGTTGCGAACGGCATCGCGGCACTGGTCGGCGCCTGTGCAAACGCCATCGCGCGGAGTCAATGGTGCCACCCGCTGCGCCGGAAAGGGGGGGCGGTCGCAGCTCCCCCCGGTAGCGGTAATCGCGTTGCCGGCAGCCAGTATCCAGGGACCGGGCGTTAATTGCGCTGCGATCGCGTTGCGCAGGCCGACATCGATGAACTCGCGTGCGCCGACATGGCGGACCGTCGTGAAGCCTGCTTCCAGAGTCCGGCGCGCATTGGCTGCGGCGTAGAAGGCCATTTCGGTCGGATTGCGCATCAACTCGTTGAGCGTCTTGCGATAATAATTTTCGTCGGGTTCGAGGGTCAAGTGCGAATGGGCGTCGATGAAGCCCGGGAGCAGCGTCGCGTCGCCGAGGTCGATCGTCCGGGCGTCGTTGGGAATGGTCGCGCTGTTGCCGACCCCGACGATCCGTCCGCCGCGGACGACGACTATCGCATCGCCGCGCATGCGATCGCTCGTCGCGTCGAACATCCGGGCGGCGCGCAGCACCACCGTTTCCTGGGTATCCTGTGCTGATCCGCTGGCGGCGGATCCCGCGCACAGGAACAAGAGCCCCGCGCCAAGCGCGCGCGCGATGCTGTGGGCGACTTTTCGCATATCCGATCCCTCCGCGATGCCCGGACGATCGGCTCCAGACGCTGCGCTACCGATTATACGAGCAATGATCTGTCCAAATCCGCCACCCGGAATGGCGGATTTAAAAGGTCCCACTCCTCTTTGCCTTTGTCCAATGGCTTTTCAGGGAAGATGCGCATGCCCAGTACCCGGATCGAGGGATCATTTGTCGCGACGGTCACGCCGTTCGACAGCCGCGGAGAGATCGATTTCGGTGCGTGGCGAACGCTGCTCGATCACCAGCGGCGGCACGGTACGCGCGCCATATTGTTCATGGGGTCGACCGGCGAACCCTCATTGCTCTCGCCCGAGGAAAAGAAGCGGATCATCGTTGAAACAGCGAAGATGCGGACCGGCGACATGGCATTTTTTTATGGTTGTACCGGGCCCTCGACCGAGCAAGTGATCGAAAATGTCCGCTTTGCCGCCGCCAACGGCGCCGACGGAGCGATCATCGCCGCGCCGCCATATATCTGCGCCTCAGAGGCGGACATCGAGCAATTCTATATCGAGGTCGCCGACGCCGTCGATCTTCCGCTCGGAATCTACAACAATCCCCCCCGTGTGAAGACCGATCTCCACTGGGACCAGCTGTTGCGACTTTTCAAGCATCCCAACATCGTGATCCACAAAGAATCGACCTCGCGGGTTGGGCAAGTTGCACAGATCCTTGCGGCTGCACCCGATGTGTCGGTGATGTGCTGCGATTCCCCCAATCTGGGTCTGGTCGTACCGACCATGGCACTCGGAGGGCATGGTACTGCGAATATGGGAGGCAATATTGCACCGGCGGAAATGGCGGCGATTTCTAACCCGTGGAAAGGCGATGGCGAGGCGGCCGGGTTCCGCGAGCAATATCTGAAGCTGCTACCCCTACTCCATTTCAACTATTCGGCAATTAACCCCGTCGCGATTAAATCCTTGATGCGGGCTTGCGGCTTGCCGGTAGGCGAGCTTCGCAAACCGCTGCGGGGATTGGAGGGAAGCGAACTTGCAACAGGGTTACGCATAATACGAAATATCGGGCTGGCGGCTAAATATCACTATTCGCCCGGCTGAGTTATGGTGCGGTTGCCTGCTGCTCTGAGGGGCACAATTGGCGATGTCTAAGTGGCTGCCTCGTGCTTCATCTCGACTTGGCACGGTGAAAGCGAGACTCGGCTATACTGTCCCCGCGTGAAAATAGCGCGAATGTCCGGCCCAACGATTTGCCTCCAAGCTGCCAGTCGTACCACACGAATGTCCGCATCTTTGGTTTCTGTCCTAAAAGCTGCCTGACCGCTACCGGCCAGGACCGACAGCCCCTCGTCACTCTGTCCGGCCGGGTTGCCCGCCATCGAGCAGCAACGAAATCTCCTGTCGCGTGTATTGTGCCATGTTGTGACGCATCTGCGCGTCGCGGGAAAACAGTGGCAGGAGGCAAGAACGCGCGTGCACGGTGACGAGGATAATGTCGATAGTGCGGGAGGGGCCATCGTCCCAGCGACCGAAGAGGGTCGTGATCATCGTCGAGACACTACAGTTACGCACGGCGGGCTCAATGAAAGAGGGAGCGTCTTTTTCGCCGCGATCGAGATGACGCGGATGCCGATGATCCTCACAGATCCCAATCTACCCGACAATCCGATTGCCTTCGCCAACAAGGCCTTCCTCGATTTGACGGGCTATGAGGAAGCCGAGGTGCTCGGGCGTAATTGTCGCTTCCTGCAGGGCGCCCAAACCGATCGCGACAGTGTCGCGGAGCTTCGCGATGCGATAGAGCGTCGGCAGTCGATCGCGCTGGAGATTCTCAATTACAAGCGCGACGGGACGCCCTTCTGGAATGCGGTGTTTATTGGCCCCGTCTACGACACCAGCGGCAATCTCCTCTATTTCTTCGCGAGCCAGCTCGACGTCACGCGACGGCGCGAGAGCGAGCAGGCCTCCCAGCAAGCGCAGAAAATGGAAGCCATAGGCCAGCTGACCGCAGGTCTCGCTCATGACTTCAACAACCTGCTCCAGGTCGTGAATGGCAATCTCGAATTGCTCGGATCGCGGATCGAGGACGAAAAACAGCGCAGCTATCTTGAGCGCGCTCGAGGTGCCGCCGAGCGCGGCGCCAAACTCACCGGGCAGCTGCTTGCGTTCGCCCGCAAGACGCGGCTCACGCCGCGGGCCATCGACGTCAACGAGTGCATCCACGCGTTTGCCGACATGTTAGAGAGCTCGCTTGGAACTCGGGTCGAACTCCGTCTGTCGCTGCGACGTGGCCTGCCCAAAGCCGTACTCGATCCCGAGCAGTTCGAGATGGCGATCCTCAATATCGCCCTCAATGCGCGCGACGCGATGCCGGCAGGAGGACTCCTCACCATCTCGACGGCGAAGACCCATCTCAATGGCGATGCGCCGGCGCGGGGTCTGGCACCAGGTGACTATATCGCGATCGAACTTGTCGACGAAGGCGAGGGCATGGCCGACCATGTGATCGCCCGCGCAGCCGAGCCCTTTTTCACGACCAAGGCAACTGGCAAGGGAACCGGCCTCGGGCTCGCCATGGCGACAGGCTTCGTCCAGCAGTCTCGGGGGCGAATGGAACTCGAAAGCAAGGTGGGCGAGGGCACCACAGTCCGTTTGCTGTTTCCGGTCGCGGTATCGGACGATGCGACGAGCGGCGAAGCGGAGGCGTTATCAGCGCTGGCCGATGTGCGCGGGACGGCCCATATCCTGCTTGTGGAGGACAACGCCGACGTGCGGACCCTTGCCCGCGAAAATCTGGAGAGCGCGGGATACCGCGTGACCGAGGCCGAGAATGGCGACGCGGGTCTCGCGGCCTTCGAACATGCGCAGGCCAACGACCCGGTCGATCTCCTGTTCACCGACCTTGTGATGCCCGGCACGATGAACGGGATTGCGCTCGCCGATGCGGTCGCCCGGCTCGCGCCCGACCTGCCGGTCCTGATGGCGACCGGCTATAATGAGGAGCTTGTCGCCGAGGAGCCTCGGCGCTCGGGGCGCGACGTGCTCGGCAAGCCCTATCGAAAGGCTGAGCTCCTCGACCGCGTGTCGCAGGCGCTCGCCAAGCGGGCGCCGCACGGGGCTCGCCGCCTACCATCGGACTTCGGCGCCGCGGAGGAATAGCTGCGCGCCACTCGGCGCTGCTGGCGGTGCCGACGGGTAAGGGTGGGCCGGTCCCCCTACAGGCGGGCATCCCGTTTGCTATGTCCTTATTCGCCTTTTCGGACCCCCCCTGGCCCCGGCGTTCGACCTTCCCTGGCCGAAAGTTGACGCTCCGCGATCGGCCGTCTGAGAGCAGCCACGCGATCATCCCGTGCGAGGCTGGCGTCGCGTGATTGTCGCTAGCAACCCCTCGGTCGAATCGTCTTGTAGAGGCAGCTTGCGGATACAGCCGCCCCTTCCCAAATCCTTTCCAAATTCGATGGAAGGCATCAGAAAGACAGCATTTTGAAAATCGTGAATGGCGCGAGCCTGCAGCCGCGTTCTGGAGCGCCTCCGAAGCAGATCGTCCTGCTGCTGCACGGTTTCGGATCGAGCGGCACGGACATGATCTCGCTCGCGCCGCAATGGCAGGAAGCTCTGCCCGACGCCTTGTTCCTTGCCCCGCATGCGCCGCAGCGCTGCGGCTTGATGGGAATGGGATATCAATGGTGGGGATTGTCGGGATTCGCACCGTCGGCCCTGGCGGCGGGAGCCGCCTCGGCCGCGCCGGCGATCGACGCCTTCGTCGACCGCAAGCTTGCGCAATATGGATTGACCGAGGCGGACGTCGCGATTGTCGGCTTTAGCCAGGGTACGATGATGGCCCTCCATGTCGCGCTGCGGAGACCGCGCGCCGTCGCGGCCGTCGTCGGATATTCGGGTATGCTGGCGGGCACACTCGGATTGCATGGTGACTTCCCGAAACCGCCCGTCCTGCTGGTGCACGGTACCGCCGATCCGGTCGTGCCGATTGCGGCCCTGCATATGTCGGAAAGTGAGCTCAAACGCCTCGGTGTCGATGTCACCACGCACATTTCCTATGGCGTGGCGCACAGCGTGGATCCGGTTGGACTGCGTCTCGGCCGGGATTTTGTCGCAGCGGCCTTTGCCCGCTAGCTTGCTTCTTCATTTCGGATGCGATGCCGCGGCCGCGATAGCTTAGAGTAAGACCCTTTCGGCAGCGGCAACTGTCGCAGGTTGCGCGCGTTGCAAGAGCGATGGACGCAAGGAGATCGTTGATGGCACGGGATCTGGATCGCGCGATGACGTCGCCGATTGAACGGGTTGCCCGCGTCCTCGCCGGTCACGCGCTAAGCCGGAACAGGGAGGGTGACATGTCCTCGGCGGGGGAGGCGGTGGATGCGCTATGGGGCGAATATAGCGATGCGGCGCTCGCCGTCCTCCGCACGCTCCGCGAACCGAGCGCCGCGATGATTGCCGTCGGTGACGCCGACATCTGGGATCGCATGATCCATGCTGCGATCGAGGAAGAGACGATATCCGACTGAGGCCGGTCGGATGACCGGAGTGTGTATTATGGCAAATGGTTGGGCGCACGATGGTGCCGTTCAGGAGCAGATCGACGATACGGTAGCCGACGCGGTGAAGCTCGCGCGGCTTCGGCTTGCGAAGGTGCCGGCAGTGAATTTTGCGAGGACTGCGGCAACCGCATTCCCGATGCACGCAGGAAGGCGCTGCCCGGAAGCCGCACTTGTGTCGGCTGCCAGTCGACCCGTGACGCAAAACGTAAGCAAGCCGGCATCAATCGGCGCGGCAGCAAGGATAGCCAGCTCCGCTGACAAGGGATGGGCGTCGGTTCACCGCAAATTGGACTTCGGTCAGAGGCGCCGCGCAACTTCGCCCTTGGCCACTCGTTGCTCGGTCAGGTGCCGTCATGGTGATCGGCACGCTCTCCCGAAAGGAATGCTCATGTTCGATAACAAGAATATCGCGACGCTGAATTCCCTTATCGCTACCACGCTCGATAGTATCGACGGATATCGGAAAGCCGCCGAGGCGGCGAATGCGGGTCAGTTCCGCGAGATTTTCCTCAGCCGGGCCAACGAGCGCCAGAAGGTCGTCGCAGACTTCCAGGCAAAGGTACGCGAGCTCGGCGGCAATCCCGAAGACGATGGTACGGTCCTCGCATCGGCCCACCGCGCGTTTCTCGGCCTGCGCGACAAGCTCACCGGCGCGCGCGACGACGATGCGGTGATCGCCGAGGTAGAGCGCGGCGAGGATCATATCAAGTCGAAGTTCGAAAACGCGCTCGGCGATGCCGACCTCGACCCGTCGGTCCGCCAGCTTATCGAGACCGGCTATACGTCGGTTCGGCAGGGGCACGACCAGATCTCGGCGCTGAAGCATGGTCTCGACGCCCATTGACCTTGACATCACCGCGTAAATATTCGGCCCCGGTGTAACCGGGGCCGTTTTTCATCCGGGTCTGACCCACCGAACGTTTGATATCGTCGAAAGGCCGGCCGGGAGTCGAGGGCCGCCTCAACGCGGCGAAGCGAGGCTGGCGAGCACTGCCTCCAGCTGGACGAGTGTGAACGGCTTCTCCAGCATCGGTGCGCCGGAAAAGCGAGCGTCGCCGATATTGTGGCGGTCGCCCGTCGTTACCACAAAAGCAATTGCCGCGGCACGCAGCGCGTCGATGACGGGGCCGCTGAGCTCGCCGTTCGCGAGATGAACGTCGACTATCGCCGCGTCGATGCGCGCGGGGTCGATCTGGGCGAGAGCGGAGGCGACGGTTTCGCATGTCGCTACGGTCTCGTAGCCGAGGGCGTCGAGATAGCCGTCGAGCATCATTGCGACCAGCGTGTCGTCCTCGACGATCAGGATTTTCTTCAACATGATGTATACTCTGTCGCCCGCCGGGCGAGGCTGCAGTGCGCCGGGTCAGTACCCGGCCGCCGGCAAGATATTCCCTATGGCTCGAGCAACTTGCAGAAGGCCTTGGGGTTCCGGCGAAGCGCGATGAACTGGCCCACTATGTTGTTCGCGCCCGGTGTCAGTTCGCCTCTTTCAGCAGCGCCGGGTTGAGCCGGATCAGGCAGGTCGCGCCCTCGGGCGGGAATTCCTGTCTCACTTCTGCGAAGGCCGGGAGGCGGGCAAGCAGGCGTGTCCCGAGGCCGCGGCGCTGCGGCGCCTCGACCGGCGGACCGTCGCTCTCGCGCCACTCGATGCGGGTGCCCGTGCCGTCGCCCGGATCGCACCAGCGGATGGTGACCTTGCCTTGCGGCACCGAGAGCGCGCCATATTTCGCGGCATTCGTTCCAAGCTCGTGCACCGCGATGATCATCGGCGTGCAATAGGCGGGCGGGATCGTCACCTCGGGCCCTTCGAAGCTGATACCGCCATGGGATGCGAAAGGCAGCAGCGCCTCCTCGACCAGCCAGGCGAGCGAGCAGGGACCCCAGCCGCTTCGCGTCAGCAGATCCTGCGCGCGGCCGAGCGCCTGGAGCCGCGGGGTGAGACGCTCGAAGAAAAGATCGCTCGTGTCGCCGTCCTTCCGGCACTGGCGTGCCAGTGCCTCGATCAGCGCCAGATGATTTTTGGCGCGGTGACCGAGTTCGGCGGCGAGAAAGCGTTCGCGTTCGGCGGTCGCATCGAGCTCGACGACGGTCCGGCGCAGGGTCTGCGCGAGCAGGATCATCATCGAGGATGCGGCGATGAAGAAGAGGGCGCCGAGGAGCAGTTCGCCCTCGCTCCAGCCCGCGTGACCCACGACGCCCGCGGCGACGTTGGCGATCAAGGCCGACGCCAGCAGGACGATCGTCCCCGCACGCCAGCCGAGGAATACCGTCGCGAGCAGGACCGCGGGAAAATAGGTGAGATAGGGGAGGCGTCCGTCGAGCAGCGGGTTCATCGCGAGCCGAAGCAATGTCGGAACCGCGAGCGCGACGAGGATCCAGGCCGCGGTGAGCGCGGGCGGACGCCGTCCGCGCAGGATCGCGCGCTTGACGAACCCGATGCGCGTCACGGACGCGCCCCATGGCGCGGACCCGCCGCGCCGCCTTGCTCCCGATCGCCCAAAATTGCGCCCCTCTCCTTGTGCCGTCCCCACGCAGCAAGCTGCCGCTCCCGGGAGAGTTTCGCCTTGCAGCGAAACCCTCCCCCAACCTCCGGCCGTGTGCTGGCCCGAAGGAAGCCCCATTGGATATCCGGGTCGCGAGGATACCGCTGGTTGATGCAGATCATAAGGGCAAGTGCCGCATCCTGCCATCAACCTAGGTTAAGATCGCGGTTGGCCGCTCGATCGCGCGCGCGGAACATTTTTTCCAATCCGCGTAAAGTCATATGAACCGGTCTGCAGGGCGGCAAATCCGCTTCCCGCGGGACCGGCAATGCAAGGAAGGACAATCAGGAGCATAGCCGAGCGATGCTGGATAGGCTGTTTCAGCAGGGGCCGCGCCCGTCCGCGGCAATCGAACCGTCACTCTTCATCTCCCGCCAACTCGAGCCGGTCGCGCGCGATATCTGGGAGGCCGCTCTTAGCCGTCTCGAACAGAGCCATGCGCGGGGCGAGGACATCGCCCTTGAAGGCGAGCAACCGCGCTTCCTTTTTGTCATTCTCGAAGGATGGGCCCAGAAGTATCGGGAGCTCCCCGATGGCCGCCGTCAGATCGTCGGCTTCTGCCTGCCGGGGCAGGTCTGCGACATCGCGCTTCTGACCCGCACCCCCTACGGTCACACGGTCGCCGCCATCGACCGGCTGCGCGTTGCTGCCATCGGCCCCGAAGACCTGGACGAGCTTATCGATCGTTGCCCAGGCTTGGGTCGCGCACTTTGTGAGGCGGAAGCCATCGCGGGCGCGATCCAGCGCGAGTGGCTGGTGAATGTCGGCGTCACATCGGCGCACGAGCGCATCGCCCACCTCCTCTGCGAACTCTATATGCTGCAGGGCGGGGGCGCGGCACGCGCCGAGGTCGACTTCCCGGTGACGCAGGCCCAGATCGGCGAGGCGACCGGGCTGACCTCGGTGCATGTGAACCGCGTGATGCGCGAGCTGCACGACGAATATGGTGTCGACTTCACGCGGCGCCGGCTCCGTATCGCGAACTTCGACGGGCTTGCTCGTACGGGGTCCTTCGCGGAGCGCTACCTCGGCGCGCCCCGGCCCGTCCAGGTTGAGCTCAGCGGCTGAATTGCGCGCAACTTGGGGGATCTGTCGGGTGCCGCGGCGGCGCGAGATTCTGTTGCGCGTGGCGCGGATCGACCCTGAAGGAGCACGACAGGTCGCAGCTTCGCCAAAAACCAACATGGATTGTATGGGGCATCGCCAAACGATGCTAGCGTTCGGCGACGGCTGCGGTTCCACCCTAGATCGGCTTTCTGTGGTTCCGGCATTGTCCGCAGTCCTTACCGTTGCATACGGCCAGCCGATCGATTGAAGCCGAGAGCCTGGTAGCGCGCGCTCCCGTCACTCGAGGAGCATGTAATGCGCCCCTTTCATTTGCTGGTGCGCGGACGCGACGAGACCGAGCCGCGCCGCATCGATTTCAGGGCCGAAAGCCCCGACCACGCGTTCGTCGTCGCGCGAAACGAGACCGATGGTTCGCATGTCGAGCTCTGGGATGGCAGTACGCTACTGGCACGGATGACCAAATCCGAGGCCAATATCTGGAAGCTTCTCCCCGTGACCCATGCGGCTCACGAGGTCCGTGGGCCGGACTCTGCATAGTCTTACCGATGAAAAGCGTCGCAGATAGCCGTGCGTCCGGGAACCGGTGCGCGGCTTGCCGTGCCTCATGAACGATTGCTCGCGCAAGCTTAAGGCTTGTGTTTTGACAGGGTTAGTCATCACGGTTGAAGTCCGATTTATAAAATCTCGATCCGAAAGCCATCCGATCGTAGTCGGCCATCAGCAGTCTAGTCCGGGTGAAGCTCGCCAATGGCCGCACGAATCCAGTTCGAAAATTCGCATGCGAGATGCCAGCAATGGCCGGTCACGACCGACGGCATGATAAGCGATGGGAACTCGACCGTCAGCTTTGCGCGGAAGCCTGCGCCTTCATTACGAAATTGATGGCGGACGCCACCGATTGCGGCGCCGTTCGGTGCCCGTGCCACGCCCGCGACCTGCACAGGATAGTCGGGATCGGCCTCTGACCTCAGGCTCGACAAGTCGGCGTAATCGACGAAGAAACGTGCCACCATCGGCGCGCCGCCATTGGTTTCGATGACTTCCTGCCGTCCCGCGGCATCGGTCGCAATCAGATAATGCTCGGGTAGGGCCGCGAGCATCACATCTTCGCGGTTCAGCCGCGCGACCTCTTCGAACCAGTTTGCGAACGCTTCCGCGGTTCCGGCGGGCGAGACGATCTCGATGACGCTGTAGGCCCGGCGCCCACGCGACATCCGCGCGACGAGACGCGCTACCATGTCGGACAGGGCGAGCTCGCGCCGCAGGCGCGCGCGAATGCCGTCGTGGCCAAGCGCGTTTTTGCGCTCGATCAACTGACTCTTTAGTTGTTCGAGGTCTTGGCTATCGGACGGAGTGCCCAGTCGTCGGAGCGCCTTGGCCGCGCTGTGCCGTTCCCAATCTGCGACTTGGTCGGACGCGATCCGTTGGCCTTCGATGAAGATTTCCAGATCGATCGTCATTTGCCTGTAGCCCCTCCGGCCTCTATGCTATAAAAGCAACTATAGTTGCATTAATGAAAATGGGCAAGAGCTGTGACAGGGACCGGCAATAAGCCAAAAGTATCGGTGTCCGAGAGCGAGCCGTCGCCCCGCGCGCGGCCCGGCGGACGTGCTGCCGCCGTCGTCGCTGCGGTCAGAAAAGCCGCGTTCGAGCTGCTGGCCGAACGCGGCTATGAGGCCGTCGAGATACCCGACATCGCATTGCGCGCGGCAGTAAACCGGACGACGATCTATCGTCGATGGCCGACGAAGTCCGAGCTCCTGCTCGATATCATGCTGGAAGAGATGCAGGCGAAGGTGCCGACCCCCGATACCGGGTCGTTCAAGGGAGATCTTGCGGAGCTACTAGCGAGCATTGCGCGGGTACTCGCCGATCCCGCGATGCGTGGCCTCTTCCATGTCATGGGCATGCGCGCGGATAGCGACGATCAATCCGCGAGATCACGGGAAAGATTCTGGAACGAAAGATTTGCTGCAAGCGGTCAGATCGTGACGCGCGCGATCGCGAGGGGCGAAGTCGGGGAAGGGGTTTCGGCGCGCGCAGTCCTGGAGCTGGGAGCGGCTCCATTGTTCTACCGCATGCTGATCTTGGGAGAGCCTGTCGATCGTCGGGCGGCGGCAGATATTGCGGCGTGGGTTGCGGGTCAGAATCTCGCTGGCTTCCCCTTAGGGGCTGAGAAGAAGGTCTGATCGGCTGGGGAGGGCTGCTGTTGCCTTTCTGATCGCCGGACCTGCCAGTCCGAAGCCGGCCAGCTGCTGCGGCCACGTTCGGCTCGACTATGGCATTCGCCGACCTGTAATTTGAGCCGCCGTCATATGGTTTGAAATGCGTCGGAGACGTACCTCGGTGCGTCAGAGACGTACTGTAAGTTTGGTTGCCTAGAGCGGATTTTAGGGGCTCGGGCCCGGACAGCATCGTCCGGGCGGGAGCCTCATCATGACCCCGACCAAATTGCTCATCGGCCAGATCCTGATCGTGTTCGCGATCGTGATCGTTGGCGTCTGGGCCGCGACGCAGTGGGCCGCCGCGATGCTCGGCTATCAACCCGAACTCGGCGCGCCGTGGTTCCGTTTCGCGGGCCTGCCCATCTATCGGCCGTGGGACCTCTTTTCTTGGTGGTACCATTTTGAGGCCTATGCGCCGCACGTCTTCGACAAGGCGGGCTCGCTCGCGGCGGCGAGCGGATTCATCGGGTGCGGCGCGGCGATCGCTGGCTCGCTCTGGCGGGCGCGCCAGAAGGGGCAAGTCACGACCTACGGCTCGGCGCGCTGGGCGAAAGAGCGTGAGATCGATGCTGCGGGGCTGCGCGGCGATGCGGGCGTATTCCTCGGGCGCCTGTCGGGCCGATACCTGCGTCACGCTGGCCCTGAGCATGTCATGGCCTTCGCGCCTACCCGGAGCGGGAAGGGCGTCGGGCTCGTCGTTCCGACCCTGCTCAGTTGGACCGGATCGGCGGTCGTCCACGACATCAAGGGCGAGAACTGGCAGCTGACCGCTGCGTGGCGTTCGCGCTTCTCGCACTGCCTCTACTTCGATCCGACCGACGCCCGCTCGGCGCGCTACAATCCGCTGCTCGAAGTGCGCAAAGGCGTCTGCGAAGTCCGCGACGTACAGAATATCGCCGATATCCTCGTCGATCCCGAAGGGGCACTCGAGCGGCGCAATCACTGGGAAAAGACGTCGCACTCGCTGCTCGTCGGCGCGATCCTCCATATTCTCTACGCCGAGGAGGAAAAGACGCTCGCGCGGGTCGCGACCTCCTCTCCGATCCTTCGCGCAGCTTCGCCGCGACGCTTGTGGCGATGATGCGCACCAACCATCTTGGGACAGCCGAAGAACCGCGCGTCCATCCGGTCGTCGCTTCGGCGGCGCGCGAACTCCTCAACAAGAGCGAGAATGAGCGCTCGGGCGTGCTCTCGACCGCCATGTCGTTTCTTGGCCTCTATCGCGATCCCACCGTCGCGGCGGTGACATCGGCCTGCGACTGGCGGATCGCCGACCTCGTGTCGGCGGAGCGTCCGCTTTCGCTCTATCTCGTCATCCCGCCATCGGACATATCGCGGACCAAGCCGCTCGTCCGCCTCATCCTTAACCAGATCGGGCGCCGCCTCACCGAGAAGCTCGATGACCGCGGCTCGACGGTGCGCCGTCACGAGCTTCTGTTGATGCTCGACGAGTTTCCGGCACTGGGGCGCCTCGAATTCTTCGAGACCGCGCTCGCCTTCATGGCGGGCTACGGCATCCGCGCTTTCCTGATCGCGCAGTCGCTGAACCAGATTTCCAAAGCCTATGGCGAGAATAATGCGATCCTCGACAATTGCCACGTCCGCGTCGCTTTCGCGACCAATGACGAGCGGACGGCAAAACGGATTTCGGACGCGCTCGGTACCGCGACCGAGCAGCGCGCGATGCGCAACTATGCCGGGCATCGCCTCGCGCCCTGGCTCGCGCATGTCATGGTCAGCCGGCAGGAAACCGCGCGCGCGCTGCTGACCCCCGGCGAGGTCATGCAGCTGCCGCCGACCGACGAGCTTGTTCTCGTCGCCGGGCTCGCGCCGATCCGCGCCAAGAAGCTGCGCTATTTCGAGGACGCCAATTTCAAGATGCGCCTCGGCCCGGCGCCCGAGCTTTGCGACGGCGGCTATGCCGACCGCCCGGCAGCGCGGGGCGACGACTGGAGTGGCCGTGTCGCCGGCCCCGTTGCTGCCGACATCGACGCGCCCGATGACGCCGACGAGAGCGCGATCGAGGACGGCGGCGCGCAGCAGGCGAAAGAGCCCGAACTCGCCGAGCCACCGGCGCCGCGGCCTGAGCCGCAACGTCCCTCCAACCCGCTCGGCATCGACGATGACGGCGATCCAGCGATCGACAAAAAGCTGATGGACCGCGTCCGCCCGCTCGCACCGGTGCTGATCGGTCACGCGATGGACGAAGCCGTGTCGCAGGGCGGCGAGCAACTAGGGCTCGGGCTGTGAACGCGCGTGCGGGCCAGGTCCGGCACCAGCTCTTCATCGCGCGCGATCTCAGCGACCGGCTCGCGCTGCTTGCGCGAAAGCCGGGCGTGACCAAATCGACGATCCTCGCCGAAGCGCTCGAGGCCTGGCTCGCCCGCAAGGGCGTGAACGAACTGCAGGAGCGCTTCGGCCCGCGCCTCGACGGCCTCGCGCGCAGCCTCGCGCGAATTGAGCGCAATAGTCAGATCGAAATCGAGATCCTTGCGCTTCTCGTGCGCTATTTGCTCGCCTCGGTGCCGCCTGTCGCCGAGGGCGACGACGTCGCGCGCGCGCAGGGGCGCGAGCGCTTCGAATGGTTCACCGCGAAGGTTGTCGAGGCTTTTCGTGAAGGCCGCGGCAGCTTCGGATCGGGAGGCGGCGCATGAGCGCGGCGGTTTCGGCCGAACGGCGGCGCACGATGCTGCGCAGCGCAATGGGCCCGGCGATCGAGGCGGCGCTGTCGAACGCGCATGTCGTCGAGGTGATGGTCAATCCCGACGGCGCGCTGCGCGTCGATGTCCTAGGCGAGGGCCGGGTCGATACCGGTGTGCGCATGGCGCCCGATCAGGTCGAGCGGATCATCCGGCTCGTGGCTTCGCATGCGCGTTTCGAGGTGCATGCGGCCTCGCCAATCGTGAGCGCCGAGCTGCCGCCGCATGGCGAGGGAGCAGGGGAGCGGTTCGAAGGGCTGCTGCCGCCGGTCAGCCTCGCCCCCTGTTTCTCGATCCGCAAGCCTGCGGCGCGTGTCTATTCGCTGATGGATTATGTGAGTGCGGGCATCGCTCCGCCCGAGGCCGCGCGCCTCCTGTCGCTGGCGGTCGTCGAACGGCTCAACATCCTCGTCGCCGGGGGCACCAGCTCGGGCAAGACGACGCTCGCCAATGCCTTGCTTGCCGAAATGGCGAGTCTCGACGAGCGGGTGATCCTGATCGAGGATACGCGCGAACTGCAATGCCCGGCATCCGACCGCGTCGAGCTGCGCACGCGCGCCGGCGCGGTGTCGATGGGCGATCTAGTGCGCTCGACGCTGCGGCTGCGTCCCGACCGGATCATCGTCGGCGAGGTCCGCGGCGCCGAGGCGCTCGACATGCTGAAGGCATGGAACACGGGCCATCCGGGCGGCATCGCCACCGTTCACGCCAACAGCGCGACCTCGGCGCTGACCCGGATCGAGCAATTAGTCCAGGAGAGTGTCGTGACCGTACCGCGGCGGCTGATCGCGGAGGCGATCGACCTCATCGTGTTCATCTCCGGACGCGGCGCCGCGCGGCGCATCGCGACGATTGCGCGCGTCGAGGGTGTGACCGCGAGCGGCGATTACGCGCTCTCTGAATTCCCCATTCACTCTGAAGGAGAAATGCCATGTCCTTGATTCCGCTCGCCCTGTCGCACGCCGTCAGTCGGCCCGTCGAACGCCCGCTGCTCGTCGTTGGCCTCGCGGTCGGCCTCGCAGCGAGCGCGCTTGCCGCGGGATCGGGCATGCCGTGGGAAGAGCCGCTCCAGCAGGTGCTCGAATCGGTGCAGGGACCGGTCGCCAAGATCATCGCAGTGATTATCATCATCACGACCGGCTGACGCTCGCCTTCGGCGAAACCTCGGGCGGCTTCCGGCGGCTGATCCAGATCGTGTTCGGCCTCTCGATCGCCTTCGCGGCGTCGAGCTTTTTCCTCTCCTTCTTCAGCTTCGGCGGCGGGGCGCTCGTCGCGTGAGCCATACGCAAGGATATGAGGCGCCGATCCATCGGTCGCTCGCCGAGCCGATCCTGCTCGGCGGGGCGCCGCGCGGGATCGCGATCGTCAACGGCACCATCGCCGCGGCGATGGGGCTCGGTCTCCAGCAATGGATCGCCGGGCTCATCCTGTGGGCGCTCGGCCATACGCTCATGGTCTTCGCTGCGAAGCGCGACCCCGATTTCGCGCCGGTCCTGGCGCGCCACCTTCGCCAGAGAGGCGAGCTGTCATGCTGAACATCGCTGAATATCGCCGCCGGGCCGACCGGCTCGCCGATCATCTGCCATGGGCGGCGCTCGTCGCGCCGGGGATCATCCTCAACAAGGACGGGAGCTTCCAGCGCAGCATCGGCTTTCGCGGCCCCGATCTCGACAGCGCGACCGAAGCCGAGCTCGTCGCCGCCTGCGCGCGCGCGAACAATATGCTGAAACGCTTCGGTTCGGGCTGGGCGCTTTTCTTCGAGGCCGAACGCGTCGCCGCCGGCGGCTATCCCGCCAGCGACTTTCCCGACGCGACCTCCTGGCTCGTCGACGCCGAGCGGCGCGCTTCGTTTGAGGACCGCGAGAAGGCGCATTTCGAGAGCCACTTCCATCTTACCCTCGTGTGGATGCCGCCCGCCGACCAGGCCGACAGCGCGGGGCGCGCGCTGATCGAGCGTCCCGAGGCGGCCGCGGGCGGACGCGACTGGCGCGAAGCGCTCGCGCGCTTTGAGGCCGAGAGCCTGCGCGCGATCGACCTCATGGCGACATTCATGCCCGAGGTCCGGGCGCTGGGTGACAGCGAGACGCTGACCTATCTCCACCGCGCGATCTCGCCGCATCGGCACCGCGTGCACGTGACCGCGACGCCAATGTATCTCGATGCGTTGCTCGCCGACACGCCGCTCACCGGCGGACTCGAGCCGATGCTCGGTGACGAGTATCTGAGGACGCTGACGATCCTCGGTTTTCCCTCGCTCAGCCGCCCCGGCATCTTCGACGCGCTGAACGCACAGGATTTTGCCTATCGCTGGACGACGCGCTTCATCGCGCTCGACAAGGCGGACGCGACTGCGGCGCTGACCCGGCTCCGGCGGCAATGGTTCAACAAGCGCAAGTCGCTGTCGGCGCTGCTCCGCGAGGTGATGTACAACCAGCCGGCGCAGCTGCTCGACAGCGACGCCGACAACAAGGTTGTCGACGCCGATGCGGCGCTCCAGGCGCTCGGCGGCGATCATGTCTCCTTCGGGTACCTGACGACGACAATCACCGTCGCCGACCGCAATCGCGCGCGCGCCGAGGAAAAGCTCCGTGGCGCCGAGCGGATCGTTCATAGCCTCGGCTTCACGGCGATCCGCGAGAGCGTCAACGCGGTCGAGGCCTGGCTCTCGTCGCTGCCGGGCCACGTCTATGCGAACGTCCGGCAGCCGCTCGTCCACAGCCTCAACCTCGCGCATCTGATGCCGCTCTCGGCGCTGTGGGCGGGCCCGGCGCGGAATCCCCATCTCGGCGGACCGCCGCTGCTGATGGCGGAGACCGGCGGCTCGACGCCGTTCCGCCTGTCGACGCACGTCGGCGACGTCGGCCATATGATGATTGCCGGGCCGACCGGGGCGGGGAAGTCGGTGCTGCTCGCGCTTGTCGCGCTGCAATTCCGCCGCTACCGGCAGGCTCAGCTCTATATCTTCGACAAGGGCAATTCGGCGCGCGCCGCGGTGCTGGCGATGGGCGGGCGGCATCATGCGCTTGGGGACAGCGACGAAAGCCTTGCCTTCCAGCCGCTGCGCGGCATCGACCGCGCCGAGGAGCGAAGCTGGGCGGCCGACTGGATCGCGTCGATCGTCGCGCACGAGGGCGTCGCGGTCACGCCCGAGATCAAGGATGCGATCTGGTCGGCGTTGACCAGCCTCGCGAGCGCGCCCGCCTCCGAGCGGACGCTGACCGGGCTCTCGCTGCTGCTCCAGTCGAACGCGCTCAAAAGCGCGCTCCAGCCCTTTACGCTCGAGGGCCGCACGGCCGTCTGCTCGACGCCGCCGAGGAAGGGCTCGCGCTCGGCTCGATCGAATGTTTCGAGACCGAGGCGCTGATGGGGCAGGGCCAGGTCGTCGAACCGGTCCTCGCCTATCTCTTCCACCGCCTCGAGGCTCGCTTCGATGGCAAGCCGACCCTGCTCATTCTCGACGAGGCCTGGATCTTCCTCGACAACCCGCTGTTCGCGGCGCGCATCCGCGAATGGCTGAAGGTGCTGCGAAAGAAGAATGTCGCGGTGATCTTTGCGACGCAGAGCCTCGCCGATATCGCGGGCAGCACGATCGCGCCGGCGATCATCGAAAGCTGTCCCCAGCGCATCCTGCTCCCGAACGATCGCGCGGTCGAGCCGCAGAGCCGCGCCGCCTATGCCGCCTTCGGCCTCAACGATGCGCAGATCGAACTCATCGCGCGCGCGGCGCCCAAGCGCCAATATTATCTCCAGTCGTCGCGCGGCAATCGCCTGTTCGAGCTCGGCCTCGGTCCCGTCGCGCTCGCGCTTTGCGGCGCGTCCGATCCCGCGGCACAGGCGGGGATCGACGCGATCCTCGCCGAGCATGGCGAAGCCGATTTCGCGAGCCATTGGCTCCGCGGCGCCGGCCTCGACTGGGCCGCCGATCTGCTCGCCGGCTTTCCCGGTCCTTTCCCAACCGATCGACCCGCCCCCCAAGAAGGAGACATGCCATGAAGATTCTTGCTCCCATGATGCTCGCCGCGGCCGCCGTCCCGGCGCTGCTGTTCGCGTCGCCGCCAGCCGCCGCGATGCCGGTATTCGACCAAGCCAATTATTCGCAGAATCTGCTCACCGCGGCGCGGACGCTCAAGAAGATCGATCAGCAAATCAGGGAGTTGCAGAACGAAGCGCAGATGCTCTCCAATATGGACAAGCATCTGAAGCGCGTCGATTTCCCCGAGCTTCAAGCGCTCAAGGACAATCTCGCGCGCGTCGATGCGCTGATGGAGAGGGCCGAAGGGATCGACTTCGGCGTCGACCAGCTCGACGCGCGCATGGCCGCGCTCTTCCCGAAGGATTTTGCCGGGATGACGCGGTCGGCGAGCGTCGCGCAGGCCAAGGCGCGGCTCGAGGCGGCGATGGCGTCATACCGCCGGACGCTCGCCGTCCAGTCGCGGATCGCCGCCGACGTGAAGGAGGACGCCGCGGTGCTCGCCGAAGTCGCGGCGCGAAGCACGGCCGCCGAAGGCAGTCTGCAGGCGAGCCAGGCGACGAACCAGCTCCTTGTGCTCGCCGCCAAGCAGCAGATGCAGCTCCAGCAGATGATGGCGGCCGCCTACGAGGCCGACATGCTCGATCGGACGCGCGCCGCGCAGAGCGCCGCCGAAGCGCGCGAGCGCATGCGCCGCTTCCTCGGCGACGGCAAGGCCTACACGCCGATCGGCTGATACCGACACGAACGGCGCGCGGCTGCCCCTCTCCTGGCCCGCCGTTCGCCGCGGGGTCTCCGATGATCCCCTTGCGAGACCCCGCGGATCCCTCATTTCCTTCGAAAGCCCGCCCGATGGACGATCTCAATGTCATCGACCGCTTCATGGAGACCTTCATCCGCTACATCGACAGCGGGTTCGGGCTGCTCGGCGGCGATGTCGCTTTCCTCACCAGCATCCTTATCGGCATCGACATCACGCTGGCCGGACTCTTCTGGGCGATGGGCGGCGAGAATGACGTCATCGCAAAGCTTCTGAAGAAGATTCTCTATGTCGGTGTTTTTGCTTTCATCATCGGGAACTTCGCGGCGCTCTCCGACATCATCTTCCGCTCCTTCGCGGGTCTCGGCATCACCGCCGGCGGCGGCACGATCTCGGCCGATGATCTTCTGAAGCCCGGACGTCTCGCGGGCACGGGGTTCGAAGCGGCGCATCCGCTGATCGACCAGATCAAGGAGCTTTTGGGTCCGATCGGTTTCTTCAACAATTTCCTCGAGATCGTCATATTGCTGATCGCCTGGGTCCTCACGATCCTCGCCTTCTTCATCCTCGCGATCCAGCTCTTCATCACGCTGATCGAGTTCAAGCTCACAAGCCTCGCGGGCTTCGCGCTGATGCCGTTCGCGCTCTGGAACCGGACCGCCTTTCTTGCCGAGCGCGTCCTCGGCAGCATCGTCTCATCGGGCGTCAAGGTCATGGTGCTCGGCGTCATCGTCGGGATCGGCTCGGGCTTCTTTCCCGATTTTCTGACGACGATGGCGGGTTCCGAACCTGACGTCGAGGAAGCGATGTCGCTTGCGCTCGGCGCGCTCGCGCTGCTCGGGCTCGGCATCTACGGCCCCGGCATCGCCTCGGGTCTCGTCGCCGGCGCCCCGCAACTCGGCGCGGGTGCGGCGGTCGGCACGGTTGCCGCGGCCGCGGGCACGATGATCG
>JAEWIL010000138.1 GCA_023387085.1 Pseudomonadota bacterium | reverse complement strand
GCCCAGTCGCTGGGCGGCGCGGGCGCCGGAATCTCGTCGTCCTGCATGCGAATTATTGGGCCGCCGCCTTGACCTTGCGATACGGCACGAACTCGCCGAGCGAGACGAAACCGCGCCAGAAATGCGTACTGCGGTCATGGAGCTGGACGGTGTCGATGCTGCAGAGCTGACTGCCCGTGGTCTTGGTCACCAGCACATCGTCGTCGTTCAGGCTGTCGGCGCCGCTACGCGGCCGGTTCACCCACAAGGTGCTGCCGTCGCGATAGACGATCGCGGTCTTGTCGATGACCTGCGAACTGTCGATGCTCGACAAGGTGATGCAATCCTTCGGAGCGCCGGCGACGCGACCCTCGAGCAGCTTGGAAAGCTGTTCCTCGGGGGTGCGCTTTTCCTTTGCGGCGACGGCGGGCGAAACCGCGAGCGCGGCGGCGGCGAGAATGGCGGGGATCAGTGTACGCATCGTTCGACTCCTGTCTTCAACATACCCTACCCGTCGGCCGTTCTATCCCGCCGCGCGTTAACCGGGGCTGACTCGCCGCGCGCGCAGCACGCTTTGCCGCGTCAGCAGGTCGGCAATGGAATGCCGAGCGGCCCTTTGCACTTCTTCTTTTTGGCGGGCTCCGCCGGCGTGCTTTCGCCCCCGCCGCTCGATCCTCCCATGCCGCCGAAATCGGCACCCACAAGCAGCATCGTGTGCGAGCGGAAGCGCACCTTCGCTGTCCAGTCGATATTCCACACTGCGTTGCCCGCCGGCTTGGGCGGATAGGAGAAGTTCGCCTCGGGCCCGAAGGCGTTGAGGTTGCCGACCATCATCTCGCCCGACGCCTTCTTGACCTCGGCGGGAATCTGGCAGCTCGTCTGGCTTGGCGGCATCACGATCTTCTTGGCAATCAGGTTCGCGACCACCGACGGCGGCAGCCAGTCCCAAAGCCCGCCGCCGAATTCCTTCGTCGCGCTGCTCGTCCACCACACGACATCGCCGCCGCCCGCGCCGCGATCCATCCCGCCGAACGCCCAGGCGGCATAGCCGGTCGCCGGCTGCAACGGACTCCAGCGGATCATCACCGATCCGTCGGGCTGGATCGCGGTCGACGCCTGGAGCCCCGGCATATAGTCCTGCGCGAGGGTGAAATTGATCTCGGGCCCGAAATTACTCGTCACCTTGTGCGCGCCGAGCAGCGACGAACCCGACGGAGGCTGCTTGCCGCCCTTGCCGTTCGGCCAATGGGCATAGGAGCGGCTGTTCGCCGCCGAGACCTCGCGGATGATCGGAACCGCGCTCGACATCAGGCCCGGCGGTATCTGACCGGCCGCGACCTTTGCGAAGTCGATGATCACCGGCTGCCCCGGTCCCGCCTTCGCGCCGCAGCCCCAATAGAGGAGCAGGCGCCCCTTCGGCCGCTCGAACGTCTGCGGCATCTCGTCCTTCCCGCGCTCGGGCGCGATCAGCGGCAGCGATTTGCCGACCTTCGCCTGCGGCAGAAAGAAATGATCGCCCTTCGGCGGCGGCGCGCTGGCGTCCTGGTTCGATCCGAGGCGCAGGTCGAGCATATAGGCGACCCTGCTCGACGGATCGCCGCCGAACATCATGCCCATCGCGCCGCCGATCCCGCCCCGGCCGCCGCCCATCGCGGCAAAGCCCGACATCGTCGCGACGTCCATTTCATAGCGTTCCTTGGGACCACTGGTCTTTTGCGCCGATCCCGGAACGGCGGCGAGCATCGCGGCGACAGCGGCGATGGAGATGAAACGCAGACTCGAACGCATGAAATCCTCCCTCTTCCGGAAGGCAAACACCTCCCGCGGATAACGATGCGGCCCAAGATTATTTTGTATTTGAAAGGGGTATAAGCAGGAAAATGCACCGCGCCAAGTGAGGCGGGTCACAGCATGACGAACGACGGGCGGGGGTTAAGCCGTCCCGCCCACCGTCAGCCCGCTTACCAGCAACGTCGGCTGACCGACGCCGGCGGGAACGCTCTGTCCCGCCTTGCCGCAAATGCCGATGCCTTCGTCGATCGCCATGTCGTTGCCGATGCCGGTGACCTTGGTCAGCACACTCGGCCCGTCACCGATCAGCGTCGCGCCCTTGATCGGTGTGCCCAGCTTGCCGTTTTCGATCTTGTACGCCTCGGTGCAGCTGAAAACGAACTTGCCCGACACGATATCGACCTGCCCGCCGCCAAAGCTCTTGGCGAAAATGCCGTTCTTGACGCGCGACAGCAGCTCGGCCGGATCGTCGTTGCCCCCGCGCATGAAGGTGTTGGTCATGCGCGGCATCGGCGCGTGCGCAAAGCTTTCGCGGCGGCCGTTGCCGGTCGGCTCGACCCCCATCAGCCGCGCGTTGAGGCGATCCTGCATATAGCCCTTGAGGATTCCGTCCTCGATCAGCACCGTCTCGCCCGTGGGCGTACCCTCGTCGTCGATGCTGAGCGAACCGCGGCGGCCGCCGCCGACCGGGCTTTCCATCGCGCCGTCGTCGACCACTGTCACCCCCGGAGCCGCGACGCGTTCGCCGATACGCCCCGAAAAGGCGCTGGTGCCCTTGCGGTTGAAATCGCCCTCGAGCCCATGGCCCACCGCTTCGTGGAGCAGCACTCCGGGCCAGCCGGGGCCGAGCAGCACGGTGAATTCGCCCGCCGGGGCGTCGACCGCGCGCAGATTGACGAGCGCCTGGTTCAGCGCCTCGTCGATCGCGCGGCTCCACTGCGCCTCCTCGAACAGATGGTCGTACATGTAACGGCCGCCGAGCCCGAAATAACCGCTCTCGCGCCGGCCATTCTCCTCGACGACAATGCTGACGTTGAGGCGGACGAGCGGTCGGACGTCCGTCGCGAGGAAACCGTCGGCGCGGACGATCTCGACCACCGACCAGCTACCCGCGAGCGCGACCGAGACCTGCACGATACGCGGGTCGCGCGCGCGCGCAGCGGCATCCACCTTCTGGCACAACTCGACCTTTTTCGCGAAGGGGACGAGGTCGAGTGGGTTCGCCTCGTCATAGAGGTGACGGTTGGTGCGCGGCGGCGGCCCCGCGGCCGCCTGCGTCGCGGGATCGAGCAGCGCGAGCGTCTCGGCGGCGCGGCGGATCGCGCCGGCGCTGACATCGCTCGCATGTGCGAAACCGGTCATCTCGCCCGACACGGCGCGCAGGCCGAAGCCGGCGTCGGTCGAATAGTCGGCGGTCTTGAGCCGCCCGTCGTCGAACCCGAAACTCTCGGTCGCGCGATATTGCAGATAGAGCTCGCCGTCGTCGGCCTTGGCGAGCGCCTCGCGCGCCAGCTTTTGCGCCAGATCGGGGTCGAGCGCGTCGGCGCGGTAGAGAAAGCGGCGGGGGTCGGTCGGGCTTGTCATAGGTGCGATATAGGCACGCGCGCGCGCCGGCGCCAGCGGTCAGAGATAATTGACGGTGAGCGTGAACGTCCCGCTATAATCGCCCGCCGGCTGGTTTGCCCCGACGTTCAATGTGCCGCCGATATAATAGGTCTGGACCCCGCTCGGCAGCAGCGTGGCGCCGAGCAGCGCGATGCCGCCGCCGCTTGTGCTCGCCGCGCGCACCAGGCTCGCGGTCATTGTCCCGCCGCCGCCCGCGCGGGTCAGCGTCACGCTGGTGTCGCCGCTGACCGTGATCAGCAACAGCCCGCCGGTGCCCTGAAACACCGCACGCTGCGCGAACGAACCGACCGGCGTAACAC
>JAEWIL010000089.1 GCA_023387085.1 Pseudomonadota bacterium | reverse complement strand
CGCCCGCGCCGACGCCGCGCGCCACGCCGCCGAAGCCCCGCCCGCCGACCCGCCGCCCGGCCTGTCGCTGTGGCTGGAATTCTGAACCGATCATGCCGGGGAATCCCGCGCCACCGATTACGATAAGTTCACTGGGACCCCGGCACGGCAGCCCATAACCCTGTCGCCGGCGGCATGTCGCGCCGCCGGTTTGCAAGGAGAGGCTCATGCAAATGCCCACCATAGCTATCGATATCGACGCCGTTCCGCGGCTCGATACCGCCGTCGGTCTGTTCGGCTCGCTCGGGACCAGCGGCGGCCATTCGGGCTCGTCGGTGTTCGAAGTCGCGGTCACCGTGATGATGGTCATCTACGACTGACCAAGGGCCGGGCCGCGAGCGGCGCGACGTCGTTCGCGACCAGCGAAGGGGAGGCACATGATATCGCGCCACGACCATTATCCCCGCACCGACAGCACGCGCCGCCAACGCCTGCACACCGCCGCGGCCCGTCTCGAATCCGGCTGGCGGATGGCCGACGCGCTGCCCGGCGGGCTTGCGGCGACGATCGGGGCGCTGCACGATGCGCCGCCGGACCTGGCGGTGGCCGCGCTCCAGCCTTGGCTGCGCGATGTCGCATGGCTGCGGGCAAGACTTGCGGACGCGATGGAATTGCTCGCCGCCGATCCCTTCGCCCGTCCGCCGCTCCGCCCGGTCGGCGGCGGCGAGGGTGCGGCGGGCCTGGTGCTCGCCGATCGGGGCAACATCCGCCTGTCGTTGCAGATCCATCGCTTCGAGCAGGGGAGCCGCGCGCCTTCGACCGCAATCTTCATTCCCGGCGTTGCAGCGATCCATGTCCTCGCGAGCGGCGGCGCGATGCTGCACCGCCATCGCGTCGCGCTGAGCGAGGCCGAGGCGGCGGGCATCTTCTCGGCCGTCGCCGCCGCACCTTGCCAAAGCGAACCGGCCCGCCCTCTCGCCACAGGCGAGACGCTGCACCTCGATACCGCGCGCGAAGCCTTCTCCCTGTCGCATGCCGCCGGCGACGTGCTGCTCCTCGAACTCGCGGTGCAGCCGCCGTCGCCGCTGCCGATCCGCAGCTATGACATCGCCGGCGGCCGCCTCGCCCATGTCTCGGCCTCGCGCCGCGACAGCAGCTTTCGCACGATGGCGCTCGCGCTGCTGCGCAGCTTCGGCCGCGCCGACGCCGCCCCGCTCTTCGTCGAGGCAACGCATGCCGGGGATTTCGCCGCGCGCTGGTCGGCGCTGCGCGAGCTCGTCGCGCTCGATCCCGCCGCCGCGCGCCCCAGGGTCGAAGCGATGGCGGCGGCGGATCCGCACCCCGAAATCCGCCGCGCCGCCGCCGCGACGCTGGCGCTCTATCCCGCCCCGAAAGCCGAGCCATGCCCCGCCTGATCGATCCGCCCGCCGGCCCCACTCTCGACCTCGAGGAAATCGCCGCGCGCCTCGACGAGCATGGCGTCGATCTCGCCGACGAGGCCAGCATCTCGCGCTGCGCCGACCTCCTCGCCGGCCTCCAGCGCAACCGCAGCTTCCTCGCCGACCGTATCATCGCCGAACTCAAGGCGAGCTATGCGGATCAGCTCGCGACCAACCGCTATTCGGCGCAGGTCTTCCTGCTCCACCGCAGCCCGCGCGGGCATTTCCTCCGCGCCAACCTCTGGCCCGCCGCGACCGACGCGGTCTATACCGCGAGCGGCCCGCTGGCCTTCGCCTACGGCCTGCCGCACGACCATAATTTCCACTTCCTCACCACCGGCTATTCCGGCCCCGGCTATATCAGCGACTATTATGAGTATGACGCCGAACCGGTCGACGGCCGCGTCGGCGAGCCGCTGGACCTGACCTTCGTCGAGCGCCGCCAGCTCAGCGAGGGCAAGATGATGCTCTACCGCGCCCACCGCGACATCCACAGCCAGCTCCCGCCCGACAGCCTCTCGGTCAGCCTCAACATCATGGACGAGGGCGAGCACGTCCCCTGGCGCGACCAATATATCGTCGACCTCGGCCAAGAAACGGGCGGGCGCGGCACGATCGCGCGGCGCCCGACGATAACCCCCGGCGAAATGCTGCTGCGCTGCGCGGTCCACCTGACCGACAACGGCAAGGACATCGCCGAACAGTTCGCGCGGGCGCACCCGGTGCCGCGTGTCCGCGCCAACGCGATCGCCGCGCTGGCGGCCGTGGCGGACGGCGAGGCGAGAGCGACGGTGCTGGAGCGCGGGATAGGGGACAGCGATGCGCGGGTGCGCGATGATTGCAGGCGGTGGCTGGCCATCTGATCCTCCCTGTCGCACAGCGATGGGGAGGATTACGGACAATCAATGTAGCGGGTATCGCGGGTGACTACCCCGGCAGGAAGCCCAATTCATACACCATCGGCCGCAGCTTTTCACCGAGCGCGGCATAAGCGGCCTTGAACGGATCGAAATCAGTCAATTCTGTATCGCCATAAGCTTCGAGTGCGCGGCGCACTTGATACCACCCGGCATCCGCGCGGTTGAGTTTATATTCTTCCCTGATCTTATTGGGGAAACTCGTTGCGTGGAATCGCCTCCACAGCTTGCGGCCTTCGTCGAGCACGGCCTGCGCGTCGGGCGAGACGGTCATGCCTGCCATGTAGCGCACCATGAAGTCGCTCTCGAAGCGCGCCTTCGCGCCGACTTCGGCCTCGGTAAAGGGGATGAAGTGATTGGTGAGCGACCAATCGCGATCATTCCAACGCAGCCCGTTCGCCCCGGCGGTGAGGTTGCTGCCGTTGAACAGCATCCAGACAAGGCAATCTGATTTGAACTCGTCGGACAGCGGCTGCGAGGGTTGCAAGAACTGGTCGCGGTCGTTGAGCCATGTCGGCTTGATGAGGCGGCGGACGGAGAAGACGATGGCGGCTTGCCAGAGGTTCTCGGGGGTGACGTAGTAGCCATTGCCCTGACTACAAACCGACGAATACATCGCCGTAAGGGTGCTCGCGTGTTGAAGGTCATTTGCGTTTGCGAGCATGTGCCCAATCGCGCCTTCGTGCCATGTGCTAACCTTTGCGTAGCCAGTTTTTGGGGTAACCGCATTGGTTAGCGGGACAATCTCACCAGATGCAGGCAGCCGGACAATCCATTTGCTCAACATTTGGTCATTTGGGACATTGAAGAATGACTTCTCGCCGATTGCATTCCCATTCCGGTCGAGCGCTGTCGTAGTCACTACGTCTGACGGCGCCTTGATGCGCATGTCCCAGATTAGAAAGCCGATTGGGTAGTTCCCCTTCAATCCATCGAAGACCTTGCTAGGAACAACGAAGCCATCGAGATATTTGGCCGTCCAACGATCTCGAAATTTGTCGAAATTTGGCGCGTTTACATACTTGAGCTTGGCGAACATCGCGAGCTTTGCGTTTGGAAGTTCGGCCATCATGCGATGCATGAATTGAGCGAACAACTCTCGCGCGGCATAGCCTAAGTCGTCCATTCCATGGCTAACACGGGTAGTAGCGATTCCGGTTTTTCCTGCGTTACCTTGAGCGTTCGCTGCCTCACCATAAGGCGGATTGATCAGCACCAGAATGGGCTTCGCGCCCTTCTTGCCCTCGCGCGCATCGGCAATGGCATGTCGCAGCGCCATCGGCACCTTGCCCGACAGGCTGTAATCGATCTCACCGAAATCGGTCACATCGTCGTTGAGGTAGTCGTATTGAAAAATCTCCGCCCCGGCGAAGGCCGGGTTGCTGCGCATGATCGTCACGTCCTCCTGATCCAGCGTGGACATATACACGTTGCGCAGGTTGGAATGCTTGGCCTCTAGATTGCCGACGCCCGCACACATATCCCAGACGATATATTTCTGCTGCCAGTCCGCGCCGAGCGTTGCGGCAAGCTGATCATAGGCTTTGTCGACGATGTGCAGCGGGGTGTAGAACGCGCCTTTGAACTTCTGGTCGTCCATCGGCAGCAGGCTGTCGCGCCGTTCGAGTAGATAGTGCCGGTGCTTCTGTTCGGGCGGGCGGTGATAGATGTTCCAGAAATTGCGATAGCCGCGCTCGCTGGCCAGTTCGTATTGCTCGGCCCCCATGATGAACACCGGCTTGTCGCCGCTGAACAGCAGCCGCGCGGGCAGGTTGCGCATCGCTTCGTTGCGGCCATCATGCATGATGTCGGCGAAGAACAGGACGGCGTAATCTGCCTCGCGCTTCACGCCCAATTCGACGCCGACCATCGCCACCCATTTGTCGAACACCTGCCGCAAGTTGTCGGGCGTGATTGGGGTGCGAATGATGCGGCCTTCGCGCACCGCATCCTTGGCGGCCTTGATGAATTCGGCCTCGTAACCGTCGATCTGGTAGAGGATGAAGTGGGTTTCGATAATGGGGGCAATCTGCGCCGCCAGCACCTTGTCCGCCGCCGAGCCGGATTTGGGCCAGACGATGGCCTTGTCATCGAGCAGCGGCAGTGCGTGCTCGGTCGCCATCAGAGCCGCCTTCTCGCGGTCGATTACACAGAGAAAGCCGGGGATCGCCTCGCCCCGCTTGCGCGCTGCGCGTACATAAACAAGCAATTGCGCAAACATCAGCAGCGGCGGGGTCGAGGCTTCCTTTGCCTCGAACCAGATTTCGGGTGTCTGGATATCGACCAACCCCTTGAACACGCCCTTAAGGCCGAGCGCCGCAATATAGGCGTCCTTGACGTCTTCCTCGGTGCGGGCACGCGCCAAGGTATCGAACAGGCTCACGAGACTGCTCCGTGGCGAATAGACGCGAAATCGCGCACCTCTTCCAGATAAGTCGCAATATCCATCCGTCTTTTCGCCCGACCCCGATTTGATAAGGCGGCACAGTGGCGTCGGCCTTGGGTGAGAGCAAGCGGAGATATTGTCGTTTTGGCGGCGGCTGCAAAAACCCCTTTCCTACATTATCCCGCCATGCCAGCCTTCCGCGTCTGGCTCTTTGACTCGTCCAAATCTGCTGCCCCCCGCCCGCGCCAAACATCGCGCCTGCGTGCGACCTTTGCGATCTTTCGCCCGCATGCGCCGTGTGGGTGACCTTCGCGACCTTTGCCCCCGGCCAGACGCGCCACGACAGGATGCGCCATTGGGCTGACCTTTGCTGAACTTTGGTCCACTAAAGCCACAAAAGCCTCAAAACCGGCCCGCGCATGCGGGGCTTTTGTGGCTTTAAGACCCTTGCTGACAGCGGCGCTTTCGCCTGCTAGGGCGCCGCGCATGACCACGCCGCTTTCGCATATCCGCAACTTCTCCATCATCGCGCACATCGATCACGGGAAATCCACGCTCGCCGACCGGCTGATCCAGTTCACCGGGGGGCTCACCGCGCGCGAGATGTCGGCGCAGGTGCTCGACAATATGGATATCGAGAAGGAACGCGGGATCACGATCAAGGCGCAGACGGTGCGCCTGTCGTACAAGGCGCACGACGGCGAGACCTATGAGCTCAACCTCATGGACACGCCCGGCCACGTCGACTTCGCCTATGAAGTGTCGCGCAGCCTCGCGGCGTGCGAGGGCGCGTTGCGCGTCGTCGACGCGGCGCAGGGGGTCGAGGCGCAGACGCTTGCCAACGTCTATCAGTCGATCGAGCACGACCATGAAATCGTGCCGGTGATCAACAAGATCGACCTGCCCGCCGCCGACGTCGACAAGGTGAAGGCCGAGATCGAGGATATCATCGGGCTGCCCGCCGACGACGCGGTGCTCGCATCGGCCAAGTCGGGGATCGGGATCGAGGAATGCCTCGAGGCGATCGTCACCAAGATCCCGCCGCCGAAGGGCGACGCCGCCGCGCCGCTGCTCGCGATGCTCGTCGATAGCTGGTACGACCCCTATCTCGGCGTCGACATCCTCGTCCGCGTCGTCGACGGGGTGCTGAAAAAAGGCCAGCAGATCAAGTTCATGCAGGCGGGCACCACCCACCTGATCGACCGCGTCGGCTGCTTCACCCCGAAGCGCGAGGAGCTGACCGAGATCGGCCCGGGCGAGATCGGCTTTATCACCGCGCAGATCAAGGACGTTGCGCAGGCGCGCGTCGGCGACACGGTGACCGACGCCAAGAAACCCGCCGCGGCCCCGCTGCCGGGGTTCAAGGAAGTCCAGCCGGTCGTCTTCTGCGGCCTGTTCCCGACCGACGCGAACGACTTCGAGAAGCTCCGCGAGAGCATCCAGAAGCTGCGGCTCAACGACGCGTCGTTCAGCTTCGAGATGGAGAGCAGCGCGGCACTCGGCTTCGGCTTTCGCTGCGGTTTCCTCGGCCTCCTTCACCTCGAGATCATCCAGGAGCGGCTCAGCCGCGAATATGACCTCGACCTGATCACCACCGCGCCGTCGGTGGTGTACAAGTTGCAGCTCAGCCACACCAAGAACGAGGCGGCGAAGGAGATCGAGCTCCACAACCCCGCCGACATGCCCGACCCGAACCGTATCGACGAAATCCAGGAACCGTGGATCGAGGCGGTGATCTACGTCCCCGACGATTATCTCGGCCCGATCCTGAAGCTCTGCCAGGATCGCCGCGGTATCCAGAAGAATCTGACGTACGTGGGCGGCCGCGCGCAGATCACCTACGAACTGCCGCTCAACGAGGTGGTGTTCGACTTTTACGACCGGCTGAAGAGCATCAGCCGCGGCTATGCGTCGTTCGACTATCACCAGATCGGCCACCGCCCCGGCGACCTCGTCAAGATGAGCATCCTCGTCAACAACGAGCCGGTCGATGCGCTCTCGATGATCGTCCACCGCGGCTCGGCCGAAAGCCGCGGCCGCGGCATGTGCGAGCGGCTCAAGGACCTGATCCCGCGCCACATGTTCAAGATCCCGATCCAGGCCGCGATCGGCGGCAAGGTGATCGCGCGCGAAACCATCGCCGCGCTCCGCAAGGACGTGACCGCCAAATGCTATGGCGGCGACGCGACCCGCAAGAAGAAGCTGCTCGAAAAGCAGAAAGAGGGCAAGAAGCGGATGCGCGAATATGGCAACGTAAACATCCCGCAGGAGGCGTTCATCGCCGCGCTGCGGATGGGGGACGATGCCTGATCGTGATGCGCGGCATCGGTCTGCCGCTTCGCGGCGCGCTGGCGCTGCTGCTGGCCGGACCGTGGAGTCCGCCGTCGGCATGGGCTCAGGCTGAGACACGCGCGCCGGTCGTGGCGATCCCGTCGCCCGGTGAGGCGGCGGAACCGGCCAGCAAGGTCGATGCGTTCGACCGCGACTGCCGCGCCGAAGATGGCGAGGCATGCCGCCAGCTCGCCTACGCCTTTCACGAGGGCGACGAGGTCGACCGCGACGACGCGCGCGCCGCGGCGCTGTTCATCCGGGCGTGCGACCTCGGCAACGCGTCGGGCTGCACGATGGCGGGCTATCTGTACGGCGAGGGAATGGGCGTCGCGCAGTCTCACGGCCGCGCCGCCGAATATTATATCCGCGCCTGCGATCAGGACGAGCCGATGGGCTGCAACAACCTCGGCCTGTCCTACATCAACGGCGACGGGGTAGCCGTCGATGCCCAACGCGCGATCGCGCTGTTCGAGAAAGCGTGCGACGGCACCGCGACCGAGGGATGCGCGAACCTTGGCGCCTCCTATTCGCTGGGCAAGGGCGCCGCGCGCAACCAGCGCCGCGCCGCGCGCATATTCAAGGTCGCGTGCGATGCGGGCGACCTCCACGGCTGCTACAACCTCGGCGTACTCTATCGCGATGCGAAGGGCGTGAACCACGATCCCAGGCGGGCGGTCGCGCTGTTCGCGCGCGCGTGCGAGGCCGATCACAAGAACGCGTGCGGCAATCTGGCTTTCATGACCGACGACGGTCGCGGGACGCGCCGCAACCGGACCCGTGCGCTCGAGCTGTTCGACAAGGCGTGCACGCTGGGCGAGGCCGAGAGCTGCTTCACGCTCGGCCGCGCCTATCAGCTCGGCAAGGATGTTCCGCTCGACAAGGCGCGCGCCGTCGAGCTTCTCGAGCGCAGCCTGTCGCTCGATCCGAAGAGCGAGTCTGCCGGCGAAGCACGCAAGGCGCTGGAAATTGCCCGTGGCGAGCGGAAGGGGCGATAGCCGGGCGCGGCTGCACGCCACCCGAAAATGACCAAAAAGTAATGCGGCGGTCATCGGCCGGGCAAGGACGGGGGGCTAATCCGTCCTCGTCGGGTTGAGCCGGTCCGCTCCATCCCCCCTGACCCTGGTAAGGACCGGCTCCCCCTGGCTTCGCCCGCGACGATGCGGCGGATCAACAGTCAAGGAGTGAAACCCATGCGTAACTTTGCCAAACTCGCCGCCGCCGGTGCCCTGTCGCTCGCGATCGTCAGCGGATCGGCTTTCGCCGCGACGGCGCCGGCTGCCCAGCCCGCGAAGACCGCCACCAAGAAGGCTCCGGCGAAGAAGGCTCCGGCCCACGCCGCGAAGAAGGTCGAGAAGAAGGCCAACTGATCGGCCGCATCGCCTCCGTCCGGAAAGGCCGGTCCGCATCCGCAGGCCGGCCTTTTCCTTATAACTCTTCTTCGCTCGCGGTTTGTTTGCTCGCCAGGAAATGCTAGTCATTCTCTCCCATGGAGAGACGCGCATCCTGTCATTGCGGCAAGCTGGTGCTGAGCTGCTCGGGCGAGCCGGTCAAGGTCTCGCTTTGCCATTGCTTCGATTGCCAACGGCGGACCGGATCCTTGTTCAGCGTCGCCGCCTTCTTCCCGCGCGATCATGTGGTCGTCACGGCGGGCACCGCGAAGACGTTCAACCGGCGGCTTCGACGTCCTCTTCCATTTTTGTCCCGAATGCGGGTCGTCGCTCTGGTGGGAACCTGCGCGCATGCAGCACCTGACGGGCGTGGCGGCGGGTGCGTTCGAGGATCCGGATTTCCCGAAACCCGAGCAGGCCGTCTGGTCGGAACATCGCCATGCATGGCTCGACCTGCCGTTCGCGGCACATGCGCGTAATCCCGTGAAGGCAGCACCGAAAGGCTGAAGGCCACGCGTCCTGCCGATTTGCCGACATCGCTCGCCTGCGGCGCTTTCGAACTCCTCGAGGCCCGGTTGTTGTTCGAGGCGGAGGGCATCCACAAGGGATGGAGCGGCGGCGAATCGCGCTGACCAGCTTCGGTCAGGCGCGAGAAACCAACGGTCCGGCTCTTGCGGGAATTGACGTTGTCCGTTGCCTTCCGCATCGCGAGCGGAGTTGCTTTGAGCGGGCGAAGCCGGGGGGCGGGCGTCTGTTTCGGGTTTTGAAACAAGGTTGCGCCCCGTCCATGAACATATTCCAGCGTCTCGCCCCGCAGGGCCAGGAAATCGCCATCGACCTCGGGACGGTGAATACCGTGATCTATGTGCGAGGACAGGGAATCGTCCTCAACGAGCCCTCGGTGATCGCGCTTGAGACCCGGAACGGTGTGCGCAACGTCAAAGTGGTCGGTAACGATGCAAAGCTGATGATGGGCAAGACGCCCGCGAACATCGAAGCGTTGCGCCCGCTACGCGACGGGGTGATCGCCGACATCGACGTCGCCGAACAGATGATCAAGCATTTCATCGACAAGGCGCTGGGTGGGCCCAGCAGGCTGCGCCGAAGGAGCAATGTCGTGGTTTGCGTGCCGTCCTGCTCGACCCATGTGGAACGCCGCGCGATCCGCGATGCCGCAACGAATGCGGGTGCGATCAGCGTACGGCTGATCGAGGAACCGCTTGCCGCTGCTATCGGCGCCGGGCTGCCGGTTGCGGAGCCGCAGGGAACGATGGTGGTCGACATCGGCGGGGGCACTACCGAGGTTGCAGTGCTGTCGCTCGGCGGGGTTGCCCATAGCAGTTCGGCCCGCGTCGGCGGCGACAAGATGGACGACATGATCGCATCCTACATCCGGCGCAAACATAATATGATGATCGGCGAGATGACCGCCGAGCGTGTAAAGCTGACGATCGGAGCCGCGGTGCCGCCGCAAGGCCCAGGCATGATCATGGCGGTCAAGGGCCGCGATCTGGTGAGCGGGCGACCGTCGGAGATCAGCGTTTCGGAGGCCGAGATGGCCGAAGCGCTCGCCGAGCCCGTGGGCCAGATCGTCAGCGCGGTCAAAGCCGCACTGGAGGAGACGCCGCCCGAGCTGTCGGCGGACATTATCGATGCGGGAATCGTGCTGACCGGCGGCGGCGCGCTGCTTCGAGGGATTGATCAGGCGATTGCGAAGGCGACCGGTTTGTCGGTGCAGGTCGCCGACGACGCGCTGATTTGCGTTGCGATGGGTTCCGGGCTGACTTTCGAGGAACAGGCCTACCAAGGCGTGCTGCTCGCGGCTTGATCGCCCGGCGCGGCGTCAGATTTCGATGACGATCTTCACCTTCGCCGGCGTGGTGCCTGCTGCGTAGGCGATCTCGGCGCGCATTCGCGCGACCATGTCGCCCAGGCTTGCCCGATCTTCGCTCGCTTCGCGGCCGAGCAGGCCGGCGACCGGCGTGCCCAGGAGTCTTGCGAGCGCTTGTAGCCGCGCCGTCCGCGGCCGCGAACGATCCTGCTCCCAATAGCAGACCGATGCCTCTGTTACGCCGAGCTGGATCGCCAGGTCGGCCTGCGTCCAGTGCTGCGCCTTGCGGAGCCGCGCGATGCGCTGGCCGAAGCTTTCGATATCGGATTCGAACGCGGCACACGGATCACCGATAAGGGTCTCGATCGGTACGGTTCCAGGTGCGGACGCGGAAATAGGCGTGTTGCGCAAAGATGGTTGATCCATGTTAACTTTTTCAGCCAACGTCCTTTAACAATTTAGGTTCCCTAACACTTTCAACTTTTCCCGCTTCCGGATGGTGTGATTGTCACATGCGACGAGGCGAGATAGCCTGTTTCCCTTGATTGCCACGGGAGACGGCGATGGCGCTGACCGAGACAGCCGAGCAACCGATCGACCGCATCGTCGTGCACAGTCGATTGAACGACGGCACACGCGTGTCGTTGCGCTGTATCACGCCTGCTGACGAGGAGCGCCTTCGCGAAGGCGTCGCGAAGCTGTCGGCCGAGTCGCGCTATTTGCGCTTCTTCTCGCCCGCGCCGGTCCTGCCCGATGCGGTCGTGCAGCGCCTCGTGAATGTTGATGGGCATGATCATATAGGCTGGGGAGCCATCTGCACCGATTGCGACGATTGGCCCGCGATCGGGGCGGTGCATGCCGTGCGTCACCACCCTGGGGGACCGGCGGGCGAATATTCCATCGCGATACTCGATGGATTCCAAGGCAAGGGTCTCGCACGGATGTTGACTGCGGCGCTGCTGATCCAATGCCTCGCCGAGGATATGTTGACACTCGACGTTCATATGCTGTCGGAGAATGATGCGGCGCGTCGGCTCGTCAAATCCCTCGGCGCGGTATGGGTGGGAGAAAGTGCGGGTGTGGCCGATTATCGGCTGGATGTTGCCGGCGGCGTCGCTTCGCTGCGTGCCGATCGCGACGCACCCGGCGTCGAAGATGTTTTCCACGCGCTTACCGCGATCTAGGAGCGAAGCTAGTCCCTCCCGCCGCGAGGGGTCGCTGCCCGCGGCGGGAGGGTGAAGGATAAGGTGGCTCTCGCCCCGTCCCTCGATGCCTGCTGTAGCCGGGGCGTAAATGAGGCTGCGGTGACCCGCATCACATGGCGCAAATATTCTCGCGACGGACAAGAAAAGGGCGCCGGCGATGATCTCCGGCGCCCTTCTCCTATTCCGCCTGTAACGGCAGGACTTATTTCTTTTGCGCTTCGGGAGCCGTGGTCGTGTCGGCAGGCGGCGGTGTGGTGCCATTGTCGATGGCATCCGCTTTCGCTTCGCCGGCCTCTTCGACCGCATCGGCCTTTGCCTCGGTCGCTTCCTTCGCGGGACCTTCGGGCATCGCGTCCGCCTGTGCATCGATGGCGTCGGCCTTGGCTTCCGCCTGATCCTCAACCTGATCGGCCTGCTTGCTCTGGCATGCACCAAGTGCGAGCGCCGAAGCGGCGGTGAGGGCAATGATCATTTTACGCATGTTGAGTTCTCTCCAATGTTGACTCGCAGCCTTAACGCCGGGTGAACGCGTGAGTTGCAAAGAAAATTCAAGCTATTGAATCAAAAGCGCAAAAAAGAAGGCGCCTAAAGGCGCCTTCTTCCTATCCCTTAAAGCATATCCAGATCAGAAGCGCTGCTGACGCTCGTAAAGATCGCGATAATGCTGGATACGGGTGACGCGGAGTCCGGGCATGCCGCTGCGATCGATCGACCGCTGCCAGCCGGCGAATTCCTCGAGCGTCAGGCCATAGCGTTCGCACACCTCGTCGACGGTGAGCAAGCCGCCGTTGACCGCGGCGACCACCTCGGCTTTGCGGCGGACCACCCAGCGCGTCGTCGTCGGCGGGGGCAACGTGTCGAGAGTCAGCGGTTCGCCGAGCGGACCGATGACCTGAGCGGGGCGTATTTTCTGATTCTCGATCATATTCATTCCATATCGTCTTCGTCGTGGGGGATCGGCAGGGCCGACGACCAAGGTGCTACATGCAAGGGGTTCAACATCGACTGAAACCCTCTGGTAAACAGGTCATTCATGGTTTCGGACAGGGCGTTCGCTTCATCGGGCAGGTCGAGGAAGCGAACGGGGCGTGCCGCCATTTGTTCCGTCGCGGCGGGCGCTGCGGCGAGAAAATGGCTCAGCGCGTTAACTTGTGCATTATGCCGATCGCGATTCGCGCGCTCGCGCAACATGCGGACCGTCGGCAGCGCTTCCTGGCGCGCCGCGGATACCGCGATCAGAATGTCGAAGCCCGGCCTCGAGAGGTGGGCCGCTTCGGCAAGCTGTGGAAATTTTGACGGCGCGGCGTTCATGCCATTGGTCTAGCGCAGAGGGGCTAAGGTCCAGTAAATGCCCATTTCATCACCTGTTAGCGAAGCTTAATCGCCGTCAATATCTTGACGGGCGCGGCGGAAAAGCTGGCATTTGAGGCCATGCGTCCCTAGATGGCGCGAGCAATGATCGAGACTATTCCATCCCCGGCCGGCGCCGTCCGCGCAGACTTCCAGCTCGCCGAACCGCTGAAGGATCGGCGAGTCGTCGTCGCGATGTCGGGTGGAGTCGATTCGAGCGTGGTGGCTGCGCTTGCTGCGCGATCGGGTGCCGAGGTGATCGGTGTGACCTTGCAGCTTTACGATCATGGCGCCAAGGCGAAGCGCGTCGGGGCATGTTGCGCTGGACAGGATATCCGCGATGCGCGCGCGGTCGCCGACCGGCTGGGCTTCGCGCACCATGTCCATGATCACGAAAGCCGTTTTCGCGATACGGTGATCGACCAGTTTGCCGACGAATATCTTGCCGGCCGGACACCCATTCCGTGCGTCCGCTGCAACATGGGGGTGAAATTCACCGACCTGTTCCAGCTCGCCAAGGATCTCGGCGCCGATTGCCTTGCCACAGGCCACTATGTGCGGCGCGTCATGGGACCGAAGGGGGCCGAACTCCACCGCGCGGTCGATCCGGCGCGCGACCAGAGCTATTTCCTGTTCGCGACGACGCAGGAGCAGCTCGACTTCCTGCGCTTCCCGCTGGGTGGGCTGGAAAAGAGCGTGGTCCGCGAAATCGCGCGCGATCTCGGTCTTGGCGTCGCCGGCAAGCCCGACAGCCAGGACATCTGTTTCGTCCCCGACGGCGATTATGCAACGCTGGTGAAAAAGCTGCGGCCCGAGGCCGACGATGTGGGCGAGATCGTTCATGTCGATGGCCACAGTCTGGGCACGCACCGCGGCCTTATTCATTACACCGTCGGCCAGCGGCGCGGGATCGAGATCGGCGGGCAGGCCGAACCGCTCTATGTCGTCCGGCTCGACGCCGAAAAGAAGCAAGTGATCGTGGGCCCACGGCGCGCGCTCGCGGTTGCCGGCGCCCGGCTGGGCGAAGCCAACTGGCTGGGGGAGGTCGAGGGTCGGCCGGTATTGGCCAAGGTTCGCAGCATGGCGAAGCCGGTGCCCGCGCGCGTCGAGGGTGACCGGTTGATCTTCGCTGCACAGGAATATGGCGTCGCGCCGGGTCAGGCGGCGGTGCTTTATGACGCAGCGGACGAGAGCCGGGTTCTTGGCGGCGGCTGGATCGAAGAGACTTTCGCCGCGGAATGATTGCACTTTCTTTCCCGATGCGGCAGCCTGCGCCGCAAACAGGGAGAGGTATTATGCTCAATTGGGTCTTGCGTGGCGCCGTGCTGCTATGGGCATTGTTCTTTGCGATCGTCGGGCTGCGCGGGATGTTCGACCCGGCGAGCTATACCGAGACTTTCGGCATCATCGTCGAGGGGGCGGCGGCCAACACCGTGCGCGCGGACCTGTCGGCCTTTTTTCTCGTTGCTGCCGGTGGTGCGGCGGCGGGCGCGCTTGTTCCCGGCTGGTCGCGGGCGCTGCTGGTGCCCGCCGCGCTCTATGGCACGGCGCTGATCGGGCGGTTGATCGGGGTGGGAAGCGGCGACTTTGTCAACGCCGGCATCGTACAGGCGATGATCATCGAGGCGCTGTCGACGGGTCTCATGGTCGGAGGCTGGTGGGTGCTGTCGCGGCCCACCACGGACGCAGCGGCCGAAGCGTCGGTCGACACGGTGCATTGAAACCGGCCGACTTGTCTTTTTAACCAATATATGAGTTACTGGCGCCGGGTCGCTCTGTTTCCTTTTGTGGTGGAGGGGGGAGCGTATGGCAGCCGAGGACAAGCGAGGCGGCGACAGGCGAGGGGATGATCGGCGCGTCGCCGACGATCCCGATTATAAAGGGCCGGAACGCCGCAAGGGCGACCGGCGCACGGGCAAGGAGCGCCGCGAATCCGACAGGTCGTAGCGCGGCGATCGGCCCCGGCTGGAGATATTGCCCGTGACGCATCTGCCGCGCCTTTCGATCGATATCGTCTCCGACGTGATGTGCCCCTGGTGCATTATCGGGTGGCTCAAATTCGAAAAGGTCATGGCGCATTTTGCGGGGCGACTGGATTTTCGCGTCCAGTGGCATCCCTTCGAGCTGAACCCCGACATGCCGGCCGAAGGCGAGGATGCCGCGAGCCATGTCATGCGCAAATATGGTATCAGTGCCGAGCAGAGCCGCGCGAACAGCGGCAAGATGTCGGCAATCGCGGCGGACCTGGGCTTTGTTTTCAATCGCGGGCCCCAGTTCCGGATGCGCAACAGCTTCGACGCGCACCGGCTGCTGACGTGGGCCGGCGCGCTCGAGGATCCTGAACAACATACGCCGACCGGTGTGCAGACGGCGCTGAAGCTGGCTTTGTTCCGCGCCCATTTTAGCGATAATCGCGATGTGAGCGATCCCGCGACGCTCGCCGATATCGCCGCGTCGGTCGGGCTCGATCGCGACCGCGCCGCGGCCATCCTGTCGGGCGACGATTATGGCGAGATGGTCCGCGTCGAGGAAGCCTATTGGGCCGACCAGAATGTGACGGGGGTTCCGGCCTTCATCCTTGGCGGACGGATGCTGATCCCCGGCGCGCAGGACCCCGAGGTGTTCATTCGGGTCATCGAGACCAAGGTGCTTGCGGCCACGGCCTGAGGGAACGAC
>JAEWIL010000054.1 GCA_023387085.1 Pseudomonadota bacterium | reverse complement strand
CTCCTCGAAAGAGGAGCGCCCGATGTCCGTTAGTGACCGGTGGTGCCGCGCTGAAGCTGGGACCGCTCGATATTGCCGCGATTCTCTCGCGCCTCGTCGGCCCATTCGGCGCGCGTTTTGCAAACCTTGCGCGACGCGAGGCGGCTGCCGAGCACCTCTTCCTTGCGGCATACGACTTCGTTCGGGTCGGTTGTCTTCTTCTTGCCCGCCGGCTCGGCGGACGCGGGGCCGGGCAGCAGCATCGCGCCACCCAGCAGGGCACCAAATATCAGGGATCGGCTGTTGGTCATCGAAAAGAACCTTTTGTGACTGTCTGCTAGCCAGTCTAAATCGTCCGTATTGCGCGGCCAAGTCTTTTGCGTTCGGTCGCTCAGCGCGGCGGCGCGACGTCGAACGCCACCGTCAATCGTTCGCCTTCGCCGAAGGGCCGAGTGCCGTGCCAAAGCCACGACGGGAACAGCACCAGGCGCCCGGGCACCGGCTCGACGCGCGTCATCGGCGGCACGTCGAGCCCGAGCGCGGCTTGCGGCTCGCCGAGCGTCAGCCAACCGGCGTCGGGGGCGTCATCGGGCTTCCGGCCCGGCAGCGCCACATAAAGCGCCGAACTGATCCAGCCTTGCGGATGGACGTGATTGGCGTGAAACCCGCCCCCGCGCAGCCGCACCGACCAGCTCCCGGCAAAGCGGATGCGGCGATCGCGGCGCTGCCCGAGTAGCGGATGCGACGCATCGGCAGGCGGCAGCTCGGCGACATAGCTTTGGGTCGCCCCGGCGATCACGGCACGGAGCGCGCGCGTGACAGGGTCGATCCGCGAGAACAAAGGTCCGTCGGTCTGCGTGCCGCCGCGCACCGACTGGTCGAGATATTCGCCGCGCGCGACATGGAGCGAGCGCAGATGCGCCGCGAGTTGGTCGAGCGGCGGCAATCGATCGCTGAGGTCGAACGTCCGCACCAGCCCGTCGTCGCCCGAGAGCCAGCCCGCCCGCGGATCGCCGGTCAGGCGCCATAATAATTCGGCATAGGGCCAGATCGCGGCGCGCCGTGAGCCACCCGCTGCGATCTCCGCGTCGATCAGCGTCGAGGCCTGCGTGAAGCGCTGCGTCCGCAGCAAATGCCGAACATGCCACACCCGCGTTCCCACGCGCATCGCCTCCCCCGGCAACGTCTCGAACAGGCGGTCGGCGCGATCGGTGTGGCCGAGTTCGGCGGCGGCGATGGCGGCATGGTCGGCGATATCGGCCGCCGCCACCCCCGCCGTCGCGGAGCGCGCCACCGCTTCGGCCAGCGCCGCATAATCCTCGCCGCGAAGATGAAGGTCGAGCAGCGCGCGCCACAGCGGCACCGACGCGGGCTCCTCTGCCAGCGCGCGCTCGAACGATGCCGCCGTGTCGCCGTTCCGGCCCATCAGCGCGCGAAGCTGCGCCAGCTGCGCGTGCCCCGCCAGCCACAGCGGCACCTGCGCGAGAATCGCGTCGAGCGCCGCCTCGGCCTCTTCGCCGCGTCCAGCTGCCCAGCGCGCCGCCGCCAACCCGATCAGCACATCGCCGTTGGGCGGTCCGATCCGTTCGGCCGCCTCGAACAGCCCGACGGCATCGAGCCCCGCTTCATAGGCGACCCGCGCCCGCCCGTGCGCGATACTGGCGTCGTCGGGCGCGCGCCGCGCCGCCTCGGCGAACGCCTCCAGCGCCGCCTCATGCTCGTCGAGCGCGCGGTGGAGCAATCCCGCCCATTGCCAGAGCCGCGCCGACCCCGATCTTTCCGCCGCCGCGGTGACCAGCGGTAATGCCTGCTCCTCTTCGCCCTCGTCGAGCGCCGCGCTGGCGAGTTCGCCGATCGCGGCATCGCCCGTGCGACCGACACGAATCGCGGCGAGCCGGCGCGCGAAATTCACAGGCTCTCCGGCAGCTTGTTCGCATCGCTGCCGATCAGCGCCGCGACCGCCTCGCGTTCGACCGGATCGAGGTCGGGGTGCCAGATATCGAAGATGAGGACGACGCGCAGCCGGCCGCTGGGGTTCATTGCCTCATGCTCGATCGTATCGTCGAACACGAAGGCCTCGCCGCGGCGCCAGTCGCGCGTCTCGGCGCCGACGCGGAACCAGCAGCCCTCGGGCACGACCAGTGGCAGATGGCAGACGAGCCGTGCATTGTTGTACCCCACATGCGCCGGAATCGCGGTGCCCGGCGCCAGCAACGAGAACATGGCATTGGGCGAGGCGCCGGGTATGACCGGCTGATCGATGTCTTCGAGCAGGGCCAGCGTCTGCGGACAATGCCGCGCATTGGCGTCGATCCGCCGCCCGCTTCGCAGCAAATGGATCGCGGTCCAGTCGGGATTATGATTGAGCGCGCGCCACTGGTCGAGCGGCTGGTGCGCGGCATATTGGACATAGGGAACGAGCTCGGCCCGCTCGGCGGCCATCACCGCGTCGAGCTCGGCCGCGATGATGTCGGTCGCGGCCTCGATCGTCGCGAGCCACGGAAACAGCCCGCGCGGATGAAATTCGCGTTCGCGCAGACCGGGAAAATGGAAATGGGTCGGTTCGCTGTGAAAGGGGCGCGTCCGGCGCAGGGCGTTGCTGCGGAACCGTTCGATACGCGCGCGGGCATCGGCGTCGGCGCGCGCCTCGATATCGGCCATCGCGGCCACCAGCCCGGCCTCCTTCGCGTCCAGCCACGCGGCATGGCACCGCTCGCCTTCCGCCAGCACCGCAAGGAGTTGCGGCGGCAGCGCGCCCTCGGGCTTTTGCGCGATCGCATGTCCCCACGCCTCGCCGGCATTCGCGTCGCCGATGCGTTCGAGCAGGTTGGCGCGCAACATCAGCGCGGTAAAATCGAGCGGCGCGAGTGCGAGCGCGCGGTGCACAGCCTCGAGCGCGACGCGCGGGCGGCCCAAGGCGCGATGCGCACCGGCGAGCCGCAGCAGCACCGACGGATCGTCGCTGTCCTTCGCAGCCTCCTCGAACAGGCCTGCCGCGCGGGCGAAATCCTGCGCGGCGAGCGCGCGGTCGGCTTCGGCCAGCAGCGCCGCTCGCCCGTCCGTCACAGGCTATATCCGAATTTTTCGACCCAAGGGCGCATCACCGGCAGGATCGGTTCGAGATGCGCACGATAGCCCTCCCAACGGCCCGCGGCGCGCTTGTAGATCGGCTCGACGACCTGCGCATAGCTCGCCGTCGTGATCAGCCCGCGCGCCTTCGCGGTCGCGCGGTGGTCGAGCGCTTCGTCGCGCCACTCGAGCCCGAGGAAATCGAACAGCGGCCGCACCTCGGCTTCCACATCCTCGACCAGCCGCTCATAGACGATGGTGTGGACGTTGAGCCCGAACAGGTCGCGCGCGCGCTCCCAGTGCCGGAAAGTCAGGTCGTAGAATTCGGCGGCATCCTCCAGCCGCAGGAAGTTCGACATCGCGTCGTTCAGGCGGAAATTGCTCATGAAGCAGCTGAGCAGCGCGTCGCACGGATGGCGCAGCGCGAGGATGAAGCGCGCGTTCGGGAAGAGCCGCTGGATCAGCACCGCCTTCGACAGGAACAGGGGCGATTTGTCGATCAGCATCCGCGACGGGTCGAGCGGCGCGGGCGCGACCTTCGCGATCTCCTCGAAATAGAGGCGCCGGGCGTCGGCAACGGCAGCGTCGTCGAGTCCCGGAATCGCGGTCATGCCGCCGATATGCTTGTCGACAAGATTGAGCGGCGGCTGCTCTTCGAGCACCATCGTGCCCGGGTGCCCCATCAGGATCGTGTCCAGAAGCGTCGTGCCCGAGCGCGGAAAGCCGAGCAGGAATACCGGATCGGGATGGTCGCGGCCGGGCGCGGCCTCGGGCCAGCTCGCGACCCATTCGGGAGTCAGAAGGTCGATCTCGCTCCGCAGCCGGTCGCGCAGCACCGCCGCGCGTTCGAGCGGGCGCGTCGGCGACCCCTCGTGCATCCGGTTCGTCTTGCTGAACGCCTCGAAGGCCTCGTCGATGCGGCCCAGCCGGTCGAGCACCTGTCCCCGGAAATGCGACGTGCGTTCGGGTTCGATTTCGGGCGGCACCCGATCGAAATTCGCCAGCGCCTCCTCGAACCTCTTCGCGCGTCGATATTCGAGTGCGCGGATGAAAGCGAGCGCCCCCTCGCCCAGCCCGTTGGCTTCGGCGAGCGCGATAAGCGGCGCGAGTTCTTCCTCGCGGTTGCCATGTTCATATTGGACCGCAAGGCCGACATAGGCGTCGGTCATCGACGGATCGAGCGCGATCACCTTGCGAAATGCCTCCTCGGCCTCGTCGATGCGGTTCAGCAGACCGCATTCGACGCCGAATTTCAGCTGCAGATTGGCATTTTCCGGATCGCGCGCGATTGCCGCTTCGATTGCCGGCATCGCGTCGTCCTGCCGCCCCTCCTTCTTGTACTGGACGTACAGCTCGTGGAAGGCGCGCGCGTCGCCCGGAAATTCGTCCGCCGTCCGGCGCAGAAGCGCTTCGGCCTCTTCGTTGCGGCCCACCGTCCGCAACGCGACAGCAAGATTGAGACGCGTCGGCGGTGCGAGCGGTTCGAGCGCCATCGCCGTTTCCAGCGCGGCAACGCTGCCTTCGAGGTCGCCGGTCGCCGAGCGCGCATTGCCAAGATTGTTCCAGCTCTCGAAATCCCTGGGTTCGCGCGCGACGACCTGTTCATAGGCCTCGACCGCGTCGTCGAAACGCTCGAGCGACTGCGCGACGAAACCGCGATAGCGCGCTATCCTGAGCGTCGCATCGGCGCGCGCGAGATCCGGGGTCGCGATGTCGAGCGCGCCCGCCAGATCGCCCTTGTCGATCAGCACCGCGATCAGATTGCAGGCAATGGTCGTGTCGGCGGGGCGGGCGTCGTGCGCGGCGCGCAGGTGGCGCGCCGCCGTTTCGAGATCGTTGGCCCGCGCGAGCAGCATCCCCAGAAAGGCGTTGAGCGCCGCCGTATCGCCACCGCTTTCGAGTGCGCCCTCGGCCAGGGTACGCGCGCGCGCTATGTCGCCGGACTGCGCGGCGCCGACGGCCTGGCGCAGCACGTCGGCGGTTTGGGGATCGAGCATCGAATGTCACCGTAGAAACGAAAAGGGGCGGCCGGTCGAATGACCCGCCGCCCCCTATCTTAGGACGCAATGCGGAACTTAGAAGTCCAGCGTCACGCCCGCGAAGATGTAACGACCCAAGGCGTCATAGGTCGCCGGATAGGTGTTGCCGTTACACGGACCGGTCGGGCACAGGTTCGACCCGTCGCGACCGGCGTTACCCGAGGTAACCAGCGGCGGCTGCTTGTCGAACAGGTTGTTGACGCCCAGACGGAAGGTATAGTTGTCCGACACGGCGAAGGTGGTCGCCAGATCGAAGTAGCTGTACGCCTTCAGGTGCAGGCCCGGATCGAAGTTGAAGTCGCCGTGGAGCGACTGGCTGGCATCGAGCGTTTCCGCCGAGACCTTGCCGATGTAGCGCCACTGCAGCGACACGCCCACGCCGTTCGGCATGTTGAAGGTCGTGCGCAGCTTGTGACGCCATTTCGGCAGCATCGAACCGCCCGCCGTGGTACCGCCCGACGAGCAAACCGGACCATAGAGGCCGGCGCAGTCATAGGGCTGGGTGATGCCGTTATCGACCGCATATTTGTCGAGATAGGTACCGACGAAGCTCATCGACAGCGTACCGGCATTGCCAATCTCGTGGCTGTAGGCGCTGTTGATTTCCAGACCGCGGGTGCGGACCTTGCCGAGGTTCGACGGGATATTGTCGACATAGCCGCCCGGCGTCAGCCACAGCGAGCCGGCGGCATCGCGGTGAACCAGATCGCACGAGGTGGGCGTGAAGGTTGCGGTCGCATTGAGCGTGCAATCCTTCAGGATCGCGTCCTGCGCCGGCGGCTGGATCGCGTCCTTGAGCTTGATGTCGAACCAGTCGACCGTCAGCGAGAAGCGCGGCAGGAAGCTCGGCTGGAGAACCACACCAAAGGTCTTCGTCGTCGCGGTTTCGGGCTTCAGGTCGGGGTTACCGCCGAGCAGGCCGTTATACTGGCCAGCCGGGTTCGCCGTCGTCCCCTGGCCGACAGCCAGACCCTGCGCGATACAGCCGTAATCGGTCGCGGTGACCGGCGCGCCGGCGCACGGATCGGTCGCGCCGTTCAGGCCGACGGTCGGGGTCGAGAACAGCTCCTGAATGTTCGGCGCACGAACCGCACGGTTGTACTGGCCGCGGAAACGGACGTCGCGGATCGGCGCGAATTCCAGCTGCAGCTTGTACGTGTCGGTGTCATACTTGCGGTCAGCGCTCGTCCGGTACCAGGACTTGCGATAGCCGCCGTTAAAGCTCAGGTCATAGATGAAGCTGTCCTGGATGATCGGCACCTGCGCTTCGGCGAAGAATTCATAGACCCGGAAGCTGCCCGCGAGCGGGAGCGTCGCGCCGCCCTGACCGGTGAGATCGCCGGTCGAGAAAGCGTTGTCGGTCTTGAGATCGAGCGATTCCTTGCGCCATTCGAAGCCGAGGTTCACGCCGATGCCATCGTCCGCCCAAGGCGACTTGATGCCATATTCGCCGAGCTGGCCGGTGAACGAGGCGTTCGCGACCTGCTCCGACGTATAGCCCTTCTGGAAGCCGGTTGCCGAGAGATAGGCCACCGATTCCGGGCTCGCGCCGCCAGCACCGTTGAAGATGTTGTAAGGCACGCAGGTCGGATCGCTGCCGTCGATCACCGAACGGCAGACAGACTGACCGAACGTCGCGCTTCCGGCGCGCGTGTCGGTCACCACATTCAGCGCGCGATTGAGACGCGCAACCGAGAATTCGTTCGAATAGACCTGGCTATAGTTCGAACGGCCGTACTGGTAATAGGCGTCGTACGACCAGGCCTTGCCGAGGTCGCCCTTCGAACCGATCACCGTGCGGAAGTTGGTGTGCTGAAGGTCGCTCTGGCGCGGACCGCCTTCGACGTTGCGGCGCAGAACCTGCATGAACGCCTGGTTATAGGTGTTGCCGAGCGAGTCGGTGAACACCAGCGGCGCCGCACCCGGATTCGGGTTGTACGCTGCCGCCACGGCGGTCGGGAAGTTGCCGATATAGCCGTTGATCAGGTTCGGCGCGGCGCAGATGATGGCGCGCTGGGCGGCCGACATCAGCGAGTTGTCGCAGTTGACGGTCAGCGTGTTGCCGAAGTTGCCCGACGGGGCGATCTGGGCAACCGTGCGATCGTCCATGAACATGAACTCGAGATACGGCTTGATCGACTCGTTGATCTCGTAGTTCGCGAACAGGCCGGCCGTGTAGCGCTCGTCCGGACGCTGATAGTGGTTCGTCGGCGCGAAGTTGTAGCGCGAGGTGGTGTTCTCGAACCCGCCGCCCGGCAGGAAGCTGTACACCGTCGACGACGCGGTGTTGAGCGTCGGGTCGAAAATGATCGCGGTGCCGGTCGCGTTGGTCAGCGAGCCGCCGCAGTTCGGAGCGCCACCGCCCGTGTTCTGGATGGTGCAGGCGCTGTAGTCGCGGCGCGACTGGAGGATGGCGTTCGCCTTGCGATAGCCGGCATAGGCGACGATGTGGCCGCGACCGTCGTCGAATGCGGCGCCGAAGGTCGCCGTGACGTCGACCGTGCCACCGTCGACGACGCTGCCGTCGGGATAGCCGAAGCCGCGCGCGTTGAGCGGACCGCGGATCAGCTTGTTGCGGTTGTTATGCTGGTAAACGCTGTACTGGCCGTCGAGACGGAAACCCGTGAAGTCGGTGTCCATCACGAAGTTGACGACGCCGGCAACCGCGTCCGCACCATAGGTCGCCGAAGCGCCACCGGTCAGGACCTGAACGTTCTTGAGCAGCGCGGCCGGGATCATGTTGATGTCGGCAGCCGAACCGCTTCCGGGGCTCGGATCGCCCGGCAGCAGGCGGCGGCCGTTGACGAGGCTGAGCGTACGCGTGGTGCCGAGGCCGCGAAGGTCGACCGAGGCGGTGCCGTCAGCGCCGTTGGCGGCGGTCGACGACTGGCTGGCGAAGACCGACGGCAGCGAGTTCAGCATGTCCTCGACGCGGGTCGTGCCCTGGAGCTTGATGTCCTGCGAGGTCACAACGGTGATCGGAGCGGCCGATTCGAGATTGGCCTGCGGAATACGCGTGCCGGTGACGATGATCTCGTCGCCCGAGCTGGCGGTGTCGTCGCCAGCCTGAGCATCCTGCGCCATCGCGGGCGACGCGGAGGCGATCAGGCCGATGCCGAGCACGAACGGCGCGGCGCCGAGCTTCAGCTTGGAAAATTGGGTGGTTTTCACAGTGCAGTCCCTTGCTACTGGTGATGATAATACCCGGACCCCCGATTGCGAACGACGCAAAGCCGACGCAACAGACGCCCCGATAGCGTGCGGGATGGTCTTTCATTCACCCCGAGTAAAGGTGATTTCCGGCGGTCGTCGCGGTTTCGCCGCCGATTGTGACGTATTTGCAACAGACCGGAATCGCGGCCGATTAGAGCGCCGAGACACGCACCGCGCCGCGAAGCATAATATCAAATGTTACTATTTTCGCCCGGCGGCGGCGGCTTCAGCCCCCGATGGGCCCCGCCAGCTTGCCCGGATCGAGACGCGCGTCGCGCCACTTGAGGCCCCAATGCATATGCGGACCCGTCGCACGGCCCGTCCGGCCGACGAGCCCGAGTTGTTGCCCCTGCACCACATGATCGCCGACCTTCACGTCCAGCCGCTGGCAATGGAGAAAGGCGCTCGAAAGCCCCATGCCATGATCGACGATCAGCAGATTGCCCTCGAGCGTGAAGGGCGCCGCCGCCGCTAGCGTCACCACGCCGTCGGCGGGCGCTACGAACGGCGTGCCGGCGGGCACGGCGATATCGGTGCCGCTGTGATAGGCGCCGGGCTTGCCCTGATAGACACGCTGCGAGCCGAAAAACCCCGACAGACGCCCCGTTACCGGCCAGCGGAAAGTCTGCCGCCACCCGTCCGACACGACCGGTGTCGCGCGCGCGGCGGCGATCGCGGCGAGTTCGGCCGGCCGCCGCCGCGCAAACTCGGCATCGCTCGATGCGCTGCCGCGATAGGGCGCATTGATATGTTCGATGCGCCAGCTGCCCGCGGCAACCGTCAACGGACGCTCGACCCGCTGCCCCGACGCCAGCGTTGCCGCGAGCAACGCCGACGGTCCGGCATCGCGGTCGAAGGCGATCAGGAACCCGCCATCGGGCGCGAGTGGAATTTCCTTGCCGTCGAGGGTCACCGTCCGCGCGTCGCTCGGCGCCTGGCCGACGAGCACGGCGCCCTGCTCGGGCACACCGCGAAGAAGGAAATCGGCGCGAACGGGCGGCGCCGGGCGCGGTGCCGGCGGCACCGTCGTTACCGCTGTTGGCGCGGGCCTGGCCGGCGCCTCCGACGACGGCACGCAGCTCGCCGCGACGACCAGAAGGGGAAGCGCGAGCGCGAAGCGCGGCGCCTGCGCGGCCGGCCTCATTTCTTGTGGTCGAGCTCGGCCTGCACCGACAGGGCGGCGGTCGCATAGGGTTCCTGCCGCGCGACCGACCAATAGCGAAGCTCGTCGAGCCCGATCGGCACACCAGTCGCCGCGCAAAGCACATGGTCGCCCGGCGCGAGCACGCGAAAGCCGTTCGGTCCGTAGTGGAGACGCGCAAGGCGGTTGCGGCTGGCGATCAGCATGATTCTGTGTCCATTCGAGCAAAAGGCATCGCGGCGATTATAGCAGCCTCGCGCCGGACGGCCAGCCCCGCCGGTTCAGAACAGCTCGCCCTGCCCCCGCCCGGGCGCGGCCGGCGGCCGCTTCCGCACAGGCTTTGCAGGGGGCGGCGCATCGCCGGCCGCGACCTCGACCGGCACATCGCCGTCGGCGAATTGCAGCTGCAAATGTCGCGCCCCGCGCGCCTTTGCCGCCGTCGTCACGACCCCGCCGCCGGCATCGCGCACCATCGCATAGCCGCGCGACAGCAGCGCGCGCGGGTCGAGCGACGCGAACAGCCGCTCGAGTCCGTGCAGTCGCACGCGATCGCGGTCGAGCCGTCGTTCGAGCAGCGACGGGCGCAGCGCCCCGGCGCGCGAGGCGAGCCTTTCGCCGACCACCGCGATCCGGTGCCGTTGCGCGCGGTCGATCCGCCCTTGCGCGTCATCAAGCCGCTGCCGTTGCGGCGCGTAAAGCGCCTCGCGCTTCGGCAGATGCCGCGCAAGCGCGACCAGCCGCTCGCGCGCCAGCGC
>JAEWIL010000041.1 GCA_023387085.1 Pseudomonadota bacterium | reverse complement strand
GCATCTTGCATCGTCCCCCCGGACTTGATCCGGGGTCCCGCTTGAGACCGAGGGCCGTACATTCACGAAAAAAGCGGGATCCCGGGTCAAGCCCGGGATGACGGAAGTGAGGGGCTCAACGTCCGCTCCCCACCCCAAAGCCGACAGCCGGCACAAAGTTTCGCGCGCAAAAAAGGGCCGCTCCGATGAGGAGCGGCCCTTCTCCTTTTCCGTGCCGGTCGGATCAGGCCTGACGGGTTCCGGTCATCGCCATCGACCCAAATGCACCGGCCTTGATCGTGCCGGTCAGCGTGTCGCCGTCGATCGTCGCTTCGGCTTCGAGCGTCATCGGCATCGGCACTTTCATGTTCATGGTCCAGGTCAGCTTGTTGCCGTCGACCTTGCCATTCTCGACATCGAGCGAGCCCATCGCGCCGGCATTCTGGCCGGTGAAGCTGTCGCCGTCGCTCTTCACGGTGAAAACCGACTTCTGGTCGCCCATCGGCGACTTGGTAACGCAATCATAGCTGCCATCGACACCGGACATAAATGCTCTCCTACTGAAACTGATGTTAGTTAGCGGGTTTCGCTATTTCCACCGGCAGGCCCAGCCCGTCAAGCTGCGGTTTCACCACCGCCGCATCGCCGACAACCACATAGACGAGGTCGCCGGTCAGCGCCGCCTTGGCCGCGGCGTCGATTTCGGCGGTCGTCATCGCCTCATAGGTTGCGGGCAGCGTCTCGTAATAATTGTCGGGGCGGCCGAACTTCACGATCTGGCGGATCCCGCCGAGCACGTCTTCCGAGGTCTCGAAACTGCCGGGCAGTTCGCGCACGCTGCCATTGACCGTGCGCTCCAGCTCCTCCTTGGTGACGCCCTTGTCGCCGAGGAAGCTCTTGAGGTCGCTCTGGAACTCCCTGATCGAATCGCCGGTGCGGTCGGCCTGCACCGGCGCGATCGCGACCCAGGTCAGCCGGTCGCTATCGCTCGACACGCGCGAGCGTACACCATAGGACCAGCCCTTGGTCTCGCGCAGGTTCATGTTGAAGCGCGACAGGAAATTGCCGCCGAAAATGTCGTTCGCGGCGCGCAGCGGTTCCAGTTCGTCCTTGCCCTTTGCGGTCAGCACCTTGCCCGCCATGATCACCGACTGCGGCGATTTCGGCCGGTCGAACAGCAGGATGCGCGGCGTGGGCGTCGGGATCGGCGTCTCGAAATGCTTGGTTCCCCTGGCAACCGCCGGCGCCTTCCAGTCGCCGAACGCCGCCTCGAGCTGTTTCGTCACCTCACCCAGCGTCGTATCGCCGACGACGAAGATGCGCGCATTGTCGGGACGAATCCACGCCGAATGGAACGCCGCAAGCTGCTCGCGCGTCGCCGCGGTCACCGCCTCGGTGGTGCCGAGACCCGACGGCGGAATGCCATAGGGATGGTCGGCGCCGTACAGCACGGGCATCAGCACGCGGCTCGCGATCGCGTTCGGATTGTTGAGTTCCGACTTCAACCGGTTGAGCTGCTGCACGCGCACCCGCTCGAGTTCCTTCGCGTCGAACGCGGGGTTGCGGATATAATCGGCGAGCAGGCCGAGCGAAGGGCTGAGGTTCGGTTTCAGCGCGAACAGGTTGAACACCGTCTCGTCGGCGGTGGCCGATCCGTCGATCTGCGCACCGAGGCGCTCCTTCGCTTCGGCGAAGGCGATCGAGTCGCGGGTCGTCGTGCCCTCGTCCATCAGGTTGAGCATCAGCGACTGGGTGCCGAGCGCCTTGTGCGGATCGGCGGCATAGCCGGCATCGAAGCTGACCGTGACATTGACCGTCGGCACCGTCGCGCGGCGCGCGAAGACGACCTCGATTCCGTTCTTGAGCCTGGCGCGTTCGATTGCGGGAAATTCGAGCGACTTGAGGTCGGCAACCGCCGGCATCTGCGACCGGTCGGCGACCGAGGTCGCGCCGATCGTGCCCGTATCGGGGCCGATATCGCCGAGCGCCGGGTTCCAGTAGCGGTCGGGGGCGACCGCGCTCACCTTGTCTGCCGTCACATGCCCGGCGGTGACGGCGCCGCCACGATTCTCGCCACCTTCGGTGCGCTCGCCGGGGGTGTAGGTCAGCGAGAAAACCGGGCGCGACATCCATTTGTTCGCGACCGCTTTCACCTGCTCGGGGGTCGCCTTGGCGAGCCGGTCGAGCTCGACCTTGTAATAAGCGGGATTGTCCGAATAGAGCGCGCCCTCGGCAAGCGTCACCGCCTTGCCGCCGAATCCGCCGACCGATTCAAGGCCCGAGATCGTGCCGCCGAGATAGCTTGCGGCCGCGCGCTGCAATTCGTCGGCGGTCGGCCCTTCGGCCAGAAATTTCGCGATCTCGGCGTCGAGCTTCTGCCCGACCGTCGCCGGATCGACCCCCGGCTTCACATCGGCCTGGACGATCAGGAAACCCGCGTCCTCCAGCGTCTGCGCGCCGGCGCCGACGCTGACCGCGACCGGATCCTTGCGGACCATCGCATTGTCGAGCCGCGACGAGGAAAGCCCGCCGAGCACCGCCGCCGCCATCTGCAGCGGCACCGATTCGGCGTCGTTGAGCCCCGGAATCGCCCACATGCGATAAAGCCGCGTCGTGGGGATCAGGTCCTTGACCTCTTTCGCGAGCGGCGCGGGCAGCGTCGGGACCGACGTCTGCGGCGCCTTCACCTGCGGGCCGCGCGGAATGTCGCCGAACCATTCGGTCACCTTGGCCTTGGCGGTCGCAAGATCGACATCGCCGGCGAGCACCAGCACCGCATTGTTCGGCCCGTAATTGTCGGTGAACCACTTCTTCACATCGGCAAGGCTCGCCGAATTGAGATCGGCCATCGAGCCGATCGTGCTGTGATGATAGGGGTGCCCCTTGGGGAAGAGATTCTCGAAAATCTCGTAGCGCAGCAGGCCATAGGGATTATTGTCGCCCTGACGCTTCTCGTTCTGGACGACGCCGCGCTGGTTATCGAGCTTTTCCTGCGTCACCGCGCCGAGCAGATGCCCCATGCGGTCGCTTTCGAGAAACAGCGCACGGTCGAGCGCACCGGTCGGCACCGTCTCGAAATAATTGGTGCGGTCGACGTTGGTCGTACCGTTGCTGTCGGTCGCACCAACCTGTTGCAGCGGCTCGAAGAAATCGCCCGGAGCATTTTCCGAGCCGTTGAACATCAGATGTTCGAAGAGGTGCGCGAAACCCGTCTTGCCCGCGGGCTCGTTCTTCGATCCGACACGGTACCAGACCGACACCGCGACGACCGGCGCCTTGCGATCCTCATGGACGATGACGCGCAGGCCGTTGTCGAGCGTGAAGCTCTGATAGGGAATGTCGACCGCCTTCACCAGATCGGCGATCGGCGCAGGCTTCGCATCCTTGGCCTTGGCGAGCGCGGGGCCCGCGGCGACGAGCGCGGTCGAAACGGCAAGGGCGATGGCAAAACGGGAATGACGGGGCATGGATTTCCTCTTGGATAACGGACGGAAGCGCCCGCATGCGACCTGTACCGAACGGCACTGTATCAGGGGTTTAGGACAGCGCCCAAAGGCTTTCAAGGCCGATAGAAGCGCGCGCCGCTGGCCTTGAGCGCCACGGGATCGAACAGCACCGGCTTCAACCGGTGCTGCACGAACAGTGGCGCCTGATCGTCGTAATGCGGGCTGGCGGGGCGCGTCGTTGCGGCGCCGAAGGGCTGGATCGATTCCGAATGCACCTGCCCCGCCTTGTCCCACGTCACGAACATGATGAAGCTGTCGCCATGGCGGACTTTCAGCCGCCCGTCGGGCTCGACATCCCACAGCGTCGATGCACGAACCGTGTCGTTGCCGCCGTCGAGCGGCAGGTCGACGCGGTGCGCGCCCTCACCGTGGCGAAGCCGCAGCACGGTGCCGAGTTTCGGATCGAGCCCGCCGAAATGCTCTTGCAGATGCCCGACGGTGTCTTTCAGGACGGTGCGCGGATCGGGGTCTGCCTTGCGCTGGTAATGGCTGCCGTTCGCGGGGCGCAGCACCATCAACGCCAGCGCGTCGCCCTTGCCCTTGCCGTCGAGGTTCCAGTCCCATTCGCGCAGCAGCCTTTGCGCCTCGGCCAGCGCCGGGTCGCCTTTTGTGTCGAGCGCGAGCAGCCGGTCGATCCACGCCCTGGCATAGCCGGTCTTCGCATAGGCGGTGTCGTACTTGATCGCTTTCAGCCGCGCCTCGTCAATCTGTCCCGACGCCTCGAACAGTTCGATCAGCCGCACCGCGCGGTTGGTCATGTCGTCCTCGATCCCGAGCAGCGGCGAAAAGGCGGCCGCGTCGAGTTCGTCGCCCGGCCCCGCCGCGACCCATGGCGTGTTGTTCGCGTTCATCACATAGCCCGAGCGCGGGTTGACGAGCGCGGGCACGCGGTCGAACGGCAGCGTCTTCGTCCACACATCGGCGGAGGTGTCGCCGGGCAAGATGCCGCGCCAGTTGAAGCCCGCCGGCCGGTCGGGGAACATCGCGTTATAGAACATGCCGATATTGCCCTTGGCATCGGCATAGATGAAATTGGTCGCGGGCACGCCCTGCCCTGCCATCGCCGCGCGCCATTCGGCGAAACTCTTCGCCTTGTTGAGGCGATAATATTGGGTGACCATATTGGCCTGGTCCATACCGGCATAGCGGATCGCGAAGGCGCCCCTGGCGTTTTTGATCACCGGCCCCTGGACCGAGCGATAGATGGTCCGCGGGACCGGGATCACGAACGGACCATATTTGACGCGCAGCCAGACGCGCTTTTCCTCGAGCGGCCGCCATTTTCCGTCGAAGCGGTAATTCTTGCCGCTGTCGTCGAGCACGAGCTTGTAGATATCGATGAGGTCGGGCCGGTTTACCGTGTTGGTCCAGCCGAGATATTTGTTGTGGCCGAGGAAAGGATAGGGCGAACCGGGGAAATTCGCGCCGGCGAAGTCCCATCCCTCGCCCGAATGAACCACGAGCTCGTACCACGCGACCCCGCCGGTCCATGGCTGGTGCGAGTTCGAGACAAGCCGCGTCGCGCCCTCCGGCGCCCCCCACCGCGCC
>JAEWIL010000192.1 GCA_023387085.1 Pseudomonadota bacterium | reverse complement strand
GCGGTGCCCATGGCGTAGCGGTTGTTCTCGATGATGTAGATCACCGGCAGCTTCCAGAGAGCGGCCATGTTGAAGCTCTCGTAGACCTGGCCCTGGTTGGCCGCGCCGTCGCCGAAATAGGCGAGCGAGACGTTGTCATTGCCGCGGTAGCGGTTGGCGAAGGCGAGGCCGGTGCCGAGAGACACCTGCGCGCCGACGATGCCGTGGCCGCCGTAGAAGTGCTTCTCCTTGGAGAACATGTGCATGGAGCCGCCCTTGCCCTTGGAAAGGCCGCCCTGGCGTCCGGTCAGTTCCGCCATCACGCCGCGTGCGCTCATGCCGCAGGCCAGCATTTGGCCGTGGTCGCGGTAGCGGGTGATGACCTGGTCGCCGTCCTTCAGCGCCATCTGCATGCCGACGACGACGGCTTCCTGGCCGATGTAGAGGAGACAGAATCCGCCGATGAAGCCCATGCCATAAAGCTGGCCGGCCTTTTCCTCGAAGCGGCGGATCAGCAGCATCTCGCGGTAGAAGGCTTCGAGTTCCTCCGGCGTTGCATCATAGGGTGCGGGATCGCGCGGAGATTCGCGATTGGTCGCGGGAGCCGGGGTGGAAGCGACAGTTTTTGGCGCGGCAGTCTTGCGCGCAGGGGCTTTGGCCAAGGCGGGTTCCTTTACGGTTAGCCGTTACGGCAGGGCTCCCCTATAGGAGCGCCGGGCCATGTTTGGCAACGCCCGCTTGGGGCTTGCATGATGCGGTTTTCGTATGCAGCGGCCCGTCGCCGCCCGCTCAGGGCTTCGCCGTCGCGTCGAGCGGAATTGCGATTTCGTCGGGGTGCATGACCCCCAGCTTCTCGCGCACATATTCGTCGGCAAGATCGGGATCGACGCGGTGCCGGTCGAGCAGGTTGACGCGATTCTGAAGCTCGCTCTGCTTCTTGGCAAGTTCGGTCAGCACAACGCGCTTCTTCTCCACCGACTGGCTGTAATCGCCCCAGGCATAGAGCCCGGTAGGGCCGAAGATGATGTAACCGATCATTGCGAGTACCGCGATCAGCGCCACCGCGGGACCTATGGCCCGGCTCATCGATTTCCGTAATTTGTGGCGCTGCGTCATTTCGACCCTTGAATCAGAGTTGATTCGCAGCGTCAAGCCGGAGAAGCGTCCTTCTCCACCCTATTATCGATGGACCGACCATCGTCTTCGCCCGCGCAGCCCGATGCGTTTTATTCTGGTAACACAGCACATCCTCTGGCACCTTGCGCACAGCACAAGAGAGGAATGATCATGCGCCTGATCCTGACCGCCGCCCTGCTCGCCACCGCTTCGCCGCTCGCTGCGCAAGTCGCGACACCCGAGCGCCCTATTACCGACCCGCGAACTATTGACTCGCCCGCAAACCCCCAAGCGCGGCCCGTGCCGCTCGACGACATCGGTGTCACGCGCGCGCTGTACGACGCGGTGTGGAGCGCCGACGGCAAGCAGCTTTTCATCGCCACCGACCTGACCGGCCGAGTCAACATCTGGCGCATGGACGCCGACGGCAACTGGCCGGTGCAGATGACCCGGTCCGACGATGCCCAGTCAGGCCTCGCCGTGTCGCGCGACGGCCAATGGCTCTATTTCACGCAGGACGTCGGGGGGAACGAATATTCCGATATCTACCGCGTCCCCGCGGGTGGCGGCGCGGTCGAAAATCTGACGAACACGCCCGAACGGAGCGAAACCGGGCTGCTCGTTGCACCCTCCGGCGGTCTGGTCGCGCTTTCCACCAAGCTCAAATCCGAAGGGCAGACCAATCTGGCGGTGATGGACGCCAGCGGCGAGATACGCGGGCTGACCACCGAAAAGGATCCCGCCTATAATTGGGCGGCGGCGGCATGGGTCGACGGCAGCAAGGCGATCATCGCGAACCGGACGAACGTCGATGGCTCGGACAGCGAGGTTTGGCGGATCGATGCCGCGACCGGCGCCGCGACGAAGCTGCTCGGCAAACCAAAGACGATCTATCAGGCGACCGGCGCGACCGCCGACGGCAGGGCGATCGCAGTCACGACCGACGAGGGGACCGGCCAGTCGCGCGCCGGGGCCTATGCACCCGCGACGAAAAAATGGCGCTGGCTGCCCGCAACGCCGTGGGAGCAATCGAGCGACATCGTCACCCCCGACGGCAAGACGATGATCATACGCACCAACAACGACGGGCGCTCCACTCTGTCACGCGTCGATCTGGCGACGATGACGAAGAGCGACCTCGCACTCGACCCGGGCCGCAACAGCGTAGCAGGATTGCAACCCGTGGCGGCCGACGGGCGCCATATGCTGGTGGTGCGCAGCGGCGCGGATTCGCCGACGACGCTCTACAGCTATGATCTTGCCGCCGACAGCGCGGCAACCGTCGCGCCGATGGCGATGGCGAGCCTGACCCCCGCGCTGCTGCCCAAGTCGCAGATCGTCACCTACAAAAGCTTCGACGGCACTCCGATCAGTGCGATCGTCACCATGCCGTTCAACCTGAAACGCGACGGCAGCAACCCGGCGATCGTGATGCCGCACGGCGGCCCCACCGGACAGGCGCAGGACGGCTTCTCGCGCTATGCAACCGCCTTCGCGACGCGCGGCTATATCGTCATCCAGCCCAATTTTCGCGGCTCGACCGGATATGGCAAGCCGTTTCAGGAAGCGAATATCAAGGATCTCGGCGGCGGCGATTTGAAGGACACCGTCGCTGCCAAGACCTTCCTCGTCGCCTCGGGCTATGTCGATCCGAAGAGAGTCGGCATCTTCGGCGGCTCCTATGGCGGGTTCATGACCTTGATGGCAATCGGCCGCACCCCCGACGAGTTTGCGGCCGCCGTGCAATGGTACGGGATCATCAACTGGCGGACCATGTACCGCGATCAGGACGAACTGCTCCGCGCCTATCAGCGCGCGCTGCTCGGCACGCCGGACGAGAATCCCGACGTCTATGACGCCTCGTCGCCGCTCACCTATATCAAGGCCGCCAAGGCGCCGCTGCTGAGTCTGCAGGGCGAGAATGACATTCGCGTGCCCAAGGGGCAGGCAAAGGAGGTCGAGGATATTTTGAAGGCCAAGGGCAACACGGTCGAGACGATCTTCTATCCCGCAGAGGGCCACGGCTTCCAAAAACGCGAAAATCAGCTCGACGCGCTGCGCCGCACGATTGGTTGGTTCGACAAATATCTGAAGGGGGAGTGAAAAACGTCAGTCGGGAACGTAGAAGCCCCAGACGCCATTGGAAAGCTCACCTGCAGCAAACCGAACCGGACGCGCTTCAATCCCAGCCTCGTATAAGTCGAAACGGTGCCGCTGCGCGGGGTGTGCGGGATGAGGAAGCTCGACTGACAATCCCGAAACCGGACGCCAGCTCTGCTTCCAAATCTCGATACCGCCAATCTTTAGGCTATCGCCCTCGAAGCCAACGTGAACATCGCGCCAGCGCATTACCCGAAGATCGCCATCCCCGGATAGAGCGCCATGTCGCCCAGTTCTTCCTCGATGCGGATCAGCTGGTTGTATTTCGCGAGCCGGTCCGACCGCGCGAGGCTGCCGGTCTTGATCTGGCCGCAGTTGGTCGCGACCGCGAGGTCGGCGATCGTCGAATCCTCGGTTTCGCCCGAGCGGTGCGACATGACGGCGGTGTAGCGCGCGCGGTGCGCCATATCGACCGCGTCGAGCGTTTCGGAGAGCGTGCCGATCTGGTTGACCTTGACGAGCAACGAGTTGGCGAGACCGTCCTTGATCCCCTGTTCCAGGCGCGCCGGGTTGGTAACGAACAGATCGTCGCCGACGAGTTGGCACTTGTCGCCGATCAGGTCGGTCAGCGCCTTCCAGCCCACGAAATCATCTTCGCTCATCCCGTCCTCGATCGACTTGATGGGATAGTCGTTGACCAGCGCGGCGAGATAGTCCGCCATCTGCTCGGGGCTGAGCGAAAGCCCCTCGCCGCTGATCTCATACTTGCCGTTCTTGAAAAATTCGGTCGCTGCGCAATCGAGCGCGAGCACGACGTCGGTGCCGAGCTTGAAGCCCGCCTGGTCAACCGACGCCGCGATGAAGTCGAGCGCGGCGCGGGTCGAGGCAAGGTTCGGGGCGAAGCCGCCCTCGTCGCCGACCGCGGTCGCCAGGCCCTTTGCCGACAGGCCCTTCTTGAGCGTGTGGAAAATCTCGCTGCCCCAGCGCACGGCTTCGGCGATGCTGCCGGCGCCGACGGGCATGATCATGAATTCCTGCACGTCGATCGGATTGTCGGCATGCTCGCCGCCGTTGATGATGTTCATCATCGGCACTGGCAAGGTCCGCGCCGAGACGCCGCCCACATAACGATAGAGCGGCAGGCCGCGCGCGTCGGCCGCGGCTTTTGCGGCAGCAAGGCTGACACCGAGGATCGCATTGGCACCGAGGCGGCTCTTGTTCGCCGTTCCGTCGAGGTCGATCATCGCCATATCGAGCTCGCGCTGGTCCTCGGCATCGAGGCCGATTAGCGCGTCGGCGATCTCGCCGTTCACGGCAGCGACGGCTTTCGTCACGCCCTTGCCGAGATAACGGCTCTTGTCGCCGTCGCGCAGTTCGACCGCCTCGTGCGCCCCGGTCGACGCCCCCGAAGGCACCGCGGCGCGGCCGAAACTGCCGTCCTCCAGCAGCACATCGACTTCGACGGTGGGGTTGCCCCGGCTGTCGAGAATTTCGCGGCCGTGGATGTCGATGATCGCGGTCATGGATGGTCGTCCTGCTGAGGCCCTGTCGCGAGGGCGGTAGGGAAAGGCGCCCGCCTGTTATCGGCGACGTGCCGTCAGCGCAACCGCTCAGGCGGGAAATTAAAGGGGGAATTTTGAGCGGGGATGGAACCATTCGCCCTGCCTTGCTATATATCTGGACAGGACCAAAAGGGTTTACGGTCGCCATCCCCCGGCGGCACGGAACCCGATAAAAGAAGAGGACAGTGCCCCATGGCCAAAGCCGCTACCCCCGCGACGAAGAAAGTCGCTGCTCCCCGCCCGAAAGCGCCTGCAAAGGCAGCGGCGACTAAGGCCGCACCGGCCCGCAAGCCAGCGACCGTGAAGGCTGTGAAGGACCATCCGATCCGCGATCAGCTTGCCGCCACGCGCGACACGATCAAATCCGAAGCCGGCAGGAAGGCCGCCTCGCTCAAGGAAGAAGCAGCGACGCTCGCGAATCAGGCGTCGGCGAGGGCGCGCGGCGCCGCGACGAAGGGCAAGGACAAGGCCGCCGAAGCAGTCGGCAGCCTCGCCAAGCTGCTCGAGGACAGCGCCGGCACCGTCGACAGCAAATTCGGCAAGCAATATGGCGACTATGCCCGCTCGGCCGCGTCGACGGTCGCCGGTCTCGCCACCACGCTCGACAAGAAGGATCTAGACGAGCTTGCCGCTTCGACGCGCGACATGGTCAAGAAGAATCCGGCGATCGCCGTCGGTGCCGCAACCGTGCTTGGCTTCGTGCTTGCCCGGCTACTCAAGGGGGGATCGGGTAACGACTGACCGTTACGTCCGCACCGATGCCACCTTCCGCTTCCGAACCGCCGCAGGGCGATGCGCGCGCCTATGAACGCGTAAGCCACGGCTATGCGCCTGACGGGCCGACAGCCGCCCCGCCGCCCGTTCCGCTCGATAAGATCGTCGATGATGTCATTGACAACCTCTCGGCGACGGCGAAGGCCGAACTCGCGCTGCTCGAGGCGCGGACCGAACTGGCGCTGCACGGTGTCAGCTGGACCGCCGGTTGGGGCGCGGTGGCGGCGTCCGCAGCGGGCATCGCTATGCTTGCGCTCGCGTTCGGCGCGATCCTGGTTCTGATGCCGCATGTCGGGCCGCTGCTGGCGACGCTGATCGTCGTCGGGGTGCTGCTCGCGATAGCCGCCTTCGCCGGATGGCGTGCACAGATCGCCTATGGCGATATCCGTACCGCACTGCGCCGCGATCTGACCAATGAAGGGATCGACGACTGATGCCGCGGACGCGCAACCGCCTGATCAATGCCGCCCGTCGCTCGATGCTGCAACGATCCGAACTGCACCGCCGGCTCGACGTAGCGAAAGCGGCGTTCAGACCGAAAGCTCTGGTAGAGCGCGGCAAATACCGCATCGCCGAGAAGGCCGACGATGCCGCGCATATCGTACGGAAGGAATTTCGCGACAACCGCTTGCCAATCGCGCTCGCGGCGGTCGCGGGTGTTGCGTGGCTGTTTCGCGAACCGATCAGGGAGCATGTGCCGCGGCTTGCGCAGAAGGTCCAGGAACTGGCTGTAGCCGCCCTTGAAAAAATAAGGTGGGATGATGAATCCGACGCCGCCGCCGACGGAAATATGGAGGAAGACGATGAAGCCGCTGAGTGAAACCGCCAACGACGCGCGCGCAAAAGCGAGTGAACTTGCAGAGAAAACCGCCGAAAATGCGCGAGCCACCGCCGAGGCGGCGAAGGCGCGCATCCAGGACGGCTATGGCCGCGCGCGCGCCGCGACGAGCGACCTCGCCGCGAAAGGCCGCGAACAGGCGGACGCCGCGCGCGAGGCCGCCAGCGAAGCCTATGTAAAGGGCAAGGCGCAAGCGAAGCGCGCGAACAGCAAGCTCAAGGATGTTGCCGAAAAGCAGCCGCTGGCGCTTGTCGCCGGCGCCGTGGCGGTCGGCGCGCTGCTCGGCTCGCTCCTGCCGAAGGCCGTTCGCGGAAGCCGCGACGACGAGGATTGAGCCGACTTGCCGTAAGGGCGAAGCGCTGGTAGGGGGCGCCATCTCCCCCTCCCCGCGCTAACCCGCAAGGAAAGCTAGCCATGAGCAAATTGCACCTCGTGTTCGGCGGACGCGTCAGCGATCCGCAGGGCACCGACTTCGTCGACCTGACCAACCTGGACATCGTCGGCCTCTATCCCGATTATAAATCCGCCGAAAAGGCCTGGCGCGCTGCCGCCCAGCGCACGGTTGACGATGCCGAGATGAAATATGTCGTCGTCCACCTGCACAAGCTGCTGCAGCCCGACGCGGAATAAGATCGAAACGGCCCCTCGCGGCCGTTTTTTTAGCGGAAGTTGTCGGCGTAAGCCTGAATCTTCAAGGTGCGTACGGGCGTTTCGATCACTTCGACCTCGACACCCTTTTTCTCTGCATAGGCGAGCGCTTCCTCGCGCGTCGCGAAGGCGAGGCGGAGCTGGCGCTGGGTGTCGCCGCTGCCCGCCCAGCCCATCAGCGGATCGGCCTTGCGCGCTTCGGACGGCGCATATTCCAGCATCCAGCGCTGCGTGCCGGCGCGGCCGGACTGCATGGCATTTTTGGGCTTCTGGAAGATACGCGCTTTCATCGGGGTCGTCCTGACAGAGTGACTGTACCGCCGCCTTAGCGCCAAGCGACGCTGGCGAAAAGGGGCCTATTGCCGGTCGCGCCGCGCCTGCGCCGCCTTGGTCAGCAGCGTCGGCCGCGCGTTCGCGGGATCCTCGGGCCAGCTATGCTTGGGATAGCGCCCGCGCATCTCCTTCGCGACCTCCGACCAGCTACCGGCCCAGAAGGAGACGATGTCGCGGCTCGTCTGGATCGGCCGGTGCGCGGGCGATGTCAGCGCAAGAACCAGCGGAACCGGTGGATCGCCAATCGTGGGATGGCGCGCGAGCCCGAACATCTCCTGTACGCGGACGCTGACCGTCGGGCCGCCGTCGGCACCATAGTCAATCGCGTGGCGGCTGCCCGCAGGCGTCGTGAAACCAGCGGGCGCGAGCTTTTCGAGCAATTGCCGTGCCGGCCAGTCGAGCAGCCCGGACAGCGCGTCGGCAAGCCACTGGTCGCCGATATCGCGAAGACCGCGCGATGTTTCGAGCAAGGGCGCGAGCCAGATTTCCAAACTGTCCGCCAGCGCCGGTACCGACAGCATGTCGAGCCCCGCGAAAGACGCGCGCTGGCGCAGTGCCTGCGACACCGGGCCCCAGCCGATGAGGCCGAGCCCCTTCTGACGGACAGCGGCGAGCCGCACGGCAATGTCGTCGTCGGCACCGTCGTTGCGCCCGATCTGCCCGCTCGATAGCGCGATTGCGCCAAGCCGCCGTTCGCGGCGATGGTCGACGCGGTCGCTTTCGACGTCGTACCGGCTCGCCGAACGCGTTTCGATCTGGCCAGCAAAGATCGCCTCCACCTCGACCAGCGTGAGCGCGGCCGCGCCCAGAATTCGCACGCCGGCGGCATGCCCCTGCGCGTCGGCGATGGCGAGCCACTCGCTGTTCGCCAGCGGATCGAGCGGGTCGAGTTTATAGGCGCGGCCGCCCGCGCTCAGATAGTCGCCGCGCTGCCCCGCACGCTGGCGCGCGACGCGGTCGGGCCAGGCCGTCGCGATCCAGCCGGCAACCGAGCGTTCGGAGAGCCGACCGGCCTCCGTCGCGAGCTTCTCGCCAATTCCGGCAAGCCGCCGCGCAAGGCGCCGAGCGCCCTCGGCGCGGTCGCCTTTCACACCTTTCCAGCGCTGGAGCCGCGCCTCGACATCGACGCCGCGTCCGCCGAGCCCAGGCTCGGTAAGCAGGACGGCAAGCTGCGATGCGAGGTCGGCCTCGCCCGCGCGGGCCGCGTCGAGCAGCATATGGGCCAGCGGCACCGGAAGCGGAATCGCCGCGAGCGCCTTGCCGTGCGCGGTGATCCGTCCATCGTCGCCGAGCGCACCAATCGCTTGCAGTCGCGCTTTCGCTTCCGAAATCGCGGCGGGCGACGGCGGGTCGAGCCAACCGAGTTGGCGCGGATCGACGATGCCCCAACTTGCGCAATCGAGCACAACGGGCATCAGGTCGTTTTCGTGAATCTCGGGCGGATCGAACGGCGGCATACCGGCCGTCGCGGCGGCTTCCCACAGGCGATAGGCGACCC
>JAEWIL010000169.1 GCA_023387085.1 Pseudomonadota bacterium | reverse complement strand
CGCCCGCTCCGGCCGCGGAAACGCCTGCGCCGGCGCCCGTCGCGCCGGCTCCGGTCGAACGCGCTGCCGACCCGTCGCTGCCCGAGGGCACCGCAACGGTCCGCCTGACCGTTCGCGAAGCGCTGCGCGATGCGATGGCCGAGGAAATGCGCACCGACGACCGCATCTTCGTGATGGGCGAAGAAGTCGCCGAATATCAGGGCGCCTACAAGGTGACGCAGGGGCTGCTCGAGGAATTCGGCGCGCGACGCGTCATCGACACGCCGATCACCGAATATGGCTTTGCGGGTCTGGGTACCGGTGCCGCGATGGGCGGCCTGCGTCCGATCATCGAATTCATGACCTTCAACTTCGCGATGCAGGCGATCGACCACATCATCAACTCGGCCGCGAAGACCAACTATATGTCGGGCGGGCAGATGCGCTGCCCGATCGTGTTCCGCGGTCCCAACGGCGCCGCCAGCCGCGTCGCGGCGCAGCACAGCCAGAACTATGCGCCCTGGTATGCGAGCGTCCCCGGTCTGATCGTGATCTCACCCTATGACGCCGCCGATGCCAAGGGGCTGCTCAAGGCCGCGATCCGCAGCGAGGATCCTGTCGTATTCCTCGAGAACGAGCTGCTCTATGGCCGCAGCTTCGATGTGCCCGACGTGGCCGATTATGTCCTGCCGATCGGCAAGGCGCGGGTCATGCGCGAAGGCTCGGACGTCACGATCGTCAGCTATTCGATCGGCGTCGGACTGGCACTCGAAGCGGCCGACACGCTCGCCGGCGAGGGGATCGAGGCCGAGGTCATCGACCTCCGCACGCTGCGGCCGCTCGACACCGCGACGGTACTCGCCAGCCTCAAGAAGACCAATCGCCTCGTCGTCGTAGAGGAAGGCTGGCCGACCTGCTCGATTGCCAGCGAACTCGCGATGGTCGCGATGGAACAGGGTTTCGACGATCTCGACGCTCCCGTCGTCCGCGTCTGCAACGAGGATGTGCCGCTACCCTATGCGCACAATCTCGAAAAGGCGGCACTGGTCGACACGCCACGCGTGATCGCGGCGGTGAAGGCGATCACCAATCGCGCTTAGATTTCCTCGTCATTGCGAGGAGCGCAGCGATGAAGCAATCCAGTGTGGCGCAAGGCCGCTCAGGATTGCTTCGCGTCGCTCGCAATGACGAAGCCGAAATGATAGCGCGCTGGCATGGAAACCGACGTCAGCTCTGACAGCCCTCACTACCCCGACATCCGCGATCCGCGCGTGATGGTGGCGGTGCCGCGTGAGCGGCGCGCGGCACTCGCGGCGCTATGGGCTCTCGCCGAACGGCTGACGAAATTGTTGCAGGACGCGCGCGAGCCGCTGATCGGGCAGATCAAGCTCGCCTGGTGGCGCGACATGATGGCGATGCTCGCGAGCGACCCCGTAGCGTTGCCCAAGGGCGAGCCGCTGCTCGCCGAATTGCAGGCGAGTTGGTCGGGGCAGGGCGGGCTCGATACCCTCGTCGACGCCGCAGAGGTGATGTTGCTCACCGAGGAAGACGCCGCGCGGCGTGACGCCGCCGCCAACTTCGGGGAGGTGTTGTTTCGCCTGTCGGGCGGCGGGGACGGCGCGCGCTGGGGATTGCTCTGGGGTGCAGGCCTTCAGGAAGGCGCGCAGCAGGCGCGGCAATTGCTCGCCGACGCGCGCGACCGGCAGGCACCCGGACGGGTATCCTTCGGCGGGAACAGGGCTTTGCTGATGCTCGACCGCTGGGCGGCCGCCATCGCATCGCGCGACGGAGAGCGGCGCTGGCGCAGCGAGGGCCTGCTCCTTTTTCGTATCGGGTTGACCGGTCGCTGACGAATAAAGTGCGTCGGGGGTGGAAATGCCGCCTTCAAACATCTATCTTGCGCGGTACAGAAATAGGGTCGCAGGGGACATTCGGATGTTCAACGGGCTGATAGCCTATCTCGATTCGATCAAGGCGCGCGATCCCGCGCCGCGGTCGCGCTGGGAAATTCTCCTCTATCCGGGGTTGCTCGCGGTCGGAATGCACCGCATCGCGCATTGGCTGTTCGAGGCCGAACTGTTCTTTCTCGCGCGCTTCGTAAATCATCTGTCGCGCTGGCTGACCGGCATCGACATTCACCCCGGAGCGAAGATCGGCCGCCACCTGTTCATCGACCATGGCTTCGGGGTCGTGATCGGCGAGACGGCAGAGATCGGTGACAATGTCTCCATATATCAGGACGTGACGCTGGGCGGCACGGATCCCGCGAACGGCATTGGCGGCAAGCGCCACCCGACGCTGTGCGACGATGTGATCGTCGGATCGGGGGCGCAGATTCTTGGCCCCGTCACCGTCAACGCGCGCGCGCGGGTCGGCGCCAACGCCGTGGTGACCAAGGATGTGCCGGAGGGAGCGGTCATGGTCGGCATTCCGGCGCGTTCGACGCTGCTCGACGCGACCGAATATGCGCGCGAGTTCGTGCCCTATGGCACCCCATGCAGCGAAACCTTCGATCCTGCGACGCAAAAGATCGAACTGCTGCAATGCCAGCTCGATCAGATGCAGAAGCAGCTCGCGATGCTGGTCGCCGAGCGCGATGCGCTGAAGGATGAGATCGAAGCGCCACAGCGCAAAGGGAGCCGGAAAAGCGCCTGATGGGGACCGTTACACCGCTGCCGTTCCCCAACAGGACTGCACCGCTACAGACGGGCTTCGATCGCGCTGAACTGACCCGTATCCTCGATCTTTACGGCCGCATGGTCGCTGCGGGTCTCTGGCGCGACTATGCGATGGATTTCCACCGCGACGCCGCGATCTTCTCGGCCTTCCGTCGCGCCGCCGAGCGTCCCGAATATCGCATAGAAAAGCGCCCCGCCTTGCGGAGCCGGCAGGGCATGTGGGCCCTAGTCTCCGAAGCCGGGGCGATATTGAAGCGCGGGGACGAGCTTGCCAATGTGCTCGCCCCCGTCGAACGCAAACTTATGAAGCTGGTTGGGGACTGATCGAACGGATCGTGGCCGGCAGCTGGTTCGCCAGATTGTCGGGCAGGAGGCCGACCACCGCCGCCCGCGCGTTCTGCCAGAAGGCCGACAGCAGCAATAGCGCCGATCCGATGACGAAGGCGGTCAGCGCGACATTGAGCTCGACCGCGCCGAAGGTGCGGAACAACTGGGTCATCGCGAACAGCACATAGGCGAGCGCCGAAACGAGCAGCGCACGGCGGTCGATCGCCAGCGCGATCAGGCCGAACGCGACATAGATGGCGACAACGAGCAACGCGGCGCCGCTGCCGATATTGTCGCCGCGCGTGACGCCGATCAGGTGGAAGATCGGGTGGACGATCATCGGCGCAGCGAGGAGGTGAAGCCAGAAGGCGACGTCGCTGCGCCGGGTCTGGCGCGCGCGATCGCTCTTGTCCCACCACATCGCCAGCGCGAAGACGCCGAGACCGGCGATCAACACGAGCGCCATCGGCAGCGTGCCGTCGGGGCTGGGAACACCGGTTATGGCAAGAACGAGCGCAACCGCCGTGGCGGCGAGCGCGGCGGTCCCGGCGGCGACGGTGATCGGCACCATGAAGCGCTTCCAGTGGAACCACGTCGCTCCCGCGGTGACCAGAGCCATCGCGCCGATCAGCGCGGCGCCGGTCGTCTCGCCGATGGCGCTGCCGAAAATATCCTCGCCATGCTTGACGAGAAACCCGACCATCGCCGCGAAGATGCCGCCCGAAAAGGCGAGGACGAGAACGATACTGGGCAGCGCCATGCGGCGGCGGCGGGTGAAATATTCGGCGAGGCCCCAAGCCGATGCCGCAACGAACGCGCCGGCGAGCGCGGTATGGATCGACTGGCCGATCCAGGCCACCGCAACGAGCAGGATCACCGCCGCGATGCTGACGAAAATATCGTTGAAACCGGTGATCAGACGAAAGGATTCCTCGTCCGCTCCGGGGGTTTCGCGTACCGATGCAATATGCGCCCGAAAGGCCGCGGCGGCCTCAGGCGTCAATATCCTCGCATCGACCGCGGTTTGCAGGTCGCTTTCACTATACATCGGGGTCGTCCTTCCAGGTCCGATCCCCTTGCCCCGCGCGTTTTATGGCATGGGCGTATTGCTGTGTCAATACAGTGTGGCACTGCGAGTCCTGCCTGCCGCGGAGCGGCGGGGAGGGGGGATCACCGAAGGTGGTGGAGGGGCCGCCACGTCTGCGCTAACGCCCCTCCGTCAGCGATTGCGCCGCTGCCATCCCCCCATGGCTTCGCCACAATGAGGGTTGTCTGATCAGCCCAACGCCTGCAAGGCCTTCATCACCGCCATCGACTGTTCGGCGCCCGACTGCGGCACCGTCTCGCCATTGCGGTCGATGATCTTGTCCCAGGCCGCGGCGACACCCTCGGGGGTGCGCTCACCTTCGGGCAGCGCAACGCCCGGGGTCATGGTGACATAGGCGGCATGGAAGGCGCCGGCGCCCGCCCCGACGATCATGTTCGTCGGCGCATCCTCGCTGACCAGATAGAGCGCGGCCGGAACGACATTTTCGGGTGTGAACTTCTCGAACAGTTCGGGCGGGAAGATATCTTCGGTCATGCGCGTGCCGGCAACCGGCGCGATCGTGTTGCAGCGGATGTTGTATTTCGCGCCTTCGAGGTGAAGTGTCTTGGTCAGACCGGCAAGACCGAGCTTCGCGGCGCCATAATTGGCCTGACCGAAATTGCCGTAGAGACCGGTTGAAGAGGCGGTCATGAGGATGCGGCCATAGGCCTGCTCGCGCATGACATCCCATGCAGCCTTGGTGACGTTGGCGCTACCGATCAAATGGACCTGCACGACGAGGTCAAAATCGGCGGGCTCCATTTTCGCGAAGCTCTTGTCGCGCAGGATGCCGGCGTTGTTGATGAGGATATCGACGCTGCCCCACTCGGCCTTCGCCTTCGCGACCATCTCGGCCATATGGTCATATTCGGTTACGCTGCCGCCGTTCGACATGGCGGTTCCGCCTTCGGCGCGGATTTCCTCGACGACGGCGAGCGCCGCGTCCGAATGGCCCGTGCCGTCGCGCGCACCGCCGAGGTCGTTTACAACCACTTTCGCGCCGCGCCGCGCCAGTTCGAGCGCATAGGCACGGCCAAGCCCGCCGCCGGCGCCGGTCACGATGGCAACACGGCCGTCAAATTTGATCGTCATGATGGTCTCCCAAAGGGGCAACCGAAAAGGTTGCCGGAAAAAACTGGCCCAGAAAGCTGGCACGTCCTTAGCCGTTCGCGGCGGGCAGACAAGGGGGCGAATAGGGGAGAGTGAAAACGTATCCTGAAACAGAAATGTCATGGAAATGACGTGCAACTGTCATGCAGCGGTCATAGGAGCGCGACGAGATTGTCACCTATCACAGTGGAGCAATGGCCTCATGCGTCCCCTTCTGACCGCATCCTTTCTGGCGACGACGATGTTCGCCCTGCCGCAGGCGGGACATGCCCAGGCCATGAGCGCGGAGGAGGCGGCCGATCTGCGCGCGCAGATTCAGGCGCTGAAGGCGCAGGTTCAGGCGCTCGAAACCCGGCTCGATACCGCGACAGGGCAGCCCGCGCCGACACCCGTGGCGACGCCTGCGCCCGCCCCCGCGACCGCGCCTTCGGTCACCGCGAAGCCCGCGACCGAAATCGTCTGGAAAGGGGCGCCGGAGATCAAGACCGCCGATGGCTGGAGCTTCAAGCCGCGCGGTCGCATGCAGGTCGATGTCGCGAGCATCGACGCGCCTGAGGGCGTCACCAAGGCGCGGGGCGGCGTCGGGACCGAGTTCCGGCGTATCTTCATCGGGTTCGACGGAAAAGTCCCGGGCGGTTTCGCCTATCGGATTGAGGCTGATCTCGCGAACAGCGGGGTCGAACTGACCGACGTCTATCTGACCTATGGCCCGGGCCCCTTCTCGGTAACCGCGGGGCAGATCAAGCCCTTTTGGTCGCTCGAGGAACTGACGAGCGATCTGTTCACCAGCTTTGCCGAGCGCGCGTCTTTTACGCAGGCATTCAACTTCAAGCGTCGGGTCGGTCTGTCGGGTCAGTATAAGAGCAAGGAATTCCTGCTACAGGGCGGCGTCTTCGGCGACAATGCCAACGATCTGCTCAGCGATTCGGACAACAGTGTCAGCGTCGATGCACGCGCCGTGTGGATGCCGAAATTCGGTGATACACAGGTTCATCTTGCCGGTTCGGCGCACTGGCGCAAACTCAACGACGGGCCGAGCGGGGTGCGCTATGCGCCGCGGCCGTTCGTTCACACCACCGACGCGCGTCTGGTCGATACAGGCGTTTTCACTGTCGCCAACGAGCGCGGATTGGGCGTCGAGGGCGCGGTGTTGAGCGGGCCGTTCCACGTCGCGAGCGAAGGCTATTGGCAGCGGGCGAGCCGTCCGGGCCTTGCCAACCCGACCTTCTTCGGCGGCTATGCCGAGGTCGGCTATGTGCTGACCAAGGGCGACAGCCGCGGATATAGGGACGGTGCCTTCGACCGGCTGTCGCCGAGGCGGCCGATCACCGACGGCGGCCCCGGGGCGATCGAGGTCAACGCGCGTTACGACCATCTCGACCTCACCGACGCCGGAATCGTCGGCGGCCGCCAACGCACGGTCGGCGTTTCGGTCGTCTGGGCGCCGATCTCCTATGTCCGCGTCACCGCCAACTACGGGCATTTGATGTACGACAATGCCGCAATCGGCGCCGCGAATGGCGACCGCGACTACTCGGCCGACGCGTTCGGGCTGCGAACGCAGTTCGACTTCTGACTGAAGGCGGAATTGGAAGGGCGAGAGCGACGAGCACCCAGCGCTTGTCCTACGCGGGTTGATAGTCGTCAGCGACCAGCGTGAAGCCCAAGGTGCCGACATAGAAATCGATCGCCTCGTCATAATCGCGCCCGACGAGCGTGATGTGCGCGAGCGACTGGCGGGTCATTCGCGAAGACCCCGGAGCGCCGCACCGGCGGCGAATGGCCCGATGACGGTGAGCAACAGGCTCGACGCGGCGAGCAGCTTGATCGCGCCCCGGCCGGAGGGATCGAGCATTCCTGCGCCAAAGATCAGCATCGGCACCGCGAGCGGAAGGACGAGCAATCCGCCGATCGCGCTACCGCCCTTCAGATTTGCGGTGAGCGCGGCGCTGAGCACGGCGAGCGAGGCGAGGGCCGGGATCGCGATGGCGATGCCGGTTGCGAGGGTTTCCAGCCGCCCGGGGTCCTGCGCAAGCAGCGCCGACGCGGGCAAAAGCGCGATCAGCAAAGGCAGACCAAAACCGATGGCATGGGCTGCAATCTTGATCGCCGCGACGAGCTCGTCGGCGAAACCACGCACCGCGAGCTGATCGAGTACGCCCGTTTCGCGATCGGGCCTTACCAGCCGGTCGATCGGGAGGAGGGCCGCAAGCAAGGCGGCCACCCACATCATTCCGCCACCGGTGCGGACGAGTAGCGGCGCATCGGGGCCGACGGAAAACGGAAAGGCGGTCGCGACAAGCAGGAAGAAGACCACTGGCAGCCATAGCGCCCCACTGCCCCACGCGCGGCGCAGGTCGCGCCAGAAGAGGGCCAGGAGCGCGGTCACAATCCAGCCTCGTCCCTGCGAGGGGCGTAGCGACGCGGCCATCTCCGGCCATCCAGCTCGCGCAGTGGCCTGCGCCGGAGATTGCTTCGCTGCGCTCGCAATGACGGATATGAGCTCAAACCAGTGCCCCCACTTCCAGCTCCGCCAAATCGGGAATGCCGAGCGCGAAGTGCGACGCGAGCAGCACAGCTCCGCCGTTCGCGCGATGCTTCGCGATTGCCGCGACAAGGCGCGTCTGCGCGGCGTCATCCATGCCGTTCGCGGGCTCGTCGAGCAGCCAGATCGGCGCGCCGCTGGCGATGACGCGCACCATCGCGGCGCGCTTGCGCTGGCCGGTCGAGAGCATCGATACCGGCACCTCGGCGAGGTTGCCGAGCGCCATCTCGATCATCGCGCGGTCGACCGCATGGCCGTCGACGGTATCGACCCGTGCCCAGAAATCGAGCGCGCGGCGCAACGGCAATTCGGGGTCAAGCGCCGATGCCTCGTCGATCAGCGCGACGCGCTCGCGGCGTTCGACCGTCCCGGCGGCGGGGCGCAGCAGCCCGGCGGCCAGCCGGATCAGGCTCGACTTGCCCGCGCCATTGGGGCCGCGCAGCCACAGCGCATCGCCGCGGTGCAGCACCAGCGACAGCCCATCGAACAGCAGCCGATCACCGCGGATGCACGCCACCTTGTCGAGCCGCAGAAGCTCGCTCACGCCCCCCGCGCGCGAACGCGCGCTCACGCCATGGCCTCGAGCGCGTGCATATCGTCGTCGGAGAACCCGAAATGATGCCCGATCTCGTGGATCAATATGTGGCGCACCAGCCAGTCGAGCGCCTCGCCGCCTTCGATCCATTCGACGAGGATCGGAATGCGATAGAGGGTGACGCGGTCGGGCATGCCGCCGCTCTGGTCGATGCTGCGCTCGGTCAGAGGACGGCCTTCGTAGAGGCCGGTGAGATCATAGGGATGTTCGATATCGAGCGCCTTCAGCGTCTCGTCGTCGGCGAATTCCGCGATCTCGATGACAAGGTCCGAAATGTGCGATCTAAAGATTTCGGGAAGCTGGGCGAGCGCGGCTTCGGCCATCACGAACAGGGCGTCGGCGTCGGGGGCGACGCCGGTCCAGCCGGTCGGGAGTCGGGACGGGGAACTCTTGTCGGTCATCGCGCCCTTCCTTATGGCGGCGGAACGCCCTTTACCAGCCGGAGAAGACGATGGTCCAGAAACTCGACGATGCCCAGCGCGCCGCGCTGTTCGCACGCTTTCCCGACTGGGCGCACGAGCCGGTGCGCGACGGCATCACCCGCCAATTCAGATTCGACGATTTCGCGCAGGCTTTCGGCTTCATGGCGAGCGTCGCGATCATCGCCGAGAAGATGGACCATCATCCCGAGTGGTCGAATGTGTATAACCGCGTCGACATCCTGTTGACGACGCATGATGCCGAGGGTTTATCGGAACGCGACGTCGCGCTCGCCGAGGCGATCGAGGGACTGCTGTGATCCGCCGATGATCCGGTTCGACCGTTCCTATCGGCGTCTTGCGGTTGGCGTGGCGATCCTCGCGGGGTTCGTCGACGCCACCGGCTTCGTCGAATCGGGCGGTTTTTTCGTGTCGTTCATGACGGGCAATTCGACGCGCCTCGCGGTCGGGGCGGCAGAATGGCAGCGCGCGGGGCTGTTCGCGGGATCCATGATTGTGCTGTTCCTGATGGGTGTCGTCATGGGCTCGTTATTGGCAGCCCGCGCCAAGTCGTCTCGTGCGACCGCCGTGTTGTCGCTTGCTGCCCTGATGCTGGCAGGCGCGACAGCGTTGCGGATTGAGGGTGCCCTTTGGCCGGCGATCGCATGCCTTGCCCTGTCGATGGGGGTCGTCAACGCCGCGCTGGAGGGGAGCGATGGCGCGGTCGTTGGCGTCACCTACATGACCGGCACGCTTGTCCAGATGGGGCAGAAGATCGCGAACCGGCTGAGCGGAGAGGGCGACCGACGGTGGCTTCATCATTTCGGGCTGTGGTTAGCGCTCGTCGGCGGCGCCATAGCTGGCGCGCGTACCGTTCTCTATTCGGTCCCGCTCGCTTATGCTCTCGCGACGATGCTCGCTGCGTGCCTTACGCTTTATTCCTTCCGTCTGCGGCGGCGAACGGCATAAGGGCATCTTGCCTTCCCCGCGACGCGGTTCCACAAGGGCGCAATAAAGTAACAAGGGGGATTGCATGTCCGACAGCCTGCTGCGCCGCAAAGCCATCGTGCCCGAACATCAGGGCGGCCCCGGTCTTGCACGCACACTGAGCTGGCCGCATCTGATAGCGCTGGGTGTCGGGGCGATCGTAGGCACGGGGATATTGACGCTGATCGGCGTTGGAGCCGACAAGGCGGGGCCGGCAGTGATCCTTTCGTTTCTCGTGGCGGGTCTGATCTGCGCCTGCGCCGCGCTCGCCTATGCGGAAATGGCGACGATGATTCCGGCCTCAGGCAGCGCCTACACCTACTCCTATGTCGTGATCGGCGAATTGATCGCGTGGATCGTCGGGTGGAGCCTGATCCTGGAATATTCGCTTGTCGTGAGCGCGGTTGCGGTGGGCTGGTCCGGTTATGCGGCGCCGCTGCTGCAAGCATGGGCAGGGGTGCCGATGGCGCTGATGCAGGGCCCCGAACTGGGCGGCCTCGTCAATCTGCCCGCGATCGCGATCATAGCAGTTGTCGCGGCTATGCTGCTTTACGGCACGCGCGAAAGCGCGACGGTCAATGCGCTGCTCGTTGTGGTCAAGCTGATCGCGCTGGCAGTTTTCGTGACGGTCGCGCTGCCGGCGTTCGACGCCGCCAATCTCGAACCGTTCAGCCCGTTCGGCTTTGCAAAGCATGTTGGCCCCGATGGGGTCGAGCGCGGAGTGATGGCGGCCGCGGCGATCATCTTCTTCGCCTTTTACGGCTTCGACGCGATTGCGACCGCTGCCGAGGAAGCCAAGAACCCCAACCGCGACCTCAAGATCGGGATCGTAGGGTCGATGTTTGCCTGCGTCGCCATCTATATCCTCGTCGCCGTTTCGGCAGTCGGGGCGATTGCCTATAGCAAGTTCGCAAACAGCCCCGAGCCGCTGGCATTGATCCTGCGCGAACTCGGACAGCCCACGGCCGCAAAATATCTTGCGGTCTCGGCGGTGGTTGCGCTGCCGACGGTGATCCTTGCCTTCTTCTTCGGGCAAAGCCGCATCTTCTTCACCATGGCGCGAGACGGGCTGTTGCCCGGCAGCCTTGCCAAGCTGTCGTCGCGCGGGACGCCGGTGCGCATCACCATTTTCACCGCGATCGTCGTCGCGATTCTGGCCGGTTTCATTCCGCTCGACGAGCTTGCCGCGCTGGCGAACGCAGGCACGCTTGCGGCCTTCACCGCCGTGTCGGTATGCATGTTGATCATGCGGCGGCGCGCGCCCGAGGCGCCGCGCACCTTCCGCACACCGATGCCGTGGCTGGTCGGGGGCGTCGCGGTGCTGGGCTGCATCTACCTGTTTTTCAGCTTGCCGGCGAAGACGCAGCTGTGGTTTGCGATCTGGAACATCGGCGGACTGGCCGCCTATTTCCTCTACGCGCGGCGCAACGCCGTCGCCGGCTGATACGGGGCGGCATCTAATAGGATCGAAGCCCGCCATGTGGTAGGCTCCGGTCTCCGTTTCAGTTAGTTTGCGGCCGCCCAGTCGAAGGCGAGCGGCGCTTCGCGGAAGGCGAAGCGGTCGAGGTGGCGGGCGACCACCCCTTTCATCGCTTCGGCATGCTTGTCGCTGCTCGCATCGATGCGGACCGACAGCGCGTCGGGGCCGGCATCGAAAGTGACCAGTGCATCGCCGGCCCAAGTGGCGCCGCGTGCATCCTTCGGGAAGATCACGGTGCCGTGTTCCGGCGTGAATTCGACCGCCAGATTATGCTGCCAGTGCTTGCACAGTTGCTGCAGATATTTGCTGGCATGCGCGGTCGGGGTGTTCGCGATCACGCCCACCATCACAGACGCTCGATCTTCTGCGCGGCCTCGTCGATCAGCGCGACGACCTGATGCAGGGTCGTTTCGTCAAGGTCGCGGTCGCCGAGGCGATTCATCAGCACGGCTTTCAGATTGCCCATCGCGCGGCGAACCGACGCCCTGTCGGTGCGCTGGCGCTCTTCGCCGACTTCGGTCAGCCGCGCGATCAGAGCGTCGACGGCATCCTTGTTCGCGTCGAGTTCGGTTTGGCCGGCATCGGTGATTGCAAACAGTTTTTTTGCTCCGTCGCTGTCGGTCGACTCGATTTGTCCCATGTCGCCGAGGAGAGTGAGGGTGGGGTAGATCACGCCGGGGCTCGGCGCATAGGCGCCGCCGGTCAGCTCCTCGATCTGGCGGATCAGGTCATAGCCGTGGCGCGGTTCGTCGGCGATCAGCTTCAGCAGCACGAGCCGCAGTTCGCCGCTGTCGAACATCCGCCGGCGGCGCCCGCGGCCTTCGTCGTCGTCGCGAAACCGTCCGCCGAAACCGCGGCCGAAGCCGCCGTGGCGGAAACCGGGTCCGCCGTGGCGCATCGCTTCGCGCCCGAATTCATGCATCGCGCGGTGGATGGCACGGCGTTCGTCACACCCATGCCGGTTCATTCCATGTCGCATCTTAAACTCCTTCAAGCGATTTGATGCGTCTAAGATATATCTTAATATATTTTACGCAAGAGGGCGCCGCAATTTTCGTTACGGTCGTGGTGGGGGGTCAGCTTTGCGGCGAAAAACGAAGGTGAATCAAAGGGTAGGCGCGGCCCTGTCCATCGCGCTCCGATCGGCCGGTGGGGACGAAACCCATGTGGCGGTAGAAGCCGACCGCCTGATCGTTCTGCTCGTTCACCTCGGTCGTGATCGCGCCGTGGAGTGCGACGGCATGATCGACGAGAGATTTGCCGACGCCTTTACCACGCCAGGACGGGTCGATGAACAGCGCTTCCATGCTGCTGCCGTCGAGCAGCATGAAGGCGACGGGCCGGTCGTTCTCCTCGACCGCGAGCCACAGCGGCGCGGCGGGAAGGAACCCTCTGACCTCGTCCTCGATCGCCGCCCGGTCTTCGGGCGTCAGGAAGTCGTGCGTGGCATCGACCGCTTCGCGCCAGATCTCGACGACGCGCGCGCCATCGGCAGGAGTGGAGGCTCTGATCTTCATGCTTGCGTCCTAGAACCACGCGGTCCGCGCGCCAACCGTGCTTTTCCGCCGGTTGCCGCCGGTTGCCCTTGACTCGCGCGCTCGTATCGCTATTGGAGCGCCCGTGTCGTCCGGGCTTCGGCCTTGGCGATTCCGTCCGAGACAGTTGGTGAAGGGGATTTGCCCTTCTTAATTTCCAGCCGAGACGGGGAACAGTCTTTTTCGGTCGCCCGCCTGTTAGAACAGGCGACGCGTCTTGACCGACCCCATCGGACATCGTTGCGCGAATGCAGGCGAGCCTTGGCTTGTGCCCGTATTTGCGTGTGTTAGCCGCCCGGCGGCGCGCGCGCTTCGGTGCGCGGGCATCCAGGCAGATGAGTGGAGTATAGGCATGGATCGTACGGAAAAGGCCGAAGCCGTATCCTCGCTGAACGCTACGCTGGCAAATGCCGCCTCGGTTGTGGTCGTCCGCAACCTCGGCATGACCGTCGCCCAGTCGACGGTTCTGCGCCAGCAGATGCGCGATGCGGGGGCCGACTTTCGCGTCACGAAGAACCGTCTTGCCAAAATCGCGCTCGATGGCACGTCCTACACCGGTATCGGCGAACTGCTGACCGGTCCCACGGCCCTCGCAACCTCGACCGATCCGGTCTCGGCTGCGAAGATCGCCGTGGAATTTGCCAAGACCAACGACAAGCTTGAAATCGTTGGCGGTGGCATGGGCGACGTGGTCCTCGACGTGAATGGCGTCAAAGCGCTTGCTTCGCTTCCCTCGCTCGACGAGCTGCGCGCCAAGATCGTTGGTCTGGTGCAGGCTCCGGCCACCAAGGTTGCGCAGATTGCCGCAGCCCCGGCAGGCCAGCTGGCGCGGGTTTTTGGCGCATATGCCGCCAAAGAAGCAGCGTGATTTAGAACTAACCCTTGAAACCTACTACCGGGATATCCCGGTTCTGATGGAGAATGAACATGGCTGATCTCGCAAAGATCGTTGAAGACCTGTCGGCGCTGACCGTTCTGGAAGCTGCCGAGCTTTCGAAGCTGCTCGAAGAAAAGTGGGGCGTTTCGGCTGCCGCTGCTGTTGCTGCCGCTCCGGCTGCTGCCGCTGCTGGCCCGGCTGCCGAAGAGCAGAGCGAATTCGACGTCATCCTGACGGGTGATGGCGGCAACAAGATCAACGTGATTAAGGAAGTCCGTGCGATTACCGGCCTGGGCCTCGGCGAAGCCAAGGCGCTCGTCGAAGGCGCGCCGAAGGCCGTCAAGGAAGGCGTGAACAAGGCCGAAGCCGAAGAGCTGAAGGCCAAGCTGATCGCCGCCGGCGCGACCGTCGAACTGAAGTAATTCAGTTCGGGTCCGGCGGGTCTGCCCGCCGTACTTGCGACAAAGAGAAAGGGCGGTGCCTCGCGGCACCGCCCTTTTGTCTGGCGATTTCCGGACCTAGTTACGGTTCCAGCCGGGCTTCAGATCCTTGCGGGCGCGGCCGGGTTCGAGGCGGCGGACTTCCTGCTCCGCCGGGGCGGCGGGGACTTCACGCTGCGAGATTTCCCACGCGCTTACCGGTTTGCGGCGCAGATCCTTCTGCTCGGCAAGCGTCGCGTCATATTCGGCTCGTTCCTGACGGTCCAGGAAGCGGGCGCGAGCGAGACGCTTCTGCAGGGTCGCGAAGGGATTGTCGGGCGTCGGACCCGCCATCGCCATCGCCTCGTGGCGGCCCATGCTGCCGCTCGGCGAGGCGACGGAGGTGAGCGTCGTCTTCGGCACCACGGGTTCAGGGGCAGCGGGCTCGGCAGTCCGTTCGGCGGCGATTGCAGCGGCACCGGGGAACCATTCGGCGTCGGGCTGTGCTTCGTCGAACTCCCAGACGTCGCTCGACGCGCGGCGACGGCGGGCGAAGGCAAGACCAGCGCCGCCGACCAGCAGCAATGCAGCGGCACCACCGGCAATCTGCCAAGGCAGGGTGTCGTCACTCGTTGTGGAGCGCTCGACCGATGCGGGCGTTGCTTCGGCTACGGGCGCGGCCGGCATCGGGACGGCTTCGGTGACCGGCGCCGCTTCCGCCATCGCAGGAGCAGCGACAGGGGCGGCCGGGACGGCTGCCTCGCGCGGTGCAACGGGGGCAGGCGCGGCTTCGCGCGGTTTCGCGACTTCGCGGGGTTGGGCGGCAACACGCTTCGGCGCCGGCGTCGCGGCAGTTTTGGGCTCTGCGGCCTTGGGCGCCGGCTCGGCGGGCGCGATGTCGAACGGGACGCGAATGACCGGCTGCGGTGCCGAGGTGGTAGCAGCCGGGGGCGCGGTGGTTGCCGGGGCCTGAACCGGAGCCGGGACGGTGGTCGGTGCGACCGGCGGGGTCATCGTGACGGTCGGGGCTTCCTGCGCGAAAGCGGCGGGGGTGGAAAGAACCAGGAACGCGGCAATCGCGCTCATGGCGGGGCGGGAGAGGGCGATATTTTTCGTCATAATAAAGAGCCAACGAACGGCGCACGGAAAGCGCTGCCGAAATGGCCGATTTCCACGATGGGACGTGCGCGCAGGGGGATGGAATGACGAATCTGCCCCGGCCTGCCTCGCTCCTGAACGACTTTCGCGATCAGTCGATGGGGGCCGGCCGGGACCTTGCGAGCGTCACCGAGGCCGCAGCCGAAATCGCGGCCCCGACCAGTGACAGGTCGCGGTCGAGCCGCGTGTCGAGCGCCGCTGTGGGTAGCTCCGCGAGATCGGTAATGAGCGGCATCGAGAGCGACAGGCGCAGCGTTCCCGCAGCACTTCCACCCGGCATCTGGTGGGTCTTGACCGGTTGGCCCAGCCGAATCTCGTGCCCGAGCCACTGGCGCGAATGACGCGCGATATGACCGTGCATCGCCTTGGCCGAATCGAAATCGCAGTCGGGCCAGCGCGCCGACAGGTCGAGCGTCCGCAGCGTCTCGGTCGCGAGGCAGCTTGTGCCCGCGCCCGGTACCTCGGCCAGTTCCAGTCGCTTGACCATCCGCATGACATGATGGCTGAAGCGCGCAATGACCTCGGCGATCTGTTCGTCGGGCAGCGCGGCAAAGCGCTCCATCTCGATCATCGCGGCTTGCAGGCGCAGCAGCAACCCGAAATTTCCCGACGCGGCGAGCGTATCGGCGCCGGGCCAGTCCGCCGGCCATTCGGCGCGCGCCCCGAAGCGGCGATAACCCTCGGGTAGCGGGCGCGCGCGATCGCGGACGCTGCCGGGAACCAGTGCGATGCCGCTGAACGGCGGACCGCCGGCGAACTTCGATCCCGTCATCAGCACAACGCAGCCGAGCGCAAGATATCGGCGCACGGCATTATGGCTCATGCGAAGCTGGCAGGCATCGACAACGAAGGTGGCGGTGTCGCCATGGGCCTCGGCGAGC
>JAEWIL010000145.1 GCA_023387085.1 Pseudomonadota bacterium | reverse complement strand
CTGCCCGCGCTCGCGGCGCTGCGCGTCGAAGTTCGCGATCAGATCGGCGAAACGCGCACCGTGAAGTCGCGCGATGCTGCCGAGCTCGCCCTTGCCATAGGTGCCGCGGCCGGGCGCAACGACGAGTGCGGTCTTGCGCGAGTTCATGCGAGGAGCTCCTTCGCCGCCGCAACGATACTGTCGCGGCTGGGCAGCGTCAGTGTCGCCGCCTTGCCAAGCGGGATGAAGCTGTCGTCGGCGGCGATGCGCGCGATCTTCTTGTCGGGCGCACGCTCGACGAAGGTCGCCATCAGCGCCTCGCTCTGCGAGCCGGTGATGCGGCATTCGTCGACGATCAGGATGCGCTTCGCATCGCCGACCGCGGCGACCAGCCTGTCCTCGTCGACCGGACCCAGCCAACGCAAATCGATCACGCGCGCCTTGACCCCATCGGCCGCGAGCAATTTCTCGGCCTGCCGCGACAGATAATATCCATTGCCGTAGGTCACGATCGCAAGGTCGGTCCCATCGCCATGCACCCCGACATCGCCGAAGCGGATCGGCACCCCTGCGCCCGGCGCTTCATAGACGCTGGTCCAGAGGCCATCGCCTTCCTCGTGCAGATCGCGCGTCATGTAGAGCGCGATCGGTTCGACGAAGACGACGACGCGCTGCTCCTCGCGCGCCAGCCGCACGCATTCGCGCAGCATATGCACCGCATCGCGTCCGTTCGACGGCACCGCGAGGATGACGCCGGGAATGTCGCGGAAGACCGCGAGGCTGTTGTCATTATGGAAATGTCCGCCGAAGCCCTTTTGATAGCCGAGCCCCGCGATGCGGATGACCATCGGGTTGGTATATTGGCCGTTCGAGAAGAAGCTGAGCGTCGCCGCCTCGCCGCGAATCTGGTCCTCGGCATTGTGAACATAGGCGAGGAACTGGATCTCGGGCATCGGTACGAAGCCGTTGTGCGCCATACCGATCGCAAGCCCGAGGATCGCCTGTTCGTCGAGCAATGTGTTGATCACGCGCGCCGAGCCAAAGCGCTGATGCAGTTTCGCGGTGACGTTGTAGACGCCGCCTTTCGGCCCGACGTCCTCGCCCATCACGGCGATTTCCTTGTGCGCCAGCATCAGGTCGGCGAGCGCCCAGCTCAGCAGCCGCGCCATATGCATCGGCTTGTCCATCGCCTGTGCATCGCTGCCGAACATCGCCCTGCGGTCGTCGTCGGACGGGGTGTTCGCACGCACCACTTCGCGCTTCGGCGGAATCAGGCTTTCCATCACATGCGCCGGCGTCGTGATCTTTGGCCGCGCAATCGCCGCCTCGGCCTGCCGCGCCAGCGTCGCGCCGATCTCGTCATAGGTATCGGCGATCTCGGCGGCCGACATCCAGCCCTGTTCGACCATCAGCGCCGCGCCCGCAAGCAGCGGATCGCGCGCTTCGTCCGATTCGATCAGCGCCTTGGGCAGATAGGCGCCCTGCACATCGGACCCGGCATGACCGTAGAGGCGTACCGTGTCCATGTGCAGGAACACGGGCTTGCGCGTCCGCCGCGCATAATCGGCGGCCTCCTTCGCGCCCGCGTAGGCCGAAGCGAGGTCGGTGCCGTCGCACTTTATATAATGCAGGCCCGCGCGGTGCCGGAACTGCGCCTCGATCCATCCGGTGGGGGTGCGCGTCGAAATCCCGATGCCATTGTCCTCGCACAGGAAAATGAGCGGCATCGGCGAGCCCTGGAACGCCGACCAGCCCGCGGTATTGAAGGCACCCTGCGCGGTCGAATGGTTCGCCGAGGCGTCGCCGAAGCTCGCGAGGACCACAGCGTCGTCGGGCAACGTACAGCCCTCCAGGCCCAGCCGCCGCGCAATGGCGATCGAGAAGGCCGCGCCGACCGCCTTGGGCAGGTGCGAAGCGATCGTCGAAGTCTGCGGGGGGATACTGAGCGGCTTCGACCCGATCACCTTGTGCCGGCCGCCCGAGATCGGATCCTCGCTCGATGCCGCGAAACTCAGCAGCATGTCCCACGTCGGCGTACCGCCCGGAAGCTGGCGCGACCGGTGAAGCTGGAACGCATTCGATCGATAGTGGAGAAACGCCATGTCGGTGACGCGCAACGCCGCGGCGACCGAGGCATTGCCCTCGTGCCCCGACGAGCCGATCGTGTAGAAACCCTCGCCCCGCGCCTGCAAGTGGCGCGACAAACGATCCATCTGGCGGCTGGTCAACTGCGACAGAAAGATGTCGGTCGCCTCGGCGCGCGACAGTCCGGCCGCCGCCGGATCGGGCGCGTCAGCCCCGCGGGCGAGCGATCCGGCTGCAAGCGCCGCAAGGAATTTCTCATGTACTGCCTGCGCCGCGTCCACCGATCGTCTCCATCCGCTTCGCCGATGGTTGCCGATGCAACCATCATGTCTGGTCCGGCGCGCTATAACGGGGCCGTCTGGCGCGCAAGCACCTCTTGCCTTCTCGCGGCGCCTCGCGCTACCACCTTCCTGATGACCGAGCAGGGCGGGGCACTCTTTTCAACATGATATCGCTGTGGATCGCCCAGGCGTCGGCGGCCGCCGAAACGCCGAGCGCGGGAAACGGCGAAGGCTGGCTCATCGATCCCGAACTCGTCGATCCCGGCTATGGCCAGACGATGGCGGGGGGAGAGATCCAGACGGCCTTTCCCGCACAACCGCCACCGCCCGAATTTCCGCAATGGGATCTCGGCTGGCTGCGCGACTTTTTCCAATGGACCGCCCCGGCGATAAAGCCCCTGCTGTGGATCGGCGCCGCGGCCTTGTTGCTGCTCATTCTCTACAATTTCGTGCCCGCCTTCGCCGACTGGGTCGACAATCTCCGCTTCGCTCGCAAACGCCGCGACCTCGAAGCGGAGGAGAGCATCGGCGAGGCCGAAGCCGGCGCCGCGCGCGCGCGGCTTGCCGACGCCGACGCACTCGCCGCGGCCGGTCGTTTCGCCGAAGCCGTGCATCTGCTCCTCTATCGCAGCGTCGACGATATCGAGGGTCGCCGCCCCGGTCTCGTCCGCCCCGCGATGACCTCGCGCGAGCTTGCCGCGGCAGAGGATCTGCCCTCGGTCGCGCGCCACGCCTTCAGCCGGATCGCCCGCGCGGTCGAGATCAGCCTGTTCGGCGGCCGCTCGATCGACGAAAACGCATGGCAGGAGTGTCGCGGCGCCTATGCCGAAATGACGATTCCCAGGAATTGGGCGCGGACATGAGCCGCCTGCGCGCCGGCGATCATGGCTTCAGCCCGCTCGTGATGGCGGGAATTGTCGTGATCGGGCTGATCGCCTTCATCGCGCTATGGGCGTTGATTGCGCTCGGCCCGGAGCTGTCGAGCGGCAAGGACGGCGGCAGTCACGCGCTGTCGAAAGCGGCGCCGGGCTACGCCGGTATCGTCGATCTGCTCGAACGCGCGGGCGCCGACGTCGAACTTCGCCGCCGGGTCGGGACAGGGGACGAAGAATCGGGACCGCTGTTGATCCTGACCCCGACGCCGACCAGCAAGCCCGCGGATATCGAAGAACTGATCAGCAAGCAGGAGGACCGCGTGCTGGTCGTTCTGCCCAAGTGGCGAACACTGAACCTGCCAAATCAGAAGAGGAAGCCGGGCTGGGCCGGGCCGGGCTTCGCATCCACGCCCGATGGCAAGCTGCTGCCTCCAAGCCGGTTCGGCGAGGTCCGCGTACGGTCGGCAGATACGCACGCACAGAAAGTCCCCGCCAGTATCGCGGGGCGATCCTTCACCGTCTACCTGCCCGCCAATGCCCAGACGGTCGACGGCGACGGGATCGAGCCGCTGATCGCGGGCGCGAACGGCGGTGCAATATTGGCCCGCACGACGAACCGCGACCTCTATATCCTCGCCGACCCCGACCTGATCGACAATCTGGCCTTCGCATCGCACGATAAAGCGCGCGCCGCCGCACTGTTGATCGACGCGGTCGCCGAGGATGCCGATGCCGATGCGATCGCCTTCGATCTGACGCTCAACGGCTTCGGCGGCCAGCGCTCGCTGCTCCGCTTCGCGTTCGTGCCGCCGTTCATCGGCATCACGCTCTGCCTGATCGCCGCGGGCCTGCTCGCGCTGTGGCAGGCTTGGGTGCGCTTCGGCCCGGCGCTGAGGCCCGGCCGCGCGATCCCGATCTCGAAAGCGGCGCTGATCGCGAACAGTGCGGACCTTATCCGCCAGGCCCGCCGCGAACTCGACGGGGCCGATGCCTATGTGGCGAGCCAGCGCGGCGCGATCGCGCGCCGGCTGCATGCGCCAGCCGGTCTCGACGGCCCGGCGATCGATAGCTGGATCGACCGCCGGCTGCAGGGCGAGACGCTGTTTTCCGCGATCGCACGGCGCCTGCCGCTCGCCCGCAACCGGCATGAATTTTTGAGCGACGCGCAGGCGCTCCACGACATCAGAAAGGAATTGTTGCGTGACGGCTGACATCGAAAGCGTCCAGGCGTTAGGCGCCGCGATCGAAGGTGAGGTGGCAAAGGTCGTGTTCGGGCAGGGTCCGCTGACCCGCATGATCACCATCGCGCTGCTCGCCGGGGGGCACGTCCTGCTCGAAGGCCCCCCGGGCACGGCAAAGACCCTGCTCGCGCAGGCCTTCGCCCGCGCGGTCGGGCTCGATTTCGGGCGCATCCAGTTCACCCCCGACCTGATGCCCGGCGACATCCTCGGCTCGAACCTGTTCAACTTTCAGACGTCGAGCTTCACGCTCACCAAGGGGCCGATCTTCACCGAGTTGCTGCTCGCCGACGAAATCAACCGCACCCCGCCGAAAACGCAGGCTGCGCTGCTTGAGGCAATGCAGGAACGGCGAGTCACGATCAACGGCGAGCCGCACGCAATGAGCCCGCGCTTCACCGTGCTCGCGACGCAGAATCCGATCGAGCAGCAGGGCGTCTACCCGCTGCCCGAGGCGCAGCTCGACCGCTTCCTGTTCAAGCTGGTCGTCGATTATCCCGATGCCGCCGAGGAACGCCGCATCGTCGCCGACCATGGCGGGCGGTTCAAAAGCCCCGCAGTCGGTGATTTCGGCGTCGCGCAGATCGCCGATGCCAAAGCGATCGCCGCCGCGATCGACACGATCGCGACCGTGCGGCTGGCCGAGGAGATCGTCGACTATATCGTCCGCCTGATCCGTGCGACCCGCGCGAGCGCCGACTTGGCGTGCGGTGCCAGCCCGCGCGCCGCAACCCTGCTCGCGCGCGCCTCGTGCGCCGCCGCGGCGCTCGAGGGGCGCGACTATGTGATCCCCGACGACGTCCAGCGGCTCGCGGCGGGCGTGCTGCGCCATCGCCTGATCCTTTCAGCCGCCGCCGAGATCGAGGGCCGCAGCGTCGAACAGGTCGTCGGCGACCTCATCGAACGCGAGGACGTGCCCCGGTGATCTATCCGACGCGGCGCGCGATCTATCTGCTGCTGCTCGGTGCCCCCCTGGCGTTGGCGCTCGGGCTGGTCCGGCCCGGCCTGTGGATTATCGCGCCCGCATGGATCGGCCTGGTTCTCGTCGGCCTGCTGATCGACGCGATGGCCGGCGCCAGTCCGCGCCGGCTCGCGCTCGACGTCCGGCTTCCGCACCAGGCGGGGGTCGGCGACAGCTTCGACCTCCGGCTCGTCGCGAGCGGACCGACCGTGCCGCAGCGAGCGGAAATCGCGCTCGCGCTCGACGAACGGCTCGCCCCCGGCGGCCGGCTCGCGAGCGATGTGACGCGCGCAACCGACGCCGCCGCGCTCGTCCGCACCCTGCCGCTCACCGCATCGCGGCGCGGACAGGCCCTTGTAGAAGCGCTGTGGATACGCTGGGCCGGCCCGCTGGGTCTGGTATGGAAACAGCGCCGCTTCGCCATCGGCCGCAGCGTCGCGATCGTTCCCAGCCTGCGCGCGGTGACCGAAGAGGGCAGCCGCCTGTTCCAGCGCGATAGCTGGTTCGGCCTCCGCCAGCAGCAATTGCGCGGCGAAGGCAGCGAATATGAAGCGCTCGCCGAATTTCAGCCGGGGATGGACCGGCGCGCGATCGACTGGAACGCCTCGGCGCGCCACATCAAGCTGCTCGCCAAGGAATATCGCGTCGAACGCGACAATCGCGTGATCCTGGCGATCGACGCCGGGCGGACGATGGCCGAGCCCGTCGGCGGCGTCCCGCGCGTCGACCGCGCGGTGTCGGCGGCGCTGCTGCTCGCCTATGCCGGACTGAAGCTCGGCGACCGCATCAGCTTCTTTTCCTTCGCCGCCAAGCCGCAGGCGCTGACCCCTGCCTATATGCACGTACAGGATTTCCCGGCGCTGCAGCGCGCGGCGAGCCTGATCGACTATGCGCCGGTCGAGAGCAATTTCACCCTCGCGCTGACGACGCTTTCAGCGTCGCTCAACCGTCGCTCGCTGATCATCCTGTTCACCGAATTCACCGACGCGACAAGCGCCGACCTGATGATCCGCGCCGCCGGCCGGCTGGTGAAAACGCACCGCCTGCTGTTCGTCGTCATCCGCGACGACGAGGTCGAGGCGGTCGAGCGACAGCGCCCCGAAAGCGCCGCCGACGTCACCCGCGCCAACGTCGCGGCGGCGATGCTGCGCGACCGCCAGCTCGTCATCGCGCGGCTGCAACGGCTCGGTGCCGACGTCATCGAGGTGCCCGCCGACGCGATGGGAGCATCGGTCGTCGAGGCCTATCTCGGCATCAAGCGGGCCGGCAGCGTATGAGCGCGGCCGAACTCCCTGCCTTTTCGACCAGCCGCTTCCGCGCCGAGCGCGAGACCGATTGGATCGCCTTCGACCTGCTGCTGACCAAGCTGGAGAAAAAAGGCGCCGCAGCACTGACCAGCGACGAGCTGCTCCAGCTCCCGATCCTTTATCGCGCGACTTTGTCCTCGTTGTCGACCGCGCGGGCGACCAGCCTCGACAAGGCGCTTCTCGATCATCTCGAGGCGCTGTCGATCCGCGGCTATTTCCTTGTCTATGGGGTGCGCGAGACGCGGCGCAGCCGAATCCGCCGCTTCTTCCGCTACGACTGGCCGGCCGCGGTGCGCGCGGTGTGGAAGGAAACTTTGATCATCGCGCTGGTAATCATCCTAGGCGCCCTCACCAGCTACGCGCTCGTCGCGAGCAATCCCGAATGGTATTATAATTTCGTTCCCGAAGAGATGTCGGGCGGCCGCGACCCGCATGCGACGGTCGAGTTCCTGCGCTCGACGCTCGGGCACGGCAAGGGCGGCGGAGACCAGGAAAGCGGACTCCACATCTTCGCGACCTATCTCTTCACCCATAACAGCCAGGTGTCGATCATGTCATTCGCGCTGGGCTTCGCGTTCGGCATCCCGACGATGATGCTCGAATATTATCAGGGCATCGCGCTCGGCGCGATGCTCGCGCTGTTTTCGGGCAAGGGGCTCGGGGTCGATTTCGGCGGCTGGCTGTTCATCCACGGCACGACCGAGCTGTTCGCCGCCGCGCTGTCGGGCGCCGCGGGCCTGCGCATCGGCACCGCGGTCGTGTTTCCCGGCGCGCGCGGCCGGCTTGAAGCGGCGTCGGATGCCGGACGGACCGCGGGCAAGGTGATGGTCGGCGTCATCCTGATGCTGTTCGTCGCCGGCCTGCTCGAAGGCTTCGGGCGCCAGCTCGTCACCGATACATGGATGCGGTACGGCATCGGGACGGTGATGCTGCTCTTCTGGCTCGCCTATTATTATATCCCACGCCGCGAGGATGTCGCATGACGGCGACCGCCAGTTCCAAGCTGCGGTTGGCGCAGGCAAAGAAGCTCCGCGAATTCGTGACGCCGGAGGGCGTCGATCTGCAACTCCGCATCGCGAGTTCGGGGCTCCGACTCGGCGCGCTGATCGTCGATCTCGTCCTCATCAACCTGATTCTGCTCCTCTTCACCCTCCTGATGCTCTGGATCGGGGTCGCGGTGAAAAGCGACGTGGCGGTCGTCGTGTGGATGCTCGGCGCCTTCGTGCTCAGAACCTTCTGGTTCATCGGCTTCGAGCTTGGTGCGCGCGCCGCGACGCCTGGCAAACGGCTGATGGGTATTCGGGTCGTCGCGCGCGATGGCGGGCGGCTCACCGCCGACGCGGTCGTCGCGCGCAACCTGATCCGCGAACTCGAGCTGTTTCTGCCGTTGATGATGCTCGGTATCGGCGCGGCCGAGGATATGGTGTCGAGCTGGACGATCCTCGCCGGGGTGATCTGGTCGCTGACGCTCAGCCTGTTCCTGCTGTTCAACCGCGACCGGATGCGGATGGGCGACCTGATCTCGGGCACCTGGGTGGTGATGGCGCAGCGCGCGAAGCTCGATAGCGATATCGTCGCGAGTCAGCCCGCGGCCACGGCAATGACGTTCAGCGACGCCGAGCTTTCGGTCTATGGAATTTTCGAACTGCAGGAACTCGAACGCATTCTCCGCACCCGCGACCCGCGCGCGATGCGCGAGGTCGCCGACACGATTCGCGGCAAGATCGGCCGCCCCGTCGCCGAAGAGGATGACGTCTTCCTGCTAAGCTATTATCGGCAGCTCAAGGCCCGGCTCGAACGCGGCTTGCTGTTCGGGAAACGACGAGAGGATAAATATGCCAACGAGTGACGCTCTTCCCTGCTCGGTCGCGGACGCCCTGCACCGGCGCCGGTCGGTCCGCGCCTTTACCGATCGCGCCGTCGATCCGGCCGTGCTTCGCCAGATTTTCGCCGCCGCGCAGCGCGCGCCTTCGGGAGGCAACCTCCAGCCCTGGCAGGTGACGCTGGTGACGGGCGAGCCGTGGCAGCGGGTCAAGGATGCCGTCGCGGCGCGGATCGCGATGGGGCGCGACGGCTATCAACCCGAATATGACATTTACCCTAAGGGGCTGACCGATCCTTGGGAAAGCCGCCGCTTCGGCGTCGGCGAAGCACTCTACGCCTCGCTGGGCATCCCGCGCGAAGACAAGCCGGCGCGCCTCGCTCGGTTCATGGAAAATTACCGGGGTTTCGGCGCACCGGTGATGCTTTTCCTCCACTGCTCGCGCATCATGGGACCGCCGCAATGGGCCGACATGGGCATGTGGCTGCAGTCGGTGATGCTGTTGCTCGTCGAGCACGGCCTCGCCAGTTGCCCGCAAGAATGCTGGGCGATGTACGGCGCCACCGTGCGCGAGACGCTGGCCCTCGGCGAGGACCAGATATTGTTCACGGGTCTCGCGATCGGCTACGCCGACGAAGCGGAGGCGGTGAATCAGTGGCCCGTGCCGCGCGTGGAACTGGACGAGGTGATCGATTGGCGAGGTTTCTGAAAGTCGGGATTTTGAGCGGGCGAATTTTCGGTCGTAACAAAGCGAACTGTGCGGTTGGCGCTGCGATGGCGCTGCTGATGGCTGGCTGTGCCGCGGTGCCGACGCCAACCGCGCCGCCACCCCGCCCCGCCCCCACGCCCGCTCCGGCACCAGCCCCTTTGCCGACACCGGGCAAGAGTTGGGAGGACCGCGCGGTCGATCCTGGCGGATGGCGCTATGACGCGGGCAGCCGCACCGCGACTTTCGCCCCGAGCGGCAGCGCAAATCCGTTGCTGACGATGAGCTGCGCCGGCGGCGGGATCCGCCTGACCTCGGCGCTCGACGGCAATGTCGCACTGCGCACCAGCGCCGGCACCGACCAGATCCGCTTCGAAGGCGGCAGCGCGACGGTACCGAGTCGCGACGTCCGCCTCGACCGCATTGCGTTCAGCCGCGGCCGCTTCGCCCTTGAATCGCCCAGCGGTGCGCTGACCCTGCCGGTGCAGTCGGAAATCGGCCGCGTGATCGAGGATTGCCGGGGATAGCCCGAAGGGCGGCTTGGGGGTCGGGAGCTGCTTCCAAAGCTGTCATGCTGACAATAGTAGCAATCAGTCCAAACCGGTCGGCCGCGCGCTGCCCCGTCGAATCGTTGTCGAGGGCGTCAGGCGAAGGCGCCGACGCTTTCGATGAACTTGATCACCGAAATCGGCTTCGAAACATAGGCTTCGGCTCCGGCGGCGCGGATCTGTTCCTCGTCGCCCTTTCCCGCGTAGGCGGTCACCGCCATGATCGGCACGGCGCGCAAGCTGAGGTCGGCCTTCATCTGGCCGATCAGATCGAGTCCGCTGACGTGCGGCAGCTGGATATCCATGATGATCAGGTCGGGCGACACCTCGCGCGCCTTTGCCAGCGCGTCGCGCCCGTCGCGCACCGGATGCGCCTGATAGCCATGGGCGTTGAGCAGGTCGCAGAACAGGCGGAGGTTCAGCTCGTTATCCTCGACGACCAGGATGGTCTTGCCCATGTGACTTGTCTTCCCCACATTGTATGCGCGGCCCGATTAGGCGAATCGGTCGCTCGACACAATTGCATCGCGGTGAAGGGAAATCGACGCTTGCTGGAAGATGACGCGGCGCTGGCGCTCCACGCGCTTGGCTGGATCCTCGGCGACGAGCCGCGCGCCGAACGGCTGCTCGGCATGACCGGGCTCGACCCCGATTCGCTCCGCGCCTCGATCAGCCAGCGTGCGACGCTCGCCGCGATATTGTCATTCCTCACCGCCTATGAGGCCGATCTGCTCGCCTGTGCCGAGGCCCTCGATATCAAACCCGAAGCCATCGCAGCCGCCGCGGCGCGCCTCGAAGGAAACCAAAGGATAGACGCATGACCCGCCCGCCCTCCCGCCCCCTGGTCATCACCGATTGCGACGAGGTGCTGATGCACATGGTCGTCCCCTTCGCGCAGTGGGTCGACGAGGCGCATGGCGTGATCTTCCGCATGGAGGATGCGAGCTTCGCGGGCGCGCTGAAGCGAAAAGAATGCGGCACGCCGCTCGAAGCCGCCGAGGTCTGGCCGCTGCTCGACGGTTTCTTCCGCGCCGAGATGGGGCGGCAGACCGAAATTCCCGGCGCGATCGCGGCGATGACGGCGATCGGCGAGCATGCCGACATCGTCGTGCTCACCAACGTCGGCCCCGACCATCAGGCAGCGCGAAGCGAGCAGCTCGCCGCGCTGGGTTTCCACGCGCCGGTGATCGGCAGCCGCGGCGGCAAGGGCGAGCCCGTGCGCGCGCTGATCGAGGAGCGCGAACCTTCGGTCGCCATATTCATCGACGATCTGCCAAATCACCATCATTCGGTCGCGATCGAGGCGCCCGATGTCTGGCGGCTCCATTTGGTCGGCGAGCCCGCGATCGCCGACAAGGTGCGCCCAGCCAAACATGCCCATGCGCGAATCGACGATTGGAAGGCTGCGCAGGACTGGATATTGGCGCGGCTCGCCGAAAATAATCCGGCTCCCGTCATCGAACTTGTATAAAGGAACGATCATGTCCAATATCGCCGCCAAGCTCGCCGACCTCGGCCTCGAACTGCCGAAGCCCGCCGCGCCGGTCGCCGCCTATGTGCCCGCCGTCGAGCATGGCGGCCTTCTCTACATCAGTGGCCAGCTTCCGTTCCGCGACGGGCAGGTCGTGACCGGCCGGCTCGGCGACGATACCGATGTCGCGAGCGGCTATGACGCCGCGCGCCGCTGCGCGCTGATGCTCGTCGCGCAGATCGGGCAGGCGCTGGGCGGCGACTGGTCGCGCGTCGAGCGCGTCGTGAAGCTCGGCGTATTCGTCAACAGCGCACCCGCCTTCACCGACCAGGCGAAGGTCGCCAATGGCGCGTCGGAGCTGTTCGAATCGCTGTTCGGCGAGGCGGGCCGCCACGCGCGCGCCGCGGTCGGCGTCGCGGTGCTGCCGCTCGGCGCGGCGGTCGAGGCCGATGCGATCGTCGCGGTGAAGCCCGCCTAAGGACTCCGGTGGCCGAAGCCGACCAGCCCGCACGGACGATCTCGCTCGGGACCAGCGTCGCCGCGATCGATGCGGCGGCGTGGGACGCGCTTCACGACGGCGGCAATCCCTTCGTCGGTCATGCCTTCCTGTCTTTGCTCGAGGATTCGGGCAGCGTCGGGGCGGGCACCGGCTGGCAGGCAGCGCCGCTGCTCGTCGAGGATGCGGACGGCGCGCTCGTGGCGGCCGCGCCCGCCTATCTCAAATCGCACAGCCAGGGCGAATATGTCTTCGATCATGCTTGGGCGGACGCCTGGGCGCGCGCGGGCGGCGACTATTATCCCAAGCTGCAGATCGCGGCGCCCTTCACGCCGGTGCCCGGGCCGCGCCTGCTGGCAAACGACAAGGCCGACGCGCTGTTGCTGCTTCGCGCCGCCGAGGCGGTCGTGCGGCAGAATCAATTGTCGTCGGCGCACGCGACCTTTGTCGCGCCCGAACAGATGCGCTTGTTCGAGGAAGCCGGGTGGCTCGTCCGCCGTGATATCCAGTTCCATTTCGCCAATGCAGGCTACGGCAGCTTCGACGATTTTCTCGCCACGTTGAATGCGCAAAAGCGCAAGCAGCTTCGCAAGGAACGGCTGCGCGCGGTTGAGGGCCTGCGGATCGAGGAATTGGCCGGCGATACGATCCGTCCCGAGCATTGGGACGCGATGTGGCTTTTCTATCAGGACACCGGCGCGCGCAAATGGGGGCATCCCTATCTGACGCGCACAGCGTTCGACCTGATGGGCGAGCGCATGGCGGACCGGATCATCCTGCTCATCGCCTATGACGATGCCGACCGTCCGGTCGCGGGCGCGCTGCACTTCCTTGGCGCCGATACGCTCTATGGCCGCTATTGGGGATGCCTCGCCGAGATCCCCTATCTGCATTTCGAACTATGCTATTATCGCGCGATCGACATTGCGATCGCGCGCGGCCTCGCCCGCGTCGAGGCCGGCGCACAGGGCGGACACAAGCTGGCGCGCGGTTACGGCCCCGTCGCGACCTGGTCGGCGCATTTCATCGCCGATCCGGGCTTTCGCCGCGCGGTCGCGGACTTTCTGGAACAGGAACGCCGCGCCGAAGAAGTCGAGATGGAATGGCTGGAAGGGCAGACGCCGTTCAAGCGCCGAGAATAGCTCGCTCCTCTGTCACCCCGGACTCGATCCGGGGGTTCAGTTGCCGCTGGTGGATGCCGGATCAAGCCCGGCATGACGATGAAGCAACTTTCGAAAGATCAGGCCGCAAAGCGCCGCGCGGCCGGGCGCCGGGCGGTCTCGTCGAGCCAGGCGCGCGCTTGGCGCTGCGCTTCGGCGATCTCGTCGCGTGACATTTCGTCCGACAGGTCGGCGCGACACTGCTGGCCTTCGACATTACCGCCGAGCGCGGCCAGATTGAACCATTTATGCGCCTGGATCAGGTCGACATCGACCCCGCCGGTGCCGGTCGAAAAGGCTATGCCCAGATCGAAATAGGCATTGGCGTCGCCGCGCGCTGCGTCGAGCAGACGGCTTTCGATCAGATATTGGGCAGACTTCAGACTGTTCGCCATGATAACCCCCTTTGCCTCCACCCCACATGGAGACCTCGGGGTCCAAATTTGCGGTTTATGGTCAACAAAACGTTAACGATGGCCGGACTTTTTTGTGGAAATAGTCGGAATTGTACGGGAATCCGCCGTTTCCGACGTTAATCAACCGACCGCAAGATTGTCGATCAGACGCGTTTTTCCCATTCGGGCGGCGGCTAGCAGCCGCGCGGGCTTCCGAAATTCGGTCAGCCTTTCAAGGCTGTCGGCATCGGCGAGCGCGACATAATCGACGCTGTCGAAGCCGCCCCTGACGATCTCCGCCTCCGCGGTGGCGAGCGCGCCGGCGACGCCGGCCCCGTTCGCGATCGCCTGTGCCGCGGCCTTCAAGGCGTTCGGAAAGGCGACGGCCGCGGCGCGCTGTTCCTTCGACAGATAGGCATTGCGCGACGACAGCGCGAGGCCGTCGGCATCGCGCGCGATCGGCGCGCCCAATATGTCGATCGCGAAATCGAGATCGCGCGCCATGCGGCGGATGATCGCAAGCTGCTGCCAGTCCTTTTCGCCGAAGATCGCGACGTCGGCGCCGACCTGGTTGAACAGCTTCGACACCACGGTCGCGACGCCGTCGAAATGGCCGGGGCGCGCCGCGCCACAATAATCGGCACCCAGTTCGGCGACCTCGATATGCGTGGAATGCCCGGATGGATACATCGTCGCGACGTCGGGCGCCCACAGCAGCGCGACACCTTCCTGCGCAAGCAGCGCCGCGTCGCGCGCCTCGTCGCGTGGATAGGCGGCGAAGTCCTCGTTCGGTCCGAACTGGGTCGGATTGACGAAGATCGACACGACGACTTGGTCGGCGACCCGCTTGCCCATTCGGACGAGCGACAGATGGCCGTCGTGAAGTGCCCCCATCGTCGGGACGAGCGCGACGCTCTTGCCGCCCTGCTGGAGTGCCGAAACGGCACGGCGCAGCATCGCGATGTCACGGATGATTTGCACGCTCGCTCGCCCTCCGATATTGGCGGCGCAACGACACCGCCCATGCGGCCCCCATGCGCCGCCAACAGGAAAATCGCAACGCTCATGACGACGCCCGCGCCCCATCGGATCATCTTCGCCAACGAAAAGGGCGGGACGGGTAAATCGACCTGCGCGGTGCATTTCGCGGTCGCGCTCGCGAGTCAGGGCTGGCGGGTCGCCGGACTCGACCTCGACCCGCGCCAGCGCACCTTCCACCGCTATCTCGAGAATCGCACCAACACCGCGAAGCGACGCGAAATCGAGCTGCCGACACCGCAGTTCGAGGTGTTCGAGGGATCGACGATCGAGGAGCTCGACGCACAGGTCGCGCGGCTTTCGGAAGGCGTCGATTATTTCATCGCCGATACCCCGGGCCGCGACGACGTCTTCGCGCGCCATCTCGCGACGAGCGCCGACACCCTTGTCACACCGATCAACGACAGCTTCATCGATTTCGACCTGATCGGGCAGGTCGATCCCGAAACCTTCCAGGTCGTGCGCCCCAGCTTTTACTCGGAGCTGATCTGGGACACACGCAAGGCGCGCGCGAAGAGCGACGGGCGGACGATCGACTGGATCATTCTGCGCAACCGCCTCCAGCATGTCGACGCGCATAATATGCGCCGTGTCGGCGAGGCATTGAACCAATTGTCGCGCCGTGTCGGCTTTCGCGTCATTCCGGGCCTGGGCGAGCGCGTCATCTACCGCGAACTGTTCCCCGCCGGGCTGACCCTGCTCGACAAGGCGCACCTCGGCGGCATGGGGATCGGCCATGTCGTCGCGCGGCAGGAACTGCGCGAGGCGATGGGCGGGTTGAACCTTCCGGCGCGCGAGCGGTTCCATCCCGACGGCGACCTGTTCGCTGCCGCCTGAACCCCGCCTCTCTCCGCGCAAGAGGATCAGCCATGACGCATATCTTTCACCCGACGATGCTCCGCGAATATGACATTCGCGGGGTCGTCGGCGACACGTTGTCCGACAAGGACGCCTATGCGATCGGCCGCGGCTTCGCGACGCTCATCCGCCGCGCCGGCGGCAAGCGGATCGCGGTCGGCTATGATGGCCGGCTCTCGTCGCCGATGCTCGCCGACGCCTTGATCGACGGGATCAATGCCGCCGGGGTCGATGCCCTGAACGTGGGCATCGGCCCGACGCCGATGCTCTATTATGCCGCATCAACCGAAGAGGTGGCTGGCGGCATACAGATAACCGGCAGCCACAACCCCCCCGACTATAACGGCTTCAAGATGGTGTTTCAGGGGCGTCCGTTCTTCGGCGCCGACATCCAGCGGATCGGCGAACTCGCCGCCGCGGGCGACTGGGAGCAAGGCGAAGGCACGGCCGAGAGCATCGATATCGTCGACGCCTATGTCGACCGGCTGGTCGAGGGGTTCGCGGGCGGCGCTTTCCGCATCGGCTGGGACGCCGGCAACGGCGCCGCGGGCACCGTCATCGAGAAGCTCACCGCGCGATTGCCGGGCGAGCATCATCTTCTCTACACCGATATCGACGGCCATTTTCCGAACCACCATCCCGATCCCACCGAAGAGAAGAATCTGGCCGATCTGAAGAAGCTGGTCGCGGAGAAGAGCCTCGACTTCGGCGTCGCTTTCGATGGAGACGGCGACCGTATCGGTGCGATCGATGGCGAGGGCCGGGTGATCTGGGGCGATCAGCTGCTGCAAATCTATGCCGCCGCGGTGCTGGACGAGAGGCCCGGCGCGACCGTCATCGCCGATGTGAAGGCCAGCCAGGCGCTGTTCGACCGCGTTGCCGAACTGGGCGGCCGGCCGCTGATGTGGAAGACCGGCCACAGCCTGATCAAGGCGAAGATGAAGGAAACCGGCTCGCCTCTGGCAGGCGAGATGAGCGGGCATATCTTCTTCGCCGACCGCTATTATGGCTATGACGACGCTCCGTACGCGGCGGTCCGGTTGATCGAGGCAGCGACGAAACTCGGCAAAAGCGTGGCCGAATTGCGCGGTGGGATGCCCGCTATGGTCAACACGCCCGAGCTGCGCTTCCAGGTCGACGAGGTCCGCAAATTCGCCATTGTGGACGAGGTTCTGGAGCGGCTCGCCGCGGCGGGCGCGACGGTCGACCGCACCGACGGCGCGCGCGTGATGACCGACGACGGCTGGTGGCTGCTGCGCGCCTCGAACACGCAGGACGTGCTCGTCGCGCGCGCCGAGGCGAAGGACCAGGCGGCGCTGGCGCGGCTGATGGCGGCGATCGACGACCAGCTCGCGCTGTCGGGAGTGAAGCGTGGGGCGCAGGCAGGCCATTGATCCGGCGCCACGCCCGCCCACGAAGGCAATTCATTCCTGCAAAAATCTTGCCAGATTGACGTTCGCCGCGTCGCTGGGGTAACGCGCGCTTTGGGGGCTAGAACGGAACCGACCAGTTTATGACCGACGACGCGACCGCGACCACGATTGCCGAAGGGGATCACGGGATCTCCGAACACCGGGCGCATGTCCGCGACGACGCGGCGGCGGGCAATGGTCTGGCAGTCATCTCTATCGCCAAAAGCTATGACAAACGCGTCGTCCTTTCCGATGTGTCGCTGTCGGTCGGCAAGGGCGAGGTCGTCGGCCTGCTCGGTCCGAACGGCGCGGGCAAGACGACCTGCTTCTATTCGATCATGGGGCTGGTGAAGCCCGACGCCGGACGCATCATGCTCGACGGCGCCGATATCACGACCCTGCCGATGTACCGCCGCGCGATCCTCGGCCTCGGCTATCTGCCCCAGGAAACCTCGATCTTCCGCGGCATGACCGTCGAACAGAATATCGCCGCGGTGCTCGAACTCGCCGAGCCCGACAAGGTCGCGCGCGAACGCCGGCTCGAGGAACTGCTCGACGAATTCGGCCTGACGCGGCTGCGCGAGGCATCGGCGATGGCGCTGTCGGGCGGCGAGCGGCGCCGCGCCGAGATCGCGCGCGCGCTTGCGGCCAATCCGTCGATCATGCTGCTCGACGAACCGTTCGCGGGCATCGATCCACTGTCGATCAGCGACATTCGCGACCTCGTCGCCGACCTCAAGACGCGCGGCATCGGCGTGCTGATCACCGACCATAATGTGCGCGAGACGCTGGACCTCGTCGACCGCGCCTGCATCATCTACGATGGCAAAGTGCTGCTCGCGGGCTCGCCCGAAGAGCTCGTCGCCGACCCCGAGGTCCGCCGCCTTTACCTCGGCGAGGGCTTTTCTCTGTGAGTCTCTAGTCGCCGATGGCGTTGGGTCCGCGCCTCGATTTACGCCAGTCGCAATCGCTGGTGATGACGCCGCAGCTGCAGCAGGCGATCAAGCTGCTTGCGCTGTCGAACCTCGAACTCGAATCCTATCTGGCCGAGGCGCTTGAGGGTAATCCGCTGCTCGATACCGCGTCGGGCGACCGCGACGATAGCGGCCCCGACGAACCCGGCGATGAGCCGCTGGCCGCTGCCCTCTCGGGCGAGACCGGGACCGACAAGGCGCTGTCCTCCGAGGCGGGCACCGCCGACGATCTCGACGTCGATTTCGGCGAAGAACGCTTTCACCATGACAGCGCCAGCGATTCGGTCGGCCTTTCGGGTTCCGGCGACGATATCGATTTCGACAGCTTTGCCGACCATGACGGCACCCTCCACGACCATCTGCTCGCGCAGGTCGGCGAGCGTTTCGACGGGATCGAGGCGATCGTTGCGGCACAGATCGTCGCGCTGATCGACGAGGCGGGCTATCTGCGCGCCGACCTTACCGAACTCGCGGCGCAGCTCGGGGTGCCGCTCGCGCTCGTAGAAGCTGTGCTCGCAGGAATCCAGCTCTTCGACCCGTCGGGGGTCGGCGGGCGCGACCTTGCCGAATGCATCGCGATCCAGGCACGCGAGGCCGACCGCTACGATCCCGCAATGGCGACAATGATCGCGCATCTGGACCTCGTCGCGAAGGGGGCCTTCCCTCAGCTCAAGCGCATCTGCGGCGTCGACGACGAGGATCTGGCCGACATGATCCGCGAACTGCGCGGTTATGACCCGAAGCCCGGGCTCAAATTCGGCGGCGAAGGGGCGCCCGTGGTCGTCCCCGACCTCTATGTGCGCCAGACCGCAAAGGGCTGGGCGGTCGAGGTCAACAGCGGCACCCTGCCGCGCCTGCTCGTCAATCGCCGCTATTATACCGAACTTGCGCAGGGCGCGGCGGCGAAGAGCAAGGCGTGGCTTTCCGAACAACTCGCCGGCGCGAACTGGCTCGTCCGCGCGCTCGACCAGCGCCAGCGCACGATCGTCAAGGTCGCGAGCGCGATCGTCAAGCAGCAGGAGGGCTTTTTCCTGCACGGCGTCGCGCATATGCGCCCGCTGACCTTGCGCCAGGTCGCCGAAGAGATCGGGATGCACGAATCGACCGTCAGCCGCGTCACCAGCAACAAATATCTGAGCTGCGCGCGCGGGCTGTTCGAGCTCAAATATTTCTTCTCGTCGGGCATTGCCGCGACCGAGGGCGACGGCGCGGTGTCGGCCGAAGCGGTGAAGAGCCGGATCAAGGCGATGATCGAGGCCGAGGATGCAAAAGCGATCCTCTCCGACGAGACGATCGCACAGAAATTGTCGGCCGAGGGATATGACATCGCGCGGCGCACCGTCGTCAAATATCGCGAGGCGATGGGTTATGGTTCGTCGGTGCAGCGGCGGCGGCAAAAGGCGCTGGCTGGGTAATCCTCTTCATCACCCCGGACTTGATCCGGGGTCCATGACGTCGCCGCGGCGATGGATGCGGGATCAAGTCCGGCATGACGAAATTAGGGGGAGCGAACCGGTTGACTTTTTACCCGCTTCCCCCTAGTTGCGCCGCTTCGCGTTACGACGCCAAGATTTACGGAACAGATCCATGAAGATTCGCAACAGCCTGAAGTCGCTGAAGGACCGCCACCGGGATAACCGCGTTATCCGTCGCCGTGGCCGCACCTATGTGATCAACAAGACCAACCGCCGCTTCAAGGCGCGCCAGGGCTAAAACCCTGCCGGGGCCCATGTCCCGCGCGCATTTGCGAGTTAGCGTAACGCCGTCGGATGCTTCCGGCGGCGCTTTCGCGTGTCCGGAGGCCCCATGATTCGCCGCAGCGTCATTTTCGATGTCGGCCGCGTCCTGTTCGACTGGGACCTCCGTTACCTGTTCGCGAAGCTGATCGACGACAAGGATGAGCTCGAGTGGTTCGTGACCCATGTCGTTACGCCCGAATGGCATTTTCAGCACGATGCGGGTCGGCCGCTCGCCGAGATGCTGCCCGAACGAAAGGCCGAGTTCCCGGGGCATGACGCGCTGATCGACGCTTATGCGACGCGCTTCAACGAGACGATCCCCGCACCGATGCCGGGCAGTCTCGAACTGGTCGAGCGCCTCGACGAGGCGGGCGTGCCGCTCTTCGCGATCACCAATTTCGGGCACGAATTCTGGGAGGCGTTCCGCCCGACCCAGCCGATCTTCGACCGCTTCCGCGATATCGTCGTGTCGGGCACCGAGAAGCTGATGAAGCCCGATCCCGCCATCTACCGCCTCGCGATCGAGCGATTCGGCATCGACCCCGCGGGCGCGCTTTTAATCGACGATGTCGCGCACAATATCGCGGGCGCCGAATCGGTCGGGATTGCGGGGCATCGGTTCGTCGATGCGGCGACGCTGGAGCGCGAGTTGGTCGCGCGGGATTATCTGCCGAGCTTGGCTTAGCGCATCAATCGTCGAAGCGATTCGATCCAATCACGTGAGAACTCTTCCTGCATCTCAACCGACGCAGGAATGATGTCCGGCCCCTCGTCGAAAATTCCGACGAGTTCGGTGGCCGGAGTACTAGTTTCGATCTTGTAGGCCTTCAAACCTCTGCCCATGTCGCGCGACATAGCTGACGGCCAGACCTTCAAACTCGCGCCGTAGCAAAAGGGAATGAGGCCTTTGGGCTCCAACGCCCGCTTACGGATTCTCTGGAGTGCCGAAAAGAAGTCCGAGGCGTCGGCATGGTGGGTTTCGCCGCGCACCGTACAAGTGAGCCGACAATTGTCGCCGTCACGGTGCCGAACGATCGAGATTTGCTCGTCGTCCGCGCCTCCGATGACGTAGAGAGAATGCTGTTCCACGGCCCTACTTCTCCACCCCGAGCTGTGTCAGCACGAAGGCGAACTCCTCGGCGTCCTCGTGCAGCGCGCCCCAGCGGCCCGATTTGCCGCCGTGGCCCGCGCCCATGTTGGTGCGCAGCAGCAGGGTCGCGTCGTTTGTCCGCGTGGCGCGGAGCTTGGCGATCCATTTGGCCGGCTCCCAATAGGTCACGCGCGGGTCGTTGAGCCCCGCCGACACCAGCATCGGCGGATAGGCCTTCGCCGTCACATTGTCGTAGGGGCTGTAGCTCAGCATATAGTCGAACGCGGCCTTGTCGGTGATTGGATTGCCCCATTCGGGCCATTCGCCGGGGGTCAGCGGCAGCGTTTCATCGACCATCGTGTTGATCACATCGACGAAGGGGACGCCCGCAAGCACCGCGCCCCACAGCTCGGGCGCCTCGTTATAGATCACGCCCATCACCTGCCCGCCAGCCGAGCGGCCCTCGACCGAAATCTTACCGGCGCTGGTGTATTTCTTCGCGATCAGCCCGCGCGCGACGTCGATGAAGTCGTTGAACGTATTCTTGCGCTCGGTCGTCTTGCCCGCGAGATACCAGGCGCGGCCCATGTCGTCGCCGCCGCGTACATGCGCGATCGCATAGATCATCCCGCGATCGACGAGGCTGAGCCGTGTCGTCGAGAAGCCCGGCGGCACGCGATAGCCATAGCTGCCATAAGCATAGAGGTGCATCGGCGCGCTGCCATCGAGCTTCGTGCCCTTCTTGTAGACGAGCGAGGCGGGGATCAGCGTCTTGCCGTCGCGGCTCGGCAAGTTAACCCGTTCGGTTACATATTGTGTGGCGTCGTAACCCGAAGGGATTTCCTGCACCTTCAGCGTCTCGAGCTTTCCGGTGGCGACGTCGTAATCATAGACGGTGTCGGGGGTGACCATCGATTCATAGTCGAGCCGCAGCTTGTCCTGATGATATTCGGGATTGTCGCCGAGCCCCGCGACATAAGTGGCCTCGGGGAATTTGATCCGGCCGGGCACCAACGGCGCGTCATAGGAGCGGACGTCGACCTGATCGAGCCCGTCTTCGCGGCTTTCGAGAACGAAATAGTCGCGGAACACCGAGAAGCCGGTGATATAGCTGTGATCCGATCCCGGAATCAGCGTCGTCCATCGGCCCGGATCCTTCATGCTCGCGGTCGCGACGCGGAAGTTCGGATGCTCGTCGTTGGTGTGGATGTAGAGTGTGCCGTCGCGCTCGTCGACGCTGTACTCGCGGCCCTTCTGGCGCGCCGAGACGAGCTGCATCTTCGCTTCTGGATTATCGGCGGGAAGCAGATAGACCTCGCTCGTCTCGTTATCGCCCGTCGCGATGACGATATAATTGTCGGCGGCGGTCTTGCCGATCCCGACCCCAAATCCGATGTCGGGTTCCTTGTAGAGCAATTTGTCGTCGGCAACCGGCGTGCCGAGCTTGTGGAGCCGGACATTGTCGGTGCGCCAATTCTCGTTCGCGAGGCCATAGAGGATCGCGTCATTTCCCGATGTCCAGACCAGCGACGACAGCGTGCCGGGGATGACGTCAGGCAGCTGCTCGCCGGTTTCGAGATTGCGGATGCGCGCCTCGAAACGTTCGGACCCATTGTCGTCGAACGAATAGGCCATCAGCTTGCCGTCCGGGCTGACCGACAATTCGGCGAGACGGAAATATTCCTTGCCCGCCGCCATCGCGACCTCGTCGAGGATCAACTGCGCATCGCCGGTGCCTGACGCTGGCCTCCGGTACCATTTCTTGTACTCGGCGCCTTCGTCATATTCGATCCAATAGAGCCATTCGCCGTCCTTTTGCGGCACGGATGAGTCGGCTTCCTTGATCCGGCCCTTCATCTCCTGGAACAACGTCTCGACCAGCTTCGCGTGCGGCTTCATCGCGGCATCGAAATAGGCATTCTCGGCCTTCACATAGTCGAGGATGTCCTTGTCATCGACGACCGGATAGCTCTGGTCACGGAGCCAGAAATAGGGATCGGACAGCGTCTTGCCGTGCAGGGTGACTTCGTGCGGTCGCTTCTCGGCGACCGGAGCGGCGGGGTCGGTGGTCAATTCTGTCTCTTTCTCTTCGGCCAGAGCACTGGGGAGCGCGACGAGCGGGGTGGTAATTGCGGCCAGAAACATCCAAATAGCGCGCATACAACACTCCCGCAGCATCGCCCCCCGGTGGGCAGGATCGCTGCGATGTAGAAACAAGGAACCAGCGATGTCCAGCCCCGTCCACGCAGATCGCCTCGCCCGCGTCCGCACCGAACTCGCCCGCCGCGGTCTCGACGGCTTCGTCGTGCCGATCAGCGACGAACATATGAGCGAATATGTCGGGGCCTATGCGCAGCGCATGGCATGGCTGACGGGTTTCGGCGGATCGGCCGGAACCGCGGCGGTGCTGCCCGCGAAGGCCGCGGTGTTCGTCGACGGACGCTATACGGTGCAGGTGCGCGATCAGGTCGACGGGTCGCTGTTCGATTATGTCGGCGTGCCGCAGTCGAGCGTCGCCGAATGGCTGGGCGCCAATGTCAGCGCGGGGCAGAAGGTCGGCTACGACCCGTGGCTCCACGGCATCGACTGGGCGCGGAGCCTTGAGCGGGCGCTCGCCACGAAGGGCGCGAGCCTTGTCGCGGTTACTCCGAACCCGCTCGACGCCGCATGGGACGATCAGCCCGCGCCGAGCGATGCGGTGGTGACGGTGCATGACGCGGCACTCGCTGGCCAGAGCGCGGTCGAGAAGCGCGAAGTGATCGCCGACTGGCTGAAGGCCAAGGGCCTCGACACGACGGTGATGACCGCGCTCGACTCGATCGCGTGGACCTTCAACATCCGCGGCACCGACGTCAGCCACACGCCGGTCGGGCTGGCCTTCGCGCTGCTCCACGCCGATGCGACCGCCGATCTGTTCATTGCCCCCGAGAAGATCACCGACGCGGTGCGCGCGCATCTCGGCAACAGCGTCCGGATCCACGATCGCGATGCGTTCGAGGCGGCGCTTGCCGATCTTTCGGGCAAGAGCGTAGCGGTCGATCCCGACCGCGCGGTTGCGGCGATCTTCACCGCGCTCGAAGCCGCGGGCGCGAAGATCGAACGCCATCGCGACCCGGCGGTGCTGCCGAAGGCGATCAAGAACGCCACCGAACTCGATGGAACCCGCGCCGCACACGTCCGCGATGGCGTCGCGGTCGCGCGTTTCCTGAAATGGATGGAAGAGGTCGCACCCCAGGGCGGGCTCGACGAGCTGGGTGCGGCGGCGAAGCTGCGCGCGCTCCGCGACGACAGCGGCGTGCTGAAGGACCTGTCGTTCGATACCATCTCCGCCGCCGGGCCGAACGGCGCGCTGCCGCATTACAAGGTCGACGAAACGACCAACCGCACGATCGAGACCGGCACTCTCTATCTGGTCGATTCGGGCGGGCAATATACCGACGGAACCACCGACATCACGCGCACGATCGCGATCGGCACGCCGACCGCCGAAATGCGCCGCCGCTTCACGCAGGTGCTGAAGGGCCATATCGCGCTCGCGACGGCGCGCTTTCCCAAGGGCACGCGCGGCAGCCAGCTCGACATCCTGGCGCGGCAATATCTGTGGGCCGACGGGGTCGATTATGCGCACGGCACCGGACATGGCGTCGGCACCTATCTCGCGGTCCACGAAGGGCCGCAGCGTATAGCCAAGCCCGCGGGCGGGCAGGCAGGGACCGAGGAACCGCTGCACGCCGGCATGATCCTGTCGAACGAGCCCGGCTATTACAAGGCCGGCCATTTCGGCATTCGCATCGAGAATCTGGTCGTCGTTGTGCCACAGAGTATCGCGGGCGCCGAAGAGGAGATGCTGGGCTTCGAGACGATCACCTTCGCGCCGATCGCACAAAACCTTGTCGATGTTGCGCTGCTGTCGCCCGCCGAGGCCGACTGGCTCGACGCCTATCATGCCGAGGTTCTCGCGAAGCTGGGTGCCGGGATGGCGGGCGAGGAGCGCGAGTGGCTCGATGCCGCCTGTGCGCCGCTCGATCGTTCGCCCGCCGCGCTCGCAGCCTGAGGCCATCATGGAGCAGGTTCCGATCGACGATTTTCGCGTTCGCGAAACGGTGCGCGTCCGGTTCAACGAGATCGACGGCCAGAATATCGTCTTCAACGGCAATTATCTGGTTTACGCCGATATCGGCGTGACCGAATATTTCCGCGCACTCGGCGAGGGGCAACCCGGCCCCTATTTTCACCAATATGGTACAGACATTCGCGAAGTGCACTGCGAGATCGATTATCACGCACCGGCGCGGCTCGACGAACTGATCACCATCGCGGCACGCGTCAGCCGGTTCGGGCGGACGAGCTTCACGCTTCATTGCGGGATTTTTCGCGGGAACGAGCGGCTGACGGATATCGAGATCAGCTATTCGCATATCGATAGCGACAGTGGACAACCGACGTCGCTGCCGGGAAGTTTCATTGCCGAGGTGCGGCGATTCGAACTGCGGACGCCGGCGCAGGATTGACGCCTAATCACCGATTCGACCCTCTTAACCAAAAAAGTCGAAAAAAAAGGCCGCCCGGAGGCGGCCTTTGAAAGTTTTTGGGAGAGGATGCCTAAAAGGCAAGTGTGATATTGCAGTGCACAATGAATTTCGCAACTGCGAAAAAAGCATCCGTAGTTGCATTTTTTGCAATCATTGACCTGTCGCGGTGCCGCGCGCGTGATCTCGCTCTATTCATCGGGCTCGCAAAATCCGCAGATATCGCCTAAATCGGGGCCATGGGAATGTTCAACAAAGTGGATATCACCGGCGGCCTCGGCGATTTCTGGGGCTATATCCGCGAACCCCGCCCGCATCGCTGGGCGATCTGGGGCGTCGCGATCGCGCTGACCTGGGTCATTTTCCACGGGGTATCGGAATATCTGATCCCTTATGAGAAGCCGAAACCGACGATCGTCTATTTCGAAAACTGGAAGGCGACGCGCAGCGAGAGCGAGATTCGCTCCGACTGGGTCGCGCGCGCGAAGGAGACGACGCGCCATAACGCGCAAACCCGCGCCGAATATCAGCGGCTCGCGAAAAGCCTGGGCATCGACTATGATTCGAGCGAGGCGGACAAGCTGACCCGCGAGACGCTGGGCGACGAGGCGGCAGCCGAAGCGATGAAGAAGCCCGAACCGGCGCAGACGCGTTCGACGTTGGCCGAGCGCGCGGCGCGCGGCCCGCAAGCCGCACCGGCGGCCAAGCCCCGCCCCTGATGCGGCGCACGCCTGCCGACGGCGACTGGATGACCGCTGCGATCGCGCTGTCGCGGCGCGGCCGGCCCGCATCGGCCCCGAACCCCAATGTCGGCTGCATCCTCGTCAAGGATGGCCTGGTCGTCGCGCGCGGTTGGACGCAGCCAGGCGGGCGGCCACACGCCGAAGCGGTCGCACTCGCGGCGGCGGGCGGTGCAGCGCGCGGCGCGACCGCCTATGTCAGCCTCGAACCCTGCGCCCACGCCAGCGCGCGTGGCCCCGCGTGCAGCGATTCGCTGATCGCCGCGGGGATCGCGCGCGTCGTCATCGCGGCGCAGGACCCCGACCCGCGGACCGATGGTGCGGGGATCGCGCGGCTGCAGGCGGCGGGAATCGAGGTCGTGTTCAATATGTCGCCAGCCGAGGCGCGCGGCGCGATGGCGCCGTGGTGGGTTCGCCGGACCGAAGGACGACCGTTCGTCACGCTCAAGCTGGCGACGTCGCTCGACGGCTGTATCGCACTGGCCGACGGGGCGAGCCGCTGGATCACCGGCCATCGCGCTCGCGCGCACGGGCATCTCGAGCGCGCGATGCACCAGGCGATTCTCGTCGGGCGGGGCACGTACGAGGCCGATTCGCCGCGGCTCGACGTGCGGCTGCCGGCGCTCGAAGAGCGAAGCCCCAAAAGGCTGCTGCTGACGCGGGGATCGGCGCCTGAGGGGTGGACTGCCATTGCCTCCCCCGATGCGATCGACGACGTCGATTCGCTACTCGTCGAGGGCGGCGCCGGCGCGGCGTCGGCGTTTCTGGCCGCCGACCGGGTCGACCGGCTGCTGCTGTACCGCGCGCCGATTCTGATCGGCGGCGGAAAGCCGGCGCTGGGCGACATCGGCCTCGCCGATCTCGCCGACGCGCATCGCCGCTGGCGTCTCTGCGACAGCCGGCTGCTTGGCAGCGACCGACTCGACGTCTACGAGCGCGTCAGAGACGGATAGGGCGGAAGGATAAAGCGACCCATGTTTACCGGCATTATCACCGACATCGGCATCATCCGCAGCCGCGAGGACCGGGGCGACACGCGGCTCGTGATCGGCACCGCCTATGATGTCGGCACGATCGACCTCGGAGCGTCGATCGCCTGCTCGGGCGCGTGCCTGACCGTGGTCGACAAGGGTGCCGACGCCGACGGCCACTGGTTCGCGATCGATGCGAGCGGCGAAACGCTCGCGCGCACTGCGTCCGGTATGTGGGATGCGGGGCGGCGGCTGAACCTCGAACGCGCGCTGAAGATCGGCGACGAACTCGGCGGGCATATCGTGACCGGGCATGTCGACGCGGTGGGCCGGATCGTCGCGGTCGAACCCGTTGGGGACAGTATCAAGGTGACGGTGGAGGCACCGGCAGAGCTCGCGCCGCACATCGCGCCGAAGGGATCGATCACGCTCGACGGCATTTCGCTGACGGTCAACGAGGTGGCCGACCAAGCCGACGGCACCGCGCATTTCACGCTCAACATCATCCCGCACACGCAGGAGATGACGACGCTGAACGAAGCCGCGGCGGGGCGCCCCGTCAATCTCGAGATCGATATCCTCGCGCGCTATCTCGCGCGGATGCAGGCGCGCGGCTGATGCAGGCGCGGGCCGGTGCCCTCTCGCGCATCCGGCTCGCGGCGTGGATCGTCGCCGCTATTTTCCTTGCCGCGCAGCTCGCGCGCTATGGCATCGACCTTTTCGTTCTCGTCGCGTCGGCGCTGGTCGTCCTGATCGGGCTTACCCTCCAGCATATCGAAGAGCGCGCGCGTCGGCCGCTGAAAAGCTATTTGCGCTGGGCGCTGGCGAGCTTTGCGCTGGGACTGGTCCTTATCGCGCTCCCGCTCTATCTGGACGCGAATCTGTTCGTCGGCGCGATCCTGTGGCTGGCGTTGTCGTTCGCCGGTTTGCTGTGGTGTGTCCAGTATGAGCGCACCGAGCCGCGCTAGGCCTCAACCCTCGACCCAGCTTGCCGCGAGGTCGGGATCGGCCGCGATCATCGACCGACGCATCGCGCCGCGGCCGATCCGCAGCAGCTCGGCCTTGCGCCGTGCGGGGGCGAGGTTGCAGCTTGCGGCCTCGCGGACCACCGCCGCGCCATAGCGGTCGGCGACGATCAGCCCCGAGCTTTCGGGGCGGTAGGCCTCGGTTTCGAGGATCGCGGGGTCGAGGCCCGCGGCGAGCGCCCAGTAGAAGCGGTCGCACCAGTCGCAATAGTCGGGCCATTTGCCATCGCTGTGCAGGTCGGCCCGACTGACCTTGATTTCGACGATCGTGATATGGCCCTTTGCGTCGATCGCGGTGAGGTCGGTGCGCCGTCCGTTGGGAAGCGTGACCTCGGGAATCGCGACGAGCCCCTGCTGCGCGAACAGCCGGCACACCCCGCGCGCGACATCCGCGGCGGTCAGCAGGTCACTCGCCATGACTCAAGCGCCTCAGAACGGGACGTCGTCGTCCAGATCGTCGTCGAACGGCGGGCGTCCGCCGCCGCCCGATCCGCCGCCACCCTGGTTCCAGCCGCCGCCCGAGCCTCCGCCCGAACCGCTGCCCTGATCCCAGCCGCCCGACGAGCCGCCGCCTTGGTTCCAGCTGTCGCCGCCGCCGCCGCGCGCCCCGCCGCCGCCCGGCGCACCGTCAAGCATGGTCAGCGTGCCGCCCATGCCCGCGACGACAACCTCGGTCGTGTAGCGGTCGTTGCCGTCGCGGTCCTGCCATTTGCGGGTCCGCAGGCTGCCTTCGATATAAACCTTCGAGCCCTTTTTCAGGTAGCGTTCGACCACCCCGACCAGCCCGTCGCCGTTGATGACGACATTATGCCATTCGGTGCGCTCCTTGCGCTCGCCGGTCATCCGGTCCTTCCACTGCTCGCTGGTCGCGATGCGGATATTGGCGATCTTGCCGCCGTTCTGGAACGACTTGATTTCGGGATCGGCGCCGAGGTTGCCGATGAGAATTACCTTGTTGACGCTGCCAGCCATCGCCGTTCCGCTCCGCTCGAAAAGTTGGGAGGATCAGCCTAGGCCAAAGGCGACGGCTGTCCAGTAAGTGATACCTGCAGCGGCATAGGCGAGCGCGAACAAATAGCCAACCATGAACAGCGGCCATTTCCACCCGTTGGTCTCGCGCCGGGTGATCGCGATCGTCGAAATACATTGCGGGGCGAAGACGAACCAGGCGAGGAAAGCGAGCGCAGTGGCGAGGCTCCAGCGTCCCTGCAACCGGTCGCCGAGCGAGACCGCCATGGCCTCCTCGTCATCGCCGGCTTCGATCGCGTTGGCGGTGGCGAGCGCCGACACCGCGACCTCGCGCGCCGCCATTGCGGGAATCAGCGCGAGCGCGATGTCATGGTTGAACCCGATCGGCTTGACGACGACTTCCAGCCCGCTCGCGATATGGCCAGCGATGCTGTAATCGACCTGCCGCACGTCGCTGCCTTGGGGCGCCTTGGGGAAGCTGAGGAGCAGCCAGAGCACCACCGTCGTCAGCGCGATGATCGTGCCCGCGCGGCGCAGGAAGATCCACGCGCGCTGCCACAGCGCGATCGCGATGTCGTTCAGGCGGGGCCATTGATAGCGCGGCATTTCCATCATGAAGCCCGCGGCATTGCCCTTGGTCACCGACCGGCGCAGGACATAAGCGACGAGCAGCGCGCCGACGATGCCGCTGAGGAAAAGACCGAACAGCACGAGGCCCTGCAACCCGACGGGGCTGCCGCCGACCTTTTGCGCCGGAATGAAGGCGCCGATGATCAGCGCATAGACGGGCATCCGCGCCGAACAGGTCATCAGCGGGGCAATCAGGATCGTCGTCAGCCGGTCCTTCTCGTCGGGAATCGCGCGCGTTGCCATGATGCCGGGCACCGCGCAGGCGAAACTGGAGAGCAGCGGAATGAATCCGCGTCCCGACAGCCCGACCTTGCCCATCAGCCCGTCCATCAGGAAGGCGGCACGCGTCATATAGCCCGACGCCTCGAGCAGCAGAATGAAGAGGAAGAGGATCAGGATCTGCGGCAGGAACACGATCACCGCACCGACGCCCGCGAGCAGCCCCTCGACGATCAGCCCGCGCAGGAAATTGTCGGGCAGCACGTCGACGACCCAGCCCTGGAGGATAGCGATCCCCCCTTCGAGGAAATCGGCCGGCGCCTCGGCGGCGGCATAGACCGCCTGGAACATCACGAACATCAGCGCGAGCAGGATCAGCAGTCCGCCGACGGGGTGGAGCACAACCGAATCAACGCGCTGCGTCCAGCGCCGTACCGGCGTCTCGTCGATCGTCGCGGCCGCTGCGAGCGCACGCGCGCGCTGGTGGAGCGACGCGTCGTTCTGCGGCGCGGGCACGGCGGCGCGCGGCTCGTGCGCCGCGATCGCGGCGTCGACCGCCTCGAGCAATTCGACGAGCCCGCGCCTGCGAACCGCGAC
>JAEWIL010000135.1 GCA_023387085.1 Pseudomonadota bacterium | reverse complement strand
GCCCATAGGTGCCTGACGGATCGCTTGCAGTAACGTTTGCGCGCTCGCCCGCAGCCCGGTCAAGAACATCCAGCAAACTTTCGCGTGGCAAGCGCAGCTTAGCCAGCTGAGGGACGATCTCAAAGTCTTCCAGCAGAACACGATTTGCCATTTGCCGCCCTCACGTTTAGAATCTGACGATTAATTAATCTATATTTTCGAAACGTGCAAGCGCCGATTGCGGATTTCGTGCTTAAGCCCGCGCCGCCAGAGATGCGCCGGTCTCGGGCCGCGATGCTTCGCATCGGACCCACAATCTATAATCACACACCTTACGCACGGGTGCATAACGCTTTTCTGCCACTTTTCGAGGCGACAATCCGACTACACCGCTGCCTCACTTTTGAAAAGTGACGGTTTTCTGGGACTTTTCGAGGCTGCGCATCGCACTCTCGTCGGACGCGAGCATGGCGGACGAAAACGACGCAAGCGGCAGATCAGCCGAGCGCGAATTTGAGGCGCGGAACAGGCATTGCAGCGAGGTGTATACTCGCCCCTGGACGGACGCCGCTGCCCGTCGCCACTCCGACGGCAACTGCGAACGCGGGGAGATTTGCCTAAATGCGGGTCCGTCCAGGCACAAACCAGAGCATCCGCGGGGCCGAACATTGGTCGCAGGTCGTAGAAAAAGAAGCGCTGGAGGGTAAACGTCGTGTGGCGCGGAACGATGCAATTCTCATAATCGAGCACGGCGGGGCGGCTCCTTCCGGCCGTCCCGTCACGTCAGAGGATTTCGTGCCCCAATGCCGCTTCAACGCCCTTCCCTGCCACCGTCTTCGCCACTTGCCATCGAGCCGATCACTATGCGGGTTCCAGACGCTTGTCGGTTTACAGGCATCAGTCGCAGCACTCTCTACCTGCTCATTGCCAGAGGCGAGGTTGAGATCGTCAAGATGGGCGCCGCCACCCTCGTACTGACCGAGAGTCTGCGCGAGTTGATCGAGCGGCAGCGCGGGACTTCGCCAAGTCAGACGGCGGTCGCCATCCGGCGCCGAGATAACCAGCGGGATTTACGCGAAGCCAACCGGCGATCTCGAAGCAGGCGCACCCCGGATGATTTTGCATCTATTCCCCTTTTCGAGAGGGAATAAGGCCGCTTCGCACTCGATTTCGGTCGGGCGCCTAGGTCTATCGCGGTCAGACACCTCGTCCTCCCTTTCGCCTTTCAGACAACGCGAGACGCACGCGATTACCCCGCCACCACCGCGTCGGGCTGTCCGGCCAACAGCGCGTTGACATAGGCCAGCGCAAGGTCGCGGCTGCGATAGCGGCCAAAGGCGGCGACCTCTTGCCGTTCGAAGATCGGGAAGGTCGAATAGATGTAGCGAATATCTGCGCGACTTTGCTCCGGGTCCGCCGGATCGAATATGCCGTAGAGGATGAAAAACAGTGCATCGAGCTTGGCGCGAAGATGCAGCCGCCGCTCTTCGTCCCAGACAAACGGCGGCAGCACTTCGCCAGCCTCATCAACATGTCCCATGTCGCGCGCAAAGGGCGCCATATCGTGCGCGGTGTATGTCAGTTCCAGCGCAGCGGCCCGAACGATGTCACTCGCCGATTTAGGGCCGAATGAGCGGGCATAGGCAGCAGGCGGCAACAGCGGCAATTGCTCGACGATATACCAATTGAGATGCGTGCTTTGCGCCTTCTGGCGCGCGACGTAATCAAGCGGGATTGCCGACAAGTTCGCCAGCAAAAGACATTGGTCGGCCAGCGGAGCGTCCGACACTATCAGGGGAGCGGTATTCCCCGCAGCCCGGTTAGGCAGAAATGCCGCGATCATGGTTCGTGCGTCTGTTGCGCGCGCGATATCACGGAAGGCTATCGCCGCGCCGTTGGCTACGTCGGCAGTTACTCGGATGAAAAACTGTGGATCGGGCACGAACGCCGGGTCGGCCTTCATCGCTGCCGAAATTTCTCCACTTAATGCGGCATTGTGCAGATTCTCTTCGTTCACCGTAACCGACGCCGCACGATGGTCAAATTGGTGGATCATGCGCCCCACATATAGCGGCACCCATTCCCCCGCAGCCGATTGCCAGCGGTTGCCGCCAATCGGCCATGCGCCTTCTTGCCCCTCCAACTCGGCCCGCGTGCGGAACAAGTGGCTGTCGTTGGTCATATGGAACATGGTTGCATATTTGACCGGCCATGCCGCCTTCGGCTCGTTACCTGATTTATCGACCAGCACCGGCACCCGTTCATAGATCGCCGTCGTCAGCGCCATGTCGCGGCGGGTGCGGAAAATCGGAGCGGTGCCGGTGTTAGGATTGACCCGCGCGAAATCGGCCGCCGTGATTGGGAAAGCCTGTTCAGGATTTTTCAGTTCGTTGACCGAATGGAGATAAAATGCGCAGTTGGCGGCGCCAAAGGTGCGTTGCGGACTGAAGGCCATGACACAGAATTTGAAACTGGCATGGACGTCAGGGAAAAAGACTTTCTTGTTCTCGAAGTCGTACAACGCCCGCAAATGCCCGCCGGTCGCAACCTTGCGAAAAAACTCTGATGCCGACAGGTCCGACGCGATACCGCTGGGCGTCAACAGCCCGACCATGCCGCCGGGGCGGACAAGGCTGTGTGCCCGTTCGACGAACAGGCTATAAAGGTTGATGTCTCCCCGGCTTAACAACGGAAAATGCCCACCCTTACGGGCCATGCGCATCGTGTCGGCGGCGCGCTTGTCGACCTTTTGATAATCGTCGAACAGCGGGTCGCCCGCATCTTTCAATGCCTTGATCATGCGCGCCCGGTCGGACGCCCGCTGCGCCTTCGAAATATCGGGCCGCCGCGCCGCGAACCATTCGACCTGTTGCAGCTTGATCCGGTCCCACGGCGGATTGCCGACGATAGCGTCGAAACCACCGTCGCGTTCGGCACTGTCCCAATTGTCCCAGACGCCGGGAAACTGGATTTGCCAGTTCAGGAACCGCTCATCGTCGATCAACGCGCGCGCCTCGCGCCAGATTGCGGTGAAGCGTTCCACCTCTTCGGCGCGCGCCTTGCCGCCTTCCGGCGCAACCCGGCCGCGCGCGATCGGGATTGGCTCGCCGAACCGGCCGTCCAGCCATAGCGCGAGCACCGCCTTGTCATTCTTGTCTTTCAGGTCGAGCCATTCCAGCGCGTGCATGAAGCTGACAAAGCCGTCTAGCGGCCCCGTCTGGGCTTCCACGTCGCGCCACAATTTAGCGCTGCGGCGCGCTTCTGCCACTTCGGCATCGGTCATCTCCTCAATGGCCCGCATGTACTCAGCCTGCCGTTGTGCGTTGCTTAACGGCTCGTACAGAAACAGCGCACCACCCTGTCCTGCCTTCGCAACCGCATCGCGCACCCAAAGCCCAAACAGGCTGTCGCCGGCCGCTAGATGATGATCGATAAAGCTCAGAGGTGCGCCGACGGTAAAGGTGTGCAGCCACAGCGCGACCTTCGCCAGCTCAACCGCCATCGGATTCTTGTCGGCGCCATAGATACAGCGTTTTAGCACCATGCGCTTGACGAGCTGCGGATCGTCCAATTGCTCTTCGCTGACGCTCCAGCCCGCATCGTCGGCATTGTGCCGGATGGTGGCCCGCACTTTGCGAATTTCCTCGGATACGGGGCTTTCATAATCGAGCGCGGCGACATCGCGCGCCAGGGCCCGCGCCTCTTCAATGGCGTCGAGAGCGTGATTGGTCAGACGGTCAACCAGCGAAACAAGAAAATGGCCCGACCCCATCGCAGGGTCGCAAACCTTCAACCGCGTGATCGCCCGCGCGGGGTCGGCCTTTTGCAATTGCGCGATGCGATAATCTTCGCTGTCGTTCGGTTTCAGCGCCGCCAGCGCTGTCTTGAAGCCCTCCAGCGCATCGTCGATCAGCGGTGCCAGGGTTTCGTCAAGAATCAACAGGACCAGCTCGTCGGGCGTGTAATAGCTGCCCGAATTCTTGCGCGCGAAAATGTTCGGCCGGACATCGACCGTGCCGTCATCATCGCGCGTCAGTTCAAACTCCAGCAACCGCTCATAGATCGAACCAAGTTGTTGCACCGACAGGTCGCGATAATTGATATAGCGGCGACGCCCGCCCGCCTGTTCAAAAGATAATATGTCGATCGCTTCGGCCATCACCGCATCGGGAAGGGCAATAGACGCCAGCAGGGGGGTCGCATCGGAGTTAAACAGCCCACCATTATAGGGTGGTAATCCCACCGACGGGTCGCCCTTGTCGATCATCGTGGCTAGATCGGCAAAGCGGTTCCAGTAATTGCGTGCCACCGCCGAAAAGGCATCGCCTGCATCTTTGCGCTGCCCGACGTCGAGCCGCGAAATGCGCAAAGCATAATCGTCAAACCGCCGGTCCCGAACCGGCAACAGCCCCCGATCCTCGGCATAGAGGACGAACAGCAACCGATAGAGAAGGATCAGCGTCGCCTGTCGCACGTCGTCAAGCGGGGTGTCGGCCGGTGCGGCGGCCGCGACCGCCTTGCCCAGCGATGGATAAAGCGTTCCGAATACCTTGTCCGACAGGCTCTTCGCCACCCGCTCTTCATAGAAGGCCGCATCGCGCCGCGCGCTGTCGTGAAAGCTCGGCGCCGTATCGCTCGCCCTTTCAAAAGCGGCGCGAGAAAACATGGCGACGAATACAGCTAGCCAATGGTCGCGTTCGGCATCGGTGACGCCGCTGTCGAGCAAGTCGGGATCGAGCGACAGGATGCGCGACAGGTCCAGTTCCAGATAATCGTCAATGGTCGAGCGCGCGCCCGAAAAATAGAGCCGCCATTTGGCGCCATTGGTCAAAATGCCCCAGCGAAGCCGTCCATTGGTCAAATCGTCGATGCGGCGCAGGTAGCGAAGCAACTGGGTCGATGGCGTGTCGCGGTCGGCGCCCTTGCGCCCTTCGGCCCGATCGAGCGCGCGGCCCCAGCGCTTGCTTTCCAGCACCGCTGCACTGAATTCGTAACGCCGCCACTCTTCGGGATGCGCGTTGGCGGCGGCTTTGGCGTCACTGTCGATGAAAAGCAGCCCGTCGGGAACATCGACCCTACCCGCTGCCGACAGGTTTTGCTGGGTCAGAAAGTCAGTCCACCCCAGCAGGCGAAGGACAGGCCAAACCAGATCGCCCTCGGTCGTCGCCTCGTTCGGTCCGTCGGCGTGCGGAAAACCCGCTAGGATTTGCTCCAGTGCGGCGCGAACGGCCGGAACATCGACCGCTCCGTAATTGGGCGTCGTGGTGATGCCTTGGGCAAGATAATCTTGGGTAAAAAGCGCACCGGATGCGAACAGGCTGGGATCGTGCATCGCGCCGGTCTATCCGCCCGAGCTCCTGCGGCCAAGATTTTCCTTAGCAGAACTGAACCAGATTGCATGACAAGGTGCCTGCGGTCGATGTTCACCACGCGATTGAATGTCGCAGGTCGACAAGTGGCACCCGATCTTAGACCCTTCGCCATGGGCTGGTCCAGCTGATCGCGCGCATTGTGACTGTCATCGCGTTAATGGCATCGCGTACCCTATTCTCGGCTGAATTTTGCTCGTCTGAAATAGTTTTCAGCCAGCTTGTCGCTGGATGGAGTAAAAAAGAAAATGTTAGACAATCGCAGCGAACAATGGCAGAAGAGTTGCACGGACTGAATCATGAATTCAGATGCGCGGTGGAACCGTGTGGGTCCGAAATTACGCGGATGTAATTTGAAAAGTTATATCAAATACATAGAGTTAACTTAATAAAACCACCCTGTCCGCCAAAGAGCGCCAAGGCCGAATTTGCCTATTCGAGCCAGAGCATCAACTGCTGCTTCTTCGACTCTGGTCATTTGCTTTTGCCAAACCCGGGACCTCCGGGTTTCGCGGAAGAAACTTGTGCCACCGAATGATATGGCTGCGTAAAATACGCGGCGCTCTCTCCCTCGATATTACTGAATATCTTTTCCGTGATGCTCGGTCTGAATTGGATCAAGTTGGCCTACCAATTCCGTCAAGACATCAGAAAATACCCCGGTTGGTTGTTCGGCCAACAATATCGAGGAGGATTCGGATGTCTGATGTTCACAGTTTTCAGCTTCAGGTGCTGGAGGGATCGCTCGCCCAAATCTCCGAAGCTATGACCAAGGCCGCTCAGGACGCCGGCGCTATTCCCATGGGCTGTCACAATGAGTGTAGCGTTTCAATCGGACCGGATGGCAAGCCCGTCTATACATGCAAGGTGGTTTGCGATTGGTGATCGACGGCACGGCGGGGCGCATATTGTGCCGCGCTGTGCCACCTTCGGAAATGTGGAGGCGAAGAGAGCGCCAAAAGTTCGCAACATTGGTCAATAGACGATGCGACACGGCCCGTGCTGGAGCGATCAGCGAGATCACGAACTCACCCCGCGTCGTGAAAAATCACGCCCAGCGTAAACCGTTCGCCCTCGCGGATTTCGCTGACGCCATGGCGCAGTTTGACGCGATAGGGGCCGCGGGTACCCGGACGCGGCGCCTCGTTGACGGCAAAAATCACGCCGTCGCCCTGCTCCAGCGGCACCACATGCGGACGTGACTGCATGCGTGGGCGTTGTTCGGTGATGACGAATTCGCCGCCTTCGAAATCCTCCTTTGGCCGCGATAGCAGGATCGCGAGCTGGAAGGGGAAATGCATCTCTCCGTACAGATCCTGATGCAGGCAGTTATAATCGCCGACGCCATATCGCAGGATCAGCGGCGTCGGGCGTGGCTGCCCCGCGAGTGCGCATTGCGCAAGGAAGGTGGCATGGTCGGCGGGGTAAAGCGACGCCCGTCCCAGCATGCGCGCCCAATCGTTCGCGACGCGCGCGAGCGGCGGATAAAAGGCCTCACGCAGCATCTGGACAGTGTCGGGCAGCGGATAGCGATAATATCGATATTCGCCGCATCCGAAGCCATGCCGCTGCATCGACACGGTGCTTCGATACCGATCGGCGGCACCGTAATTCGCTCTGAGCTCGGCGCACAGCGCGGGCGACAGCAGGCGGCGAACGATGTGCCATCCTTTGGAACTAAGGTCGGCCGCCAGCGCGGTCATGTCCAGACTGACGATGCGGTTGCGCAGATGGGTTGGCATGGGGTTCTTTCGTCGAAGCCGGGCACAGACCTTTAATGATAGCGGCATGGCGAGCACCCCGTTTCTTGCGATCAAATCTCCGTGATCTTTTTCTCCAAGGCCGGCGTGGCAGGGCTCCGTCTTGTGATCGGTTCCGGGGTTGCCCGGTCGAGATCAAAAGAGGGAATTCATGCGCAACACTCTGCTCGCGTCCACCTGCCTGGCCGCCGTTCTTTCCACGGCCGCTCACGCCGAAACCAGCATCAGCACGGCGACAACGACGCCGGTCCGTACCTCGACCGTCAAGTCGGGCGCAGCGGACGATGTGAAGATTACATCCGCGGGCTCGATCAAGCCGACCAGCGGCACGGCGGTCACGATCGACAGCAACAACAAGGTGACCAACGACGGTACCATCCAGATCACCAATTCGGACGGGGCAACCGGGATTTTCGCGAACGCGGGCACCAGCGGCGGCATCACCAACTCGGCGTCCGGCAAGATCATCATCGACGAAAGCTATGCGCCGACCGATATCGACAAGGATGGCGATATCGACGGCCCCTATGCGGTGGGGACGGGCCGCACCGGCATCGCGACCGGCGGTGCCTTCACCGGCAACATCGTCAACAGCGGCGAGATCACGATCGAGGGCAATAATTCGGCGGGCATCCGCCTCGGCGGCCCGCTCACCGGAAACTTCACCAACGACGGCAAGATTTCGGTGCTGGGCGACAACGCGCTTGGCGTCGGGCTGCAGAATGTGAACGGCAACGTCCGGTTGGCCGGAACCATCAGCGCGGTCGGCGAGAATGCCACCGCGGCACGCCTCGCCGGCAACATCAACGGCGCGCTGGTCGTGCAGGGGACGCTCACCGCTACCGGCTATCGCTACACCACGCCGCCGACAGACCCGTCGAAGCTCGACGCCGACGACTTGTTGATTGGTGGCCCCGCCCTGTCGATCGAAGGCAATGTCACCGGCGGGATCGTTGTCGCCGTGCCGCCCAAGGACACCAAGCCCGAGGACAAGGACGAGGACAAGGACGGCATCGAAGACGCCAAGGAAGGGTCGGGTTCGATCCAGTCCTATGGTTCGGCCCCTGCCCTGCGCATCGGCTCGGCGAACCAGGACATCACGATCGGTGCGGTCGCAGGAACCGGAACGGGGCTCGGTCTGATCATCGACGGCGGCGTCGCCGGCAACGGTGTCTACGCGGGCAAGGATGCGACGGCGATCCAGCTTGGCGGCATGGGCCGCAATGTGACGATCGCCGGTGGCGTCGGCGTCAATGGCAGCGTGACGGCCGCCTCGAACGGCGCGTCGGCGACGGCGATACGCGTCGGCAGCGGTACGGCGACGCCGGAAATCCGCGTGGCGGGGAAGGTCGAGGCGGCCGGCGGCAATGCGGCCAATGCGATCTCGACCGGCATCCTCGTCGAAGCGGGCGGCAATGTCGGCCTCATCCGCAACAGCGGCTCGATCGCTGCAAAGGCGGCTGGCGACAACGGCACGGCGCGCGCGATCGTCGACCTGTCGGGAACCGTCGGCACGATCGAGAACAGCGGGATCATCAGCGCCACGGGCGCGGCGGCCACCTCGGACCGCAACATCGCGATCGACCTGTCAGCGAACGGCAATGGCGCGACGGTCAAACAGACCGCGGTCGCCAGCGGTATCGCAGCGCCGAGCATCGTCGGCGACGTGCGCTTCGGCGGCGGGAATGACGTGTTCGACATCGCCGACGGGTCGGTGAAGGGCAACACGGTCTTCGGCGCCGGCAATAACCGCCTCGCGATGTCGGGCGACGCGACCTATGCCGGCAAGGCGAGCTTCGGCAGCGGCAACGACACGATGGCGCTTACCGGCACGTCGGTGTTCAGCGGCACGGCTGACTTCGGCGGCGGCAACGATACGCTGACGATCGGCGGAACATCGCGTTTTTCGGGCAATCTGCTCAACTCGCAGGGGCTGGGTGTTTCGGTCGACGGCGGCACCTTCGACGTGACCGGCGCCGCCTCGATCGCTTCGCTGGCGGTCACGAACAAGGGCGTCCTCGCGGTGACGCTCGACGGCGGCGACACCGGCACGGCGCTCAACGTCGCGGGCAATGCGAGCTTCGGGGCCGAATCCAAGCTGGCGCTCAAGCTGTCGAGCATCGAGGATGCCGAAGGCAATCATATCGTGCTGACCGCCGGTACGCTGACCGGCGCGAGCAATCTGACGGCGGAATCGACTCTTCTTCCCTTCCTCTACAAGGGGACGCTGAGCTCGAACGCGACGCAGCTTATCGTCAACGTGTCGCGCAAGAGCACCGCCGATCTCGGGCTCAATCGCTCGGAGTCGAGCGCGTTCGACGCGGTGATCGACGCGGTGACCGCGGACAAGAAGATCGAAGGCGTATTCCTCGGCATCACCGACGGCGACCAGTTCCACAATCAGCTGCGCCAGATGCTCCCCGAGCATGAAGGCGGCGTGTTCGAAACCGTAACGTCCGGCTCGCGCGCTTTGTCGCGCTATCTGCAGGACCCCAATGCGCCGTTCCAGGACGAGGGCAAGTGGCGTTACTGGATCAACCAGGCCGTGTGGGGAACCGCCAAGGGCGTGGGACAAACCGCCGGCTACAATGTCAGCGGCTGGGGCATTTCGCTTGGCGCCGAAATCAAGAGCGATATCGGCAATTTCGGTGGCTCGATCGCGTTCCTCAACGGTAAGGACGGCAACAGCAGTAACGACAATGAAGTGTCGTCGAGCCAGTTCGAAGGCGCGCTCCACTGGCGGCTCCAGTCGGACGGCTGGCTGGCGAGCGCGCGCGTGTCGGGAGCGCCGATCAGCCTGAAGGGCACGCGCTTCTTCCGTGCCGACGCTGGCGCAGACGATATCGAAAAGACGATGCGCGGCAAATGGGACGGCCAGCTTTATTCGGCTTCGGGATCGATCGCCAAAGATGCACGCCTCGGTGGCCTGACGATCCGTCCGACGGTCGCCGTCGACTATTACAAACTGAAGGAAGACGGCTACGCCGAAACCGGCGGCGGTGACGCACTCGACCTCACCGTGCTCGATCGCAGCAGCGACGAGCTGGCGGTCTCCGGCACCGTTGCGCTTGGCCTCGAATTCGGCGGCGCGGACGAATATGACGGCTGGACGCGTTTCGAACTCGAAGGCGGCCGTCGCCAGATCGTCAGCGGTACGCTGGGCGCAACCGTCGCGTCGTTCAAGGACGGCACACCCTTCACCCTGGTTCCAGAGGATCGCACGAGCGGCTGGGTCGGCCGCTTCCGCGGCATCGCAGGCAATTCGGCCTTTCAGGTCGCCGGCGAAGTCTCCGCGGAAGAACAGCAAAGCCACATTGGCTGGGCATTCCGTGCGAGCGTGCGGGTCGGCCTGTAGCCCCCTCGGGCTGCCCGCAGCAAGGGGGAAGCATCCCTACCCTCGCTTCCCCCTTGCCAAGGTCTGAAGGACATAAGGAGATGATGCAGTCAGCCGCCACCTTTTCCAACAATGCCGACGCAGCGATGTCGCCGCGGTTGCATGGTGTGCGGTTGTCGCTATATGGCGGCTTTATCAGGGGGCCGGATGGCACGCGAAGGGGCGCGCGCCGACAGACAATGGCGTTCCGCGGCAAGCAACTCATGACCGACGCGAGTGATCGAAGCGACGCCGTTCAGGGCATCGAAGGCGTGTTGCTTGCCAACCGCGACCGTATCGTGCGCTTCCTGCAAGTCCGCGGCGCGGGCGATGCCGCGGAGGATTTGTTTCAGGATTTATGGATGCGCCTGACCGAACGCGGTACCGGACCGATCGCCGAGCCACTCGCTTATGCGATGCGTGCGGCGAACAATCTGATGCTCGACCGCTATCGATCGGCGCGCCAGAGCGCGCTGCGCGATGCGGCATGGACTGATGCGGCGTCGGGCGAAGCGCCATCGACCGAGCGGTCGCTCATCTCTCGGGAACAACTCCGGCTCGTCGAGGAGGCGATTGCAGCGACCGGCGAACGGCCGGCACGTATTTTTCGTCGCTTTCGGATGGACGGCGTTCAACAGCGAGAGATCGCTGTCGAGACGGGCGTGAGCCTGAGTACGGTCGAGGCCGATCTCCGCAAGGTATATGCTGCCATCGCCAGGGTGCGGAGGCAGTTCGATGCGTGACGACGTGATCAGCGCGGCCGAAGCCCAGGCGATCGACTGGATCCTTCGCCAGCGCGACCCCGCATTCGCCGATTGGGACGGATTCGCCGACTGGATGGCCGAGGATGCCGCGCATGCGGAGATTTATGACGCCCTTGCGAGCCTCGACCGCGATCTCGACGCACTGCCGCCCGAGGCCCGGCCTTCGATCATTATCGGCCCGGACAACCCGCGTCGTCCGTCGCGCCGGATGTGGTTCGGTGGAGCGGTTGCCGCCGCGCTCGTTGCCGTGATCGCGGCGCCGCAGCTCGACCTGTTCGGCGATCCGAACCGGATCGAGACAGCGGCGGGCGAGCATCGATCGCTCACTTTGGCGGATGGGTCGAAGATCGAGATCAATGGCGCGTCGGTGGTCGAACTCGACAAGGACCGTCCGCGTTTTGTCCGGCTGGCGCGCGGCGAGGCGATGTTCCATGTCGTCCACCGCGAAGGCGCCCCGTTCGTCGTCGAGGCCGGCGACGCCCGCGTGGTCGATCTTGGCACGGCGTTCAACGTCGTTCGGCGTGATCGCACGACATCGGTCGCGGTGTCCGAAGGCGTCGTCCTGTACAACCCCGGCCGCGACAAGGTCAGGGTGGAGGCCGGACAGATGATCGACGCGCGTGACGGCGATGGCCCGCCGGCGGTACGCCCCGTCGACGTCGCCAATGTCGGCGGCTGGCGCAGCGGGCTGCTGGTTTATAACGGGGCGCCGCTTGCGGTCGTCGCCGAGGATCTGAAACGAACCGCCGGTATCGACGTCACGATCGCGCCCGGTGCCGAAGGACAATCGTTCCGCGGCGCGCTGATCGTCGACAAGGATCGCGCGCGGACGATGGCGGACCTCGCTGCGCTGTCGGGCACCATCGCCGAACGGCGTGGCGACGGTTGGGTGCTGACGCGCTAGTCATGGCAAGCTGGCGAACGTCCCTGCTGGCTGTGGCGCTCATAGGCCTGCCCGCGCAGGTCGCGGCGGCCGAGGAACGCGCATTCGACGTCCCGGGCGGAGCGCTGTCATCAGCCCTTCCGCAACTCAGCCGCCAGGCAGGCGTCAGCATCAGCGTTGCCGACGGGCGGCTTTGGCAGGCCAAAGTGCGGTCCGTGCGCGGGCGTATGGACGTCGAGGAGGCTCTGAAGCGGATGCTCGCGGGCACCGATGCGCGAGCAGTTCGGGTCAACGGTACCAGCTGGCGGATCGAACGGAGGGCGGTGGTCCGACGCGCACCGCCTCGCGCGGTCCCGCAGCCGCGCGCGCGCGAGCCGGCGCGCGACATCGTTGCGACGGCCGACGAAGAAATCATCGTCAACGCAAGCAAGACCGACCTTCCCTATTCGCGCTTTGCGGGTGTCGCCACGCGTCTGGATGGCGACGATCTGGCGTTCGGCGGCGAGCGCGGCACGGAATCGATCCTGTCGCGGGTCGCCACCGTGTCCTCGACCCATCTCGGCTCGGGGCGCAACAAGCTCTTCATCCGCGGCATTGCCGATTCAAGCTTTACCGGCCCCACTCAGGCCACCGTCGGACAGTATCTGGGCGACATCCGCCTGAGCTACAATGCGCCCGACCCGGACCTCCGCCTTTACGACATCGACAGCGTCGAAATCCTCGAGGGCCCGCAAGGCACGCTTTATGGCGCTGGCTCGCTCGGCGGCATCATCCGCACGATCCCGAAGGCCCCCGATCCCCGCGAAAATTCGGTGCAGGCGATCGCCGGCCTCTCGCTCACGCAGCATGGCGACCCCGGGGGCGACATCGCTGGCATTGCTAATATACCCGTAGGAGAGCGGCACGCGCTGCGGCTCGTCGGCTACATGATCACCGATGGCGGCTATATCGACAATCCGCTGACCGGACAGAACGATGTCAACCGGGTCCATGTACGGGGCGGTCGCGGCACCTTCCGCTTCGACGCGGGAAACGATTGGACCGTCGATGTCGGCGGCGTCTATCAGGCGATCACGTCCGACGACGCTCAATATGCCGACAAGGATGGCCCGCCACTCACGCGTCGTTCGATGGTCGAGCAGAATGCAACCGCGCGCTACGGTTTGGGCTCGATTGTCGTGATGAAGGACTGGGACGATCTCCATTTCCAGTCGTCCAATGCCTATATCGAGCATCGCCTGTTCGAACGGTTCGACGCTAGTCTCCCGGCCTCCAAGGCTGGAAGCGGAGTCGGGTCGGATGTCGCAATCGGGGCGGTCGACGTCGAACGTCTGTTCGCACCGATGCAGATCATTCCCATGAACGATGTTCCGCGGTTTCTGGATCAGCGCAACGCGACCCGGATGTTCGTCAGCGAAAACCGGCTGTCGCGCCCATATCGCGATGGGCTCGGCTGGGTGATCGGCGCCAGTTTCATCGACAACCGCGCGCGGCAGAACCGCGAATATGGATATGGCCAGCTTCGCGCTATCCTCCCCGGCGTCACCAACAAGGTCACTGAATTTACCGGCTATGCCGAAGCAACGGTCGAAGTGATGCCCGATCTCATGGCGTCGGCCGGGCTTCGTTTGTCGCATGCCAAGCTCGGCGGTACGGCGGAGGGCGTGTCGTTCGCTTTGGCGCAGGCGGGGCGCGCGACGACTGCGTCGCGCACCGAAACCGATCTCCTGCCGTCCTTCTCGCTGCTCGCAACGCCGCTGGATAACGTCCGGCTTTATGCACGTTATCAAGAGGGTTTCCGCCCCGGCGGACTTGCGGTCGATGGCAATTTCGTGAGGCGGTTCCTCAACGACCAGGTCCGGACCTGGGAAGCGGGGATGCGTTTCGGTGACAAGGGACGCAGCCTGGTCGATGCCACCATCGCGGTATCCCACAGCAAATGGCGGAATATTCAGGCCGACTTCATCGACAGTACGGGCTTTCCGACCACCGCGAATATCGGCGACGGCCGTATCACCAGCCTGTCGGGAGCGGTCGCGCTCCGACCGACCTCGGCGCTGACTTTCGAACTTGGCGCGGTGTACAACCACAGCCGGGTCGATGATATTTCGCCGCAAATCCTGCCCGTGTTCAATCTTGCCCCCGCGCGTCTGGGCCGCATTCCCAATGTCGCAAGCCACGCGGTGCGCGGCTCGGTCAACTATGCGACCGTCATCGGTGACGAGGATTTCCGCGTGAACGGATGGGCCAATTATATCGGGCCGTCGCGACTGGGCATCGGCCCGGTACTGGGAGAAAGCCAGGGCGACTATGTCGACACGGGGCTCGCCATGCGCCTCGGCAACGAGCGGCGCGGCCTCTCGCTGACCCTCACCAATTTGTTCGATTCGCGCGGAAACCGCTTCTCGCTCGGGACCCCGTTCGTGGAAGGGAACGAGGGTTTCCTGACGCCGCTGCGCCCTCGCACACTCCGGATCGCGGTCGACGTCGCCTATTGAGCGGCGACGCCGACAGCGTTCCGTTCAGTCCGCCAGAACAATCCGTTCGTAGCGGTCGAGATGATAGTCGGCGCTGCCGAACTGACCCTCGATCATCGTTGCGCGCTTGAAATAATGGCCGATGGCGAGTTCCTGCGTGATGCCGATGCCGCCGTGCGTCTGGATCGCGTTCTGGCCGACGAACTTGGCGCCGCGCGCAACCTTGCTCTTCGCCGCCGATACCGCGGCCATGCGTTCGTTCGCGGGCAGATCCAACTTCAGCGTTGCCATGATCGTCATCGAGCGCGCCTGTTCGACCTCCATGAACATGTCGACCATCCGGTGCTGGAGCACCTGGAATTTGGCGATCGGCACGCCGAACTGCTTACGCTGCTGGGTATATTCGAGCGTGCCCTCGTGCAGCTTCTGCATCACGCCGGTCGCTTCGGCGCAGACGGCGACGGTCGCTTCATCGACGATCCGCTCGACAAGTGGCAAGCCCGAACCCTCGCCGCCAAGCAGCGCGTCGCCGGGAATGGCGACATTCTCGAAATAGATTTCGGACGCGCGGTTGCCATCGACCGTCGGATAGTCGCGGCGAACGATCCCCGGAAGATTGGCGTCAATCAGAAACAGCGAAACACCGTCGCTGTCGCGCTGCTGCCCCCCGGTGCGCGCGGTGACGAGCAGGTGCGTCGCCCAAGGCGCCGCATAAACGACGCCCTTGTGACCGTTCAGTACATAGCCCGCGCCGTCCTTCTTCGCGGTGGTGCGCAGGTTTGCGAGGTTGTAGCGGCCTTGCGGCTCAGCATAGGCGAACGCGATGATCGCATTGCCCGCGATGATCTCCGGGATCATCGCATCGGCCTGCGCGCCGCCGACGGCCTTGAGCGCACCGCCCGCGATCACGACGGTCGGCAGATAGGGCTCGATTCCGATGACCTTGCCCAGTTCTTCCATGACGATCGCATTTTCGAGTGCGCCACCGCCGAGGCCGCCCTGCTCTTCGCTGAACGCCGCGCCGAGCATGCCGAGTTCCTGTGCAAGCGCCGTCCAGATTGCGGGGTCGCGCCCCGCATCGCCGTTGATGAACTTCTGGCGCGTCTCGAAATCATAGGTATCGCTTAGGAAGCGCGACAGCGTATCGCGGATCATGTCCTGCGTTTCGGTGTAGGTGAAATCCATTGTGATTGTCTCTTTCCGTGTTCCCCGGCGAAAGCCGTGGCCCATTGCCGCAAACGGCCCTCGGGGCCGATGGAGACCCCGGATCCGGTCCGGGGCGGTTTCGGGTCAGAGCCCCAAAACCATCTTCGCGATGATGTTGCGCTGAATCTCGTTCGACCCGCCATAGATGGTCGTCTTGCGCATGTTGAAATAGGTCGGCGCAGCGCGATGGGCGTAATCGGGACCGATCGGATGCTCGTTGTCGCCCTCCCCGAAGCCCCGGAAATAAGGCGCGCCATAATGGCCGACGGCTTCGAGCGTCAGTTCGGTCAGGCGCTGCTGGATTTCCGAGCCCTTGATCTTGAGCAGGCTCGATTCCGGCCCCGGCCCCTTGCCGGCGTTGGCGCCGGCGAGGGTGCGAAGTTCGGTGAACTCAAGCGCGGTCAGGTCGATCTCGAGCTCGGCAATCTTGCGCCTGAAGAAGGGGTTGGCGAGCAACGGCTTGTCGCCGTCGAGTTCGGTGCGGGCGATTTCCTTGACCTTCTCGATCCCGCGCTTCGATGCCGCAACCCCGGCGATGCCGGTGCGTTCGTGCGCCAGCAGGAATTTGGCGCAGGTCCAGCCCTTGTTTTCCTCATAGACGCGCTGGTTGACGGGAACCCGGACGTCTTCCAGAAACACCTCGTTGACCTCATGCTCGCCGCCCAGCGTGATGATCGGGCGCACGGTGATGCCGGGCGATTTCATATCGATAAGCAGGAAGCTGATGCCTTCCTGCTGTTTCGCGTCCTTGTCGGTGCGGACAAGGAAAAAGCCCCAGTCGGCATGTTGCGCCAGCGTCGTCCAGGTCTTTTGCCCGTTGACGACATATTCGTCGCCGTCACGCACCGCGACGGTGCGGAGCGAAGCAAGGTCGGAGCCCGAGCCAGGTTCCGAATAACCCTGACACCACCAATCCTCGCCCGACAGGATGCGCGGCAGGAAGCGGGCTTTCTGCTCGGGGGTACCAAAGGTGTAGATGACCGGCCCGACCATTGCGAGACCGAAGGGCATCAGGCGGATGCAGTCGGCGCGGGCGGTTTCCTCCGACCAGATGAAGCGCTGCGTCGGGGTCCAGCCGGTGCCGCCATATTCGACCGGCCACGCGGGCGCGATCCAGCCCTTCTTGTAAAGGATCTTGTGCCAGGCAAGGAAATCCTCCTTGCTGAGCTCCTCGCCTTCATCCTGCTTGCCGCGCAGCTCGGCGGGGTAATTTTCGGCGATGAAGTCGCGCACTTCCTTCTGAAAGGCGAGGTCTTCGGGGCTGAACTCCATGTCCATATCGATTCTCCCAACGGGTGCTGGCGCTCTTATAGGAAGCACTCACGTTTACGTAAAGGTAAGTTGCGAGCGGCAACTGGTTTCGCCAGATTGATCATGGCGCGCCGGCTTGTCCAGCCTGCGCAAGGAGAATCGGCCGCATATTCACGCCGGCGCCGCCGGGGCTAGACGCGGCGCTGGGCTTCTAACGGGGCGTCACGATAATGACCGCGCCGTTGCTCATATATATCCCGCGCCGCTCCGCCATCGCGAGCCTTACGGGCAAGGTGGCGCCTTCGCGCGTCACCAAGGTGGAGGCAAGGCAGGTCGGCGCTCCGGTGCGGAACAGGTTCTCCAGTGAGTCGACGAAGGCGCCGCGATCGGGCATCGCGATCAGCGCCGAAAAGCGGACGCGCCGGATAGCGGTGGCATTCGCGCCTATCATCGCCGTCAGCGCTTCATTCGCCACTTCGATCGCTTCGCGCACCGAGACCAGCGCATGGCCGATCTGGCCGTGCGCATCGATAGTCTGGGTCAGTGCCCGTCGCGCGTCGACGGCCGCCAGATCATCCATCGTCGCGCTGACGTCGCGCAAAACAAGCGCGCCGCCGATTGGCAGCGGGACCAGCTCGGCCCGTAGCCATTGCCGGGGCCTCAGAAAACCGGGCACATCGCCGGTAAAGCGCTCGCGATAGTCGAGCAGACGGTTGATATGCGCGAACAGCAGATGCCCATCCAGCATCGGCAGCGCGTCGGTGAGTTCGCGTCCGATAAGACTCGCCGCGTCGAGCTCCAGCATGTCGGATCCTGCGGGATTGACGGCGGCGATCCGGCGCTCGCGATCGATCACGATCACGCCGTCCCGGATCGATTCGACCAGTCCGGCCATCGAATCGCGCAGGCTCGCGGTCGGCAGAGCGCCATCCCCGAGCCGCCGGTAATCGTCGAGTGAAATCAGGACGTGCGCGTCCTTGCCATGATGGGTCACCACGACCGGCTCGCGCGCCGCCTGCAGTCGCCAGTTCGCGAACCCCCGGATGAAGTCCGCCGACGACACGCGTCGGGGTTTTTGCGCTGTTGCCACGTCCACCTCCTGGAACTGCTCATATAGCTTCCTTCGGCAGGACCGTGGCGGGATTTGGTCTGAAAAGGAGGAGTCTTGGAAAGATCATTCGCTGTCCCGTCCAATCCGGAGCAATTCACACGAGCCGCGCCTTGCCGCAGCGTAGCGCATTCACGCGCGCGTCGGCCTCGCCGATATGGACGCCGAGTATTTCGGTCAGGCTTTCGAGAACGCCGTCGAGTACGGGCGCGGCAAGGCCGAGCGCCTCGCCCACCACACCGGCCAGTCCGTTGAGACCGAGCCCAAGGCCGAGAATATTGACCTTGAGGTCGATCCGGTCGGCCAGCGATTTAGCGGCACCGGCGACGAGACCGCGGCTTTCGACCGTCTTTGTCGTCCCTTGGTCGATCTCGCCGCGCGTGAAGCGCGCAGGCTTTTCGCTGAGGTCCGAAAGGACCAGTTCCGCCTCCCCTTCGACGCTGGCGAGCGGAAGCTTCACCAGCTTCGCGGGTGCCGGATCGAGCGTCCGCTGCATGTTCTGGAAATCGCTGTCGGCCACCTTGCCGATCATCAGCGTCGCAGGCGATGTCTTGATCCCGAGGGTCACCGCATTATTGCCACCAGTGCAGTCGATATCGGTAATCCGCGCCGCGGCTGATCCCAGTTCGGCATAAACCGGGATTTCTACACTGGCGAGCGGCAGAACGACCTTCGTCGCGAGCTTCAGACGCACTTGGGCGGTTCGCACGATAACCTGCTGCGTATCGGTGATCGCGATCAGCGGAGAGTCCGCCGGCGGCTCACCGACCAGCAGCGCAATATCGACCCCCGAACCGCCCGGCAGACTGCTCGCGACCGACAGGTCGATCTGGCGGTTCGCGTTGGCGAGGAACAGCATCGAGCGGAGCAGGCTCATCGCGTTGACCTTGACCGGATTGGCTTCGTCGATCCGGATACTCGACGATCGCGGACCGAGGTCGATTGCCCGCGAGGGAAAGAGCGCTTTCGGCACCGCGCCGGTTGCCAGCCTGCCGAGCGCGGCCGAGGCATTGCCGTTGGTCGAGGCCGCGAGCGCGGACAACACCTGAGGCAAGGTCGCCCGGGTATCGAGCGTCTGGCCAAAGGTCAGCACATTGGCGTTAAATTGGGTACGGAGCGCGTCCGAAAAGGCGAGCAGGTCGACGTCGGCACTGGCGAGCGCATTATAGTCCATAACCGACAGACTGACCTGGCTGCCCGTCAGTGCGGACAGCAGCGCATTGGGCACCCCGCCACGCAGCGCCGCGACCCGCGACCCGAGCGAAAAGGCGGCATAGCCTTGTCGGGCGCCGGTCGCGGACGCGCCGATCACCGTCTTGTCTCGTCCCGTCAGGAAGCGCCCGAAGAACATCGGGCGATCGCGCGTCAGGACGATACGCACCGCATTTTGCGCCGATCCGCCGGGGCTGAAGCGCTGTTCGGCCTGCACCGCGGGGTCCGCCTGATAAGTGCCCGGAATGAGCGATGCGATCACGATGTTGCAATCGCAGTTGGCTGCAATGATCCGTTCGGCGGCCGCTCGCTCCTCGCCCGGTCGCCCGGCCGCCGCGAGTGCCGCAGCGTCGGCGATTCCCTGCAATTTGCGACGGTCGAGATAGAAGGATCCGACGTCGACCGCCAACGCCGCGGCGCCGATCAGCATTGTCATCGCCAGCGCGGACGCAATGCTGATGCTGGCGCGGGGGTCTTTGACGAGAGTGTGCAGGATTGTCATGGTCAATCCACCGGAAGCTCGAATGTCGCGCTGGCGCGAATGACGTTCCCGGGCGACGGGACGAAGGACGAACGGATCAGGCTGCCCTGGGGTACGGTGTAGGCCACGGCGACGGTGAGCGCGTCGCTGGTTTCGGTGACCGCCACAGTGCGGGTCGCGGGGGTGAAGCCGCCAATGCTCTTCATGCTGCGATCGACCGCGCGCGTCGCGATCGCACGGCGGTCTGCGGCGTCAAGGCCGACGATGGCGGCGCGACCACCGTCGTTCGCGGCCTGCTGCACGCTGTGCGCCAGCATGAAATACTGGCCATAGACCAATATGCCCATGACGAGCGCGAGGAAGAGCGGCAGCACGAGCGCCATCTCGACGATCGCGGCCGCGCGTTCGCTCCGCACCAAATCGGCGCGGGACGAGCCGCTGGGCCGCGGGAAGAAGATAAAAAGCCTCATGCGCCAAGCATGGACCCGAGGCATGAAAGCGCGGTCGAGCGAGCACTGCCTTGATTCTGCGGATTTTACATATCGGACGAAGAAGGCGACCGTCGCGATGCCGCCGGTCCTGCCGGATCGTTAACGACCGCGGCCGGACCGGTCAGGGAAAATGCATCATTCGGCGGGTGCCGCGGCCTGCAGCTTGTCCTCGGTACGCAAATCGAAATCCGATGCATCGTGGCGCTCGCGAAGCTGGCTCGCCGGATCGCCGACCGCACGGTTGACCATGCGGCCGCGCTTCACCGCCGGACGCGCGGCCAGCTGGTCGGTCCACCGGATGACATTCCCATACTCCTGAACCTGCAGAAACTCGCCAGCGTCATAGACGAGGCCTTTGACCAACGCGCCGTACCAGGGCCAGATCGCCATGTCCGCGATCGTATAGTCGGCGCCGGCGATATATTCGCTCTCCGCCAACCGGCGGTCGAGCACGTCGAGCTGGCGCTTCACCTCCATCGCATAGCGATTGATCGGATATTCCTGCTTGAACGGCGCATAGGCATAGAAGTGACCGAAGCCACCGCCAAGGAATGGGGCGCTGCCCATCTGCCACATCAGCCACGACAGCGTTTCGGCGCGCGCGGCGGTCTCGGTGGGCAGGAAGGCGCCGAATTTTTCCGCGAGATGGATCAGGATCGCACCCGACTCGAAGATCCGGATCGGCTCGGCGCCGCTGCGATCGACCATCACGGGAATCTTGCTGTTCGGATTGATCGCGACATAGCCGCTCGAGAATTGGTCCCCCTCGCTGATGTTTATCAGCCAGGCGTCATATTCCGCGCCGGCGTGCCCCGCTGCGAGCAGCTCCTCAAGCATCACCGTCACCTTCACGCCGTTCGGAGTGCCCAGCGAATAAAGTTGCAGCGGATGTTTGCCGACCGGAAGTTCCTTTTCATGCGTCGGCCCGGCGACCGGTCTGTTGATGTTCGCGAAACGGCCTCCGCTTTCCTTGTCCCACGTCCAGATTTTCGGCGGCACATATTCGCTTTGATCGCTCATCACAGGCTCCTGGGTAAATTCTGTACTGACCGGTATCTAATCATATGGAGGACCGACGTCCAGCGCCGCGCGATCAAATTATCCTTTGAGCGCGCAAAGCGGATATCGCGGCCGCGTCGTATCCGATCTCGGCAAGTATGGAATCGCTATGCTCACCGACCTGCGGCGCACGGGCGACGGTCGCTTTGGCGCTCGACGACAGGCTGATCGGGGCGCGAATGACGGGGATGTCCTCGGAAGCCCCGGGGTAGGCGACGGGTTCGACGAGTCCCATCGCCGCCACCTGTGGCTGCGCCAGCGCTTCGCTCGCGCGCAAGACCGGCGCGGCGGGAACGCGCGCGGCGCCGAGTTCGGCGATCGCCTCGGCATTCGTGCGCCCGATACACCAGTCCTGCATGATCGCGCTGAGTTCTTCGCCATTGTCGCCGCGCAATATGTCGCTGGCATAGCGTGGATCGTCGATGAGTTCAGCGCGGCCGACCAGCGTCGCCCAGCGCGAAAAAATGCCGCCGCCGACGATCTGGGTGACGACCCAGCCATCGCGCGTTCGGAAAATGTCGGTCGGGCCCGAGCTGAAACTGCGGTTGCCGATTGGCTGGCGCTCGATGCCGTTCAGCGCGTGGTCGATCGAAAGAGAATTGGTCATCGCGAGAGCAGTGCCGAGCAACGATCCCGACACGCACTGTCCCTTTCCCGTCGCGTCGCGTTCGCGAAGCGCCACCATCACCCCGAACGCCGTGTGCAGCGCGGTGCCGAAGTCGACATAATTGACCTGCGCGCGATACGGTTGGTCGGGCGTGCCGGTCAGATGCACCGCGCCCGACATCGCCTGTCCGACAGCGTCGAAACCGACGTTCCCGGACAGCGGCCCCCGACTGCCGAAGGCCGAAGCGGTGGCAAGGATGATCCGGGGGTTGATTACCGACAGGCTTTCATAGTCGAGCCCCAGCTTGACGAGGGCATCGTGCGGCAGATTGGCGACGACAACGTCGGCAGTCTCGACCAACCGACGCACGATCTCGCGTCCTTCGGGGGTGGCCGGTTTCAGCGTCAGGCATCGCTTCGCGCGGTTCATCTGCATGAACATCGCACCCGATCCGTCTTCGGCCACCGGGACTGTGAAGCGGTCATCGTTGCCGTCCGGCGCCTCGATACGGATGACGTCCGCACCATAATCGGCGAGCAGCGCTGCACAATAAGGTCCGGCGATGTAGCGGCCGAAATCGAGTACGCGAATTCCCGTCAATGGCACGATGCTGTCTCTCCCGTCTTTTCTTTCGGGCTAGCAGCCCTCCATCGACCCTGCCAGCGCCTTCGTCGAAAGCTGTCGCTTGCGCCCGCGAGGCAAGGCCATATGGTCGGCACATAATTTCAACAGGGGATAATTTCATGGCGCGCTTCGCTCTCGCCCTCGCGGCGACATTGGCTTGTTCGACGTCGGCTTGGGCGCAGACCGCGCCCGATAGCGCGGCAGCCGATGCCAAGGTCGAAAAGTGGGACGTGAATTCACCCCCCGGCATGACGACGCACAAGGTTCCCCTCGCGGTCGACGAGGGCAGCTGGATGAACGTCGATGTCGCGCCCGACGGCCGCACGATTGCTTTCGACCTGCTTGGCGACATCTATACGATGCCGATCGAGGGCGGAACGCCGACGCGCATCGCGGAGGGGCTTGCCTTTGAGCATCAACCGCGCTTCTCGCCGGACGGCAAGCGCATCGCCTTCGTCTCGGACCGTGGCGGCGGCGACAATATCTGGCTGATGAACCGCGACGGCAGCGACAAGCGGCAGCTCAGCAAGGAGGAATTTCGCCTGCTCAACCAGCCGAGCTGGAGCCCCGATGGCCAGTTCATCGTCGCGAAGAAGCATTTCACGACCGGCCGCTCGCTCGGGACTGGCGAGGTGTGGATGTACCACATCTCCGGGGGCGGCGGGGTGCCGCTGGTCAAGAAGCCGAACGAGCGCCATCAAAAGGAACTCGGCGAGCCGACCTTCGCTCACGACGGCAAGGGCGTCTATTATACGCGCAACGTCACCCCGGGCCCGATCTTCGAATATGCGCAGGACAGCAACACCGACCTGTTCCATATCGAACGCTATGACATGAATGATGGCGAAATCACCACCGTCGCATCGGGTGCGGGCGGTGCGGTGCGCCCCTCCCGCTCGCCCGACGGCAAGCGGCTGGCGTTCGTTCGCCGCGAGGGAACGCAGTCGAAGCTCTATGTGAAGGATCTTGCCTCCGGCGCCGAGAAAAAGGTCTATGATGCACTCGATCAGGACGTGCAGGAAACCTGGGCAGTGACCGGCGTCTATCCCAACATGAGCTGGACGCCCGACAGCAGGGACATCGTCTTCTGGGCGGGGGGCAAGCTTCGCCGCGTCGGCGCCGATGGCGGCGAGGCGCGGATCATCCCGTTCAAGATCAACGACGACCGCGTCGTCATCGATGCGACGCACCCGACGGTCGAGGTCGCGCCCGACCGCTTCGAGACGAAGATGCCGCGCTGGGCCGAAGTCTCCCCCGACGGCCACACCGTCGTGTTCGAAACGCTAGGCAAGCTGTGGACAAAGCCCGCCACTGGCGGCGCCGCGCGGCGTTTGACCGGCGACAAAAGCGACGCATTCGAGCTTTGGCCGAGCTGGTCGCGCGATGGCAAGTCGATCGTCTTCGTGCGTTGGACCGACGCGGACCTTGGCGCAATCCATGTCGTCGGAGCGAGTGGCGGGGCATCGCGAAAGCTGACCACGGTCCCGGGCCACTATGCCGAACCGCGCTTTTCGCCTGACAACAAGATCATCGCGTTCGAGCGCCGCGCTGGTGGCGGCTTGCGGTCCGAGCGCTGGGGCGAGAATCCCGGGGTCTATCGCATGGCGGCGACGGGCGACGCGCCCGAGCGCGTCAGCGACAATGGTGCAAAACCGCAGTTCGGCGCCACTAGTGACCGCATCTTCATGGTGGCATCGGCAGACGGCAAAACGCAGCTCGTCAGCACCGACCTTCAGGGTCAGGACAGGCGCGTCCATGCAAGCGGCGAATTGGTCAGCGATTACGAGGTGTCGCCCGACGGGCACACCCTTGCCTTTCGCGACAATTACGATGCCTATGTGACGCCGCTGATGCCGGGTGGCCAGGACGTATCTCTATCCACCTCGGGCGGCGCGATGCCGGTGACACGGATCAGCGGCAGCGGCGCCGATTATATGCACTGGTCCGACGGAGGCAAACGCCTCCACTGGACGCGTGGGCCAACTCTGTTCACCGCCGACCTTGGCGCGATGTTTGCGCAGGCGCCCGCAGGATCGGACAAACCGGCAACGTTTACGCCGCCCACGGAGGGCGTCTCGCTGTCGATGACGCAGGCCGCCGCCAAGCACAAAGGCACGGTCGTGGTCACCGGCGCGAAGATCGTGACGATGGCCGACAAGGACGGCGGCATGATCGAGAATGGCACGATCGTCATCGACGGCGACCGCATCGTTGCGGTCGGCCCTGCTGGCGCGATCACCGTTCCCGCGGGCGCGGCGACGATCGATGCTGCGGGCAAGACCATCATCCCTGGCTTCGTCGATGCCCACGCGCATGGGCCGCACGGCGACGACGAGTTGGTCCCGCAGCAGAACTGGTCGGAAATCGTCAATCTGGCGATGGGGACGACGACGAGCCACAACCCCTCTTCACGGGCTTCGGAAATCTTCGTCTCATCCGAGATGCAGCGTGCGGGGCTGATCCTCGCGCCGCGCATCTTCTCGACCGGCGAGGTCATCTATGGCGCAAAGGCCGCGGGCATCTATGCCGAGATCAACAGCTATGACGACGCTCTCGCCCATGTCCGCCGTCTCAAGGCGCAGGGGGCGCATAGCGTGAAGAACTATAATCAGCCCCGCCGCGAACAGCGCCAGATGGTCGTGCGCGCCGCCCAGGAAGAAGGCATGGAAGTGGTGCCCGAGGGCGGCTCGCTGTTCACAATGGATGTCACGCTGATCCAGGACGGCAATTCGACGCTCGAGCACAATCTGCCCCTCCATACCTTCTACAAGGATGTGGTGCAGCTCTGGGGCCAAACGAAGACCAATTATACGCCGACCCTCGTCGTCACCTATGGCGGTCCCGCCGGCGATCCCTATTGGCGCGCCCATACCAATGTCTGGGAAGACCCGATCCTGTCGCGCCACGCGCCGCCGGTAGAACTCGCGGCGAACAACAAGCGCCGCGTGATCGCGCCCGAGAGCGACTATGTCGACGATGACAATGCCCGCGAGGCGAAGAAGATCGCTGATGCGGGTCGTATGGTGTCGATCGGCGCGCACGGCCAGCAGGCGGGGCTCGGCGCGCATTGGGAAATCTGGTCGTTCGTACGCGGGGGCTGGAGCAATATCGATGCGCTGCGCGCGGCGACGATCATGCCCGCGACCTCGCTGGGCTATGCGAAGGACGTCGGATCACTGGAGGCGGGCAAGCTTGCAGATCTCCTCATCCTCGACGCTGATCCTACACAGGAGATTCGCAACACGGAGAAGATTCATCGTGTGATGCTCGGGGGGCGCCTCTACGACCCGTTAACGATGAACGAGGAAGAGACAGGGAATCGCATGCGCCAGCCCTATTGGTGGGAGGCCGACCGGCCCTGAATTTGGAAAGTGACCGGTGGGGCTCGCAATTTTGTGACGAGAGGGTTGCAAGTCCCGCGAGCCACCGCTAGGGGCGTCTCCTCTCAGCGAGGAGAGTTGGCTGAGTGGTCGAAAGCGTCGCACTCGAAATGCGAAGTGCCGGCAACGGTACCGAGGGTTCGAATCCCTCACTCTCCTCCATTTTCTTAATTCCACACATCCACGACCATCCACCGAGAGCCTAGGAAAACCTAGGATCTCGGGGGTGTTTCGTGTCCTCATGTATCCCATGCTGTCCAGACCCACACATTTGAATTTGTGGTAAGAAACGTGGGAAAAAATCAGCATGAAAAGGCTATCGGTCAGCGCCGTTAAGTCGGCTACCCGTCCCGGACGATTCTCCGATGGTGACGGCCTCTATCTCGTCGTGCAGCCGGGAGGCAGCAAGAGCTGGGTGTGCCGGGTCCAGAAAGCGGGCAACCGCCGGGACTTCGGTTTGGGCAGCGCCTCCAAGGTCAGCCTCGCCGACGCCCGCGAGCGAGCGCGGGAAATCCGCAGTCAGGTCGAGATCGGGCTGGACCCGCTTTTCGAGCGCCGGAAGGCGCAAGGCATCCCGACCTTTCGCGAAGCCACCGCCAAGGTTTTGGCGGCGCACCGCAAAACTTGGAAGAATGAGAAGCACGAAGCGCAGTGGCAGCAGAGCCTTCGCGATTATGCCTTCCCGCATATCGGCAACGTCCGGGTCAATGAAATAACCGGCCCGATGATCCGCAACCTCCTGTCGGAGATTTGGCTATCGAAACCGGAAACTGCCCGTCGCGTTCGCCAGCGGGTCGGCGCGGTCCTCAATTGGGCTTACTCGTCGGGCTACCGTGACAGCGAAGCGCCAATGCAGGCGATTACGAAGGGCCTGCCACGCCAACCGAAGCAGGACGGCCATTTCGCGGCGATGCCCTACGCGAAGGTTCCCGCTTTCATCCCTGCGCTGCGCGAGCGAGAGTCATTCAGTCGCCTCGCCCTCGAATTTGCCATCCTCACTGCCGCCCGGTCGGGCGAGGTGCGCGGCGCCACTTGGGATGAGATCGACCTTGCCGATGGCCTGTGGACCATCCCCAAGGGCCGTATGAAGGCAAACCGGGAGCATGTGGTGCCACTCTGCCCTCGCGCTATCCGCATCGTCGAGCGGTGCGCGGAACTTCGCCTTCCCGGCTGCCCCATTATCTTTCCCGGCGTCCGTGGCAAACAGCCGATGTCGGATATGACGATGAGCAAATTGCTCAAGGAGATGGGACAGCCATACACGGCGCACGGGTTCCGCTCGTCCTTCCGGGATTGGGTGAGCGAAGAAACAAACCATCCCAGCGACGTCGCCGAGGCCGCCCTAGCCCACATCGTCGCGAACAAGACGGAGGCTGCCTATCGGCGCGGCAATCTCCTAGAGAAGCGGCGCGTGATGATGGCCGAATGGGCCGATTATTGCGAAGGCAAAACGTCATGAGCCGCTATACCCGCGCGCGGCGCCACCTGCTCCGCCAATATGAGCGCGCCGTCGATCGGATCGATGAGGAGGATCGCGCCATCTTCCTCGGACACCGCGTGGAGGAGCTAAGCTATCGCCAGTTGGCCGAGCGTCACGGCGTTAGCGTCGTAGAAGTCGAGGAAGCGATGATCCGCAGTTTGCGGGTCATCGCCCAATCGGTCGACAGAAAGAACCGTAGGTGGTGGCAATTCTGGCGGCGATAAAGCCGCCAAGACCTTGCAAAGCAGCCGCCGCGCCGACAGGGTGCCGCCAGCGATGAAAACCGATCTCGATCATCTTCCCGCCAACAAGCAGCGCGAGCTCGAACGCGTGAAAGCGATTGTCTTCGAAGAGTTCGAAGACGCCATCGCGCTCGGTACGATGGGCTGGAAGAAGAAGGGCCGGATCGACAAGATCATCCTCTATGGCAGCTATGCGCGCGGCGGCTGGGTCGATGAGCCGCACACCGCCAAGGGCTACCGCTCCGACTTCGACCTTCTCATCATCGTCAATGATAAGCGTCTCACCGAGAAGGTCGATTTCTGGGGCAAGCTCGAAGATCGGCTCATCCGCGAGCTCGCGATCGACAAGACGCTCAAGACGCCGGTGAACTTCATCGTCCACACCTTGCAGGAGGTGAACGACGGGCTCGCGCACGGACGCTATTTCTTCATGGACGTCGCGAAGGACGGTATCGCGCTCTACGAGTACGACGACAAGGAACTGCACAAGCCAAAGCCGAAAACGCCGCAGCAGGCGCTGGAAATGGCGCGGGAGTATTTTGAGGAGTGGTTTCCGTCAGCGATGGGCCGGGAAAAGCTCGCGCGATACGCGGTTCAAGAAGGCCTGTTGAAACACGCGGCATTCGAGTATCATCAGACAGCGGAGACGCTCTACCATTGCGTCCTCTTGGTCTGCACCTTTTACACGCCACACGTCCACAATCTCGCTTTCTTGCGCACCCAGGCCGAGCGGATCGACATGCGGTTGGTCGATGTCTGGCCGCGTGAGCGACGCGAGGATCGGGCGCGGTTTGAGAAGCTGAAAGAGGCCTATGTGAAGGCCCGCTATTCGAAGCATTACCGCATCACCGAAGAGGAGCTGACGTGGCTCGGCGGCTGCGTCGAGGAACTCGGCCGCGCGGTCCACGCGATCTGCTCGGAGCGGATCGCGCAGCTTGAAGCAACCGCGTCAATTCGCCCCTGATTAGCCACCCCTATTCCGGCCTATCAGCCCCCATCCGGACCGTATGACCGCTCTCGACCGAACGTGGACGGTTGGGCAAATTCATCTTGCTCATCAACAGCCGCCGCTGGACTTCACCCGGTGAGCGTCTCAATCCAATTTCGCTCAACCCATCCGGTCTTACACTGTGCTGACAACTGGATGGGAAGGCCTAGGGCTTCAGCGCCAGCGCATGGTTTGCCATTGCTTTTGTAGGCTATGCCTACCCAAAATCGATCGTAGCCAAACCTCCGATCAGCGCGCTCATCGCAAGTATAGACGACTGAACCTCTTTGAAGGCTGGTGATCTTCGCAAAGGTGCGTTCGGGGCCAGCGCGAACTATGAGAGGCCGATGGCTGCGAATAACCGCAACATTGCAATACTCGCCCTTAACGCTGCCGGGCGGCGCCAACTTGCCGCTCCAGATTGGCATAGCCTGACTGCTTACAGACGCCAAAAACAAGAGGGACGCAACGATCATCAGGTAAGAATGCCTGCAATCTATCGTGAGTGCAACGGCAGCATGCCCAATTTTCCGTCCCTAGGGTCTAAACCCAATCAGCATATTGAAAATTGGTCGATGTATTGATTCAAGGGCCTCCAGCAGAGGAGGCGTGGGAATGTCGCGTTCGTTGTTTTGGTTGTCCAATGATGCGTGGGCTGCGATTGAGCCGCACCTGCCGAAGAACCAGCCTGGAGCCCGGAGGGTTGATGACCGGCGGGTGATCTCCGGCATCGTCCACATGCTTAAGTGCGGTGGCCGGTGGGCGGACTGCCCTGCCGAATACGGCCCGGCGACGACGGTCTACAACCGCTGGGACCGATGGAGCCGCCGAGGCATATGGACCCGCATCCTGGCAGCACTGACCGAAGAGGGCTGGATTGCGGAGACGGGCCAGATCGACAGCAGCTACATCAAGGCTCACCGCAGCGCAGTGGCGCAAAAGGGGGCGCGAGCCAATGCCATTGGCATCTCGCGTGGCGGCCGGACGACTAAGATCCACGCGCTTGTCGATGTTCTCGGGCGACCGCTCCGCCTTATTCTGACACCAGGCAACACATCGGACGTGAAGGGCGCAGACCTGCTGATCGGCGAAACCATCGACATGAAGCGCGTGATCGCCGACCGTGGCTACGACGCAAACCGCATCAGGACGACCTTGCGCGAGCAGGGAACGATCCCCGTGATCCCCGGTCGCCGTAACCGCAAGCGTCCGATCCAGTATGACGAACGCCGCTACAAGGACCGCTGGCGGGTAGAGGCTATGTTTTGCCGCCTCAAGGACTTCCGTCGCATCGCTACCCGCTATGATAAGCTCGCCCGAAACTTCCTCTCAGCCGTGAGCCTTGCGGCTGCCGTCGCGTTGTGGCTTTGAGAACGCTATGCTTCTTAAACCGAGGAAAGAACCATGGCCGTCAAACGAATTATCGCCAATATCGCTGCGCCCCATCCTGATGCTGCTCGGTCATTCTATTGTGACATATTGGGCCTCGAAGCCGTCATGGATCATGGCTGGATTATTACGTTTGCTGCGCCGGCGATAGATGGCAGGCCGCAGGTCAGCATTGCCAGCGAAGGAGGTTCTGGAACGGCTGTTCCTGATCTCTCTGTCGAAGTCGACAACCTCGAAGAAGTCCAGCAGCGCGCCGAGAAAGCCGGGCTGAAAGTCGAGTATGGTCCGACGGACGAGCCTTGGGGCGTCAGACGCTTCTATGTCCGCGACCCGTTCGGACGCCTTATCAACGTCCTGAGACACTCATAAGTCGCATAGATGTCGCCGATTGAGTCTGAACCCTAAGCCGCCGGTCCGCTTCCCACCCCATTCCGGCCGATCAGCCCCGATCTGGACGGAATGACCGCAAACGACCGATTGCGGTCGTCGGTTCCTAGTCGCATAAGGGCGCTGAGGTGCGCTTTTGATTGAACGGAAATCTGATGTGGGATGTCCTCCTAGGTTTGCTTATTCCCAAGGGAAACAGAGACGAACCGAGAGGCCCATTATTTGTAATTTTTGCAGTGCTTTTTTGCGGCGCGATTAGCCTCGGACTTTGGCTTCTCAGCGGCGCGCAGAACGCGCCATAGGGCGATTTCAAAGCGTCCGCTTTCCACCCCAAAACGGTCAATCGCCCCTAGGCTCTCTCACCTGCCCGGTCCGAATTTTCCGGGCCGCGATGCTTCGCATCGGACCCACATATTGGAGAGACACACCTCACGCACGGGTGCATAGCGCTTTTCCGCCACTTTTCGAGCGGCTGATCCGACGTCGCCGCCGCCTCGCTCGCGCTAAGTGACGTTTTTCTGCGACGTATCGAGGTGCACATCCGCACCCTCGCGGGACACAAACCTGGCGGACGAAAATGACGCTAGCGACGGTTCAGCCGCGCGCTAATCGGGAGCGCTGAGCCGGTGTCGGGACGATCTTTCGACCCACGTTCCGGGCAATCGCGGCTGTCCCGCGACACTCAGCCTGCGGCCGAGAACGCGTCATTTTATGTCCGTATGCCATGGCGTCCGATGGTGACACGCCTCGAAGAGAAGACCCGGATCGGCAAAGGCGGGACCTTGGCGGCGCAGCTGTCGCGGCTCGACCTGATCGTGCTCGACGAGCTCGGTTATCTGCCGTTCGCCCGCTCGGGAGGGCAGTTGCTGTTCCACCTCATCAGCAAGCTTTATGAGCGCACCAGCGTCATCATCACCACGAACCTCGCCTTCGGCGAATGGCCGACCGTGTTCGGCGATCCCAAGATGACCACGGCGCTGCTCGACCGCGTCACCCACCACTGCGATATCGTCGAGACGGGCAACGACAGCTGGCGCTTCAAAAACCGCAGCTGACAGCCACCTTCGGCGCCTTCAAAAATCTATCTTGCGCTGCGCGCGCCTCCGGTCGGGCT
>JAEWIL010000151.1 GCA_023387085.1 Pseudomonadota bacterium | reverse complement strand
CTGGGAATTTTCCGCGCGGTCGAAATTGATGGGTCGCTGGTCGAGCGCGATCAGCGTTCCGCTGCCGTCACGCGTCACGCGGTCGGGAAATGCGGCCTCGATCTCCGGCGTCAACAACGGAAAGGCGTTCGCCGTGTCATAGCTTTTGTTGCTGTTGTAATTGATCGAGAAATTGAGCCCGTCGATCATCGGCGGCGACCAGTTCAGCCCCAGCTTGAAATCGCGGCGCTGCTCGGCGAGCAGGAAGGGATTGCCGCCGGTGGTCGTCGTGATCTGCACCGTCTGGCCATTGCGGAAGTCGTAATAATTGACCGCGGGCGTGACCAGGGGCGCGGCGCCGAGTTGCTGGACGTCGGGCGCTGCCTCGTCATGATTGAAGCTCGCGATCACCGAGAGATTCTTGGTGATCCCCCAATTCAGGTTGGCACCCCAGCTCTTCAGCGATTCGAAATCACTCGGGTTCGCGACCTGACCGCTCAGCGTCAGAGAGACACGGCCGATCTTTCCGACGCTATATTCGGGATCGAGCAGCGGAATCGTCAGCGATCCGAACACGCTGGGCAGGTCGCGCGACAGGTCGCTCGTCGTGATGCCGTCGGCGCGCGCCGAGCGGCTATCGTAGCGGATACCCGAATAGCTGCCGGTCATCGACAGGAGGATCGGGCCCGCCCAGCCCTCGGCCACCGTTCCCGACAGGTTGGCGTTGCCGCCAAAGGTCTGCTGGCTGCTGTCGAACCGGTCGACCGAGGAGGTCAGACCATTGTAACGATCGGTAAAGGTCAATTGATCGGCATCGGCATAATTGCCCGACAGCGACCAGCGCCAGTTGCCGAGCATGCCGTTGACCGCGGCGGTCGAGGTCAGGTTGCGGCTGCGGCTGTCGCGCTTCAGCGGATCGGCGATCCCGCCCGCGCCCGGACCGAGCAGCGACAGGCTGTCGGTCTGGTCGAACCGGATATTGAGCGACGCATCGGTCAGCTTGTTGAGGCTGCGCTGGATCGTGCCGTCGATCGAATAGGTATCGGTGGCGGGCAACAGGCTGCGTGCCGGAGCCTCGGCCGCCTGCGCCGGATCGTCGTAGCGCAGGTCGCGTTCACTCTCGCGCAGCATTGTGGCATGTTGCCAGCCCGCGTTGAGGTTCAGCCGGCCATTCTTGCCGATCGCGACGAAGCTCGGATCGATCTCGCTCTGGAACCGGCCACCCTGCGTCGGGATGCCGCCTTCGGCTTCGAACGCGAGTTGCCGAAAATTGGGCTTGAGCACCAGGTTGACGACGCGCGCGTCGGCCGAATAGCCATATTGGAGCGCGACCTCCTCGGGGAAGACCTCGACTTTTGCGATGGCTTCGGGGGGCAGGTTGCGAACCTCGCCGAAACCGCCAATCCTGCGCCCGTTCACAAGGATGATCGGCCGGCCGCTGCCCCGCCCGCGGCCCGAGCGCGTTTGCGGCGCCAGCGCGTCGAGCAGTTCGGACAGGTTCGACACGCCATAACTTGCGATCGCCGCCTCATCGAGCTCGGCTTCGGCCTTGATGTCGGTTTCGAGCTGGCCCGCGAGACGCGGTGCGGTCACGATAATCTCGTTATCGTCATAATCACTGTCGGCGTAATCATCGTCCGAAGAGGTGGCCGCTGCCGGATCGGCAGGCTGATCCGCGATGGCGGCGACGGCAGCGACGGCGGTCGCGTCGGTTTCCGCCATGGCAGGCATGGCAAGCGAAGCGCCCGCCGCCAGCAAAAGAGCGCGCGAAGAAAGCGGGAGACGATATATGTTCAATATGGTCATGGGGGAGAGCCCTTGTTCTTTTCCATGTAAGTTTTTTCTTGGCCCATCGGGGCTTAACGCGTGCTGACGCCAGCTTTTGTCTGGCGTTCACTTATGTTGCAATTGTCGCAACAATGTGTCGCGGCCACGCTTGTTCCACCAATGGCCGATAGCGACCGCTGGACAGCATGGACCTTCGCCCTTATCCGCCACCCATGCCGACTCCAGACACATCCGCCGCGCCCGAATCCATCCTGATCATCGACTTCGGGTCGCAGGTCACCCAGCTCATCGCCCGCCGCGTCCGCGAGGCCGGCGTGTACAGCGAGATCGTTCCGTTCAGCGCCGCCGAGGCCGCGCTCGAGCGGATGAAGCCCAAGGGCGTGATCCTGTCGGGATCGCCGGCCTCCGTCCCCGCGACGGGTAGCCCGCGCGCGCCGCAGTCGGTGTTCGACAGCGGTCTTCCCATCCTGGGCATCTGTTACGGGCAGCAGGTGATGAGCCAGCAACTCGGCGGGCAGGTCGAACCCGGCGGCGCCGACGGCGAACGCGACGGCGAATTCGGCCGCGCCTTCCTGACCGTTACCGAACCCTGCGTGTTGTTCGACGGCCTGTGGAAGGTCGGGGAGCGTCACCAGGTGTGGATGAGCCACGGCGACCGCGTCACCCGGTTCGCCCCTGGCTTCCGCATCGTCGCGATCAGCGACGGCGCCCCCTTCGCGCTGATCGCCGACGACGAGCGCCGCTATTATGGCACGCAATTCCATCCCGAAGTCGTCCACACCCCCGATGGCGCCAAGCTGATCGCGAACTTCGTCCGCCATGTCTGCGGCTGCTCGGGCGACTGGACGATGGCCGAGTTCCGCGCCACCAAGATCGCCGAAATCCGCGCGCAGGTCGGCGACCAGCGCGTGCTCTGCGGCCTGTCGGGCGGCGTCGACAGCGCCGTCGCCGCTGTGCTGATCCACGAGGCGATCGGCGAACAGCTCACCTGCGTCTTCGTCGATCACGGTCTGCTGCGCATGAACGAGCGCGAGCAGGTCGAGCGCCTGTTCCGCGACCATTACAATATCCCGCTCGTTGTCGTGGATGCCGAGCAACGCTTCATGGCGGGCCTCGCCGGGGTCACCGACCCCGAAAAGAAGCGCAAGTTCATCGGCGCCGAGTTCATCAATGTGTTCGAAGAAGAAGCGAAGAAAATCGGCGGCGCCGATTTCCTCGCGCAGGGCACGCTCTATCCCGACGTGATCGAAAGCGTGTCGTTCACGGGCGGCCCGAGCGTCACGATCAAGAGCCACCACAATGTCGGCGGGCTCCCCGAGCGCATGAACATGAAACTCGTCGAACCCTTGCGCGAGTTGTTCAAGGACGAGGTCCGCCTGCTCGGCAAGGAACTCGGTCTTCCCGACATTTTCGTCGGCCGCCACCCCTTCCCCGGCCCCGGCCTCGCGATCCGCATTCCGGGCGAGGTCAGCAAGGAGCGCTGCGACATTCTCCGCAAGGCCGATGCCGTCTATCTCGAGGAAATCCGCAATGCGGGCCTGTATGACGCGATCTGGCAGGCGTTCGCGGTGCTGCTCCCGGTCAAGACCGTCGGCGTGATGGGCGACGGGCGCACCTACGACCATGTCTGCGCGCTTCGCGCCGTCACCTCGACCGACGGCATGACCGCCGACATCTATCCCTTCGACGCGAGCTTCCTCAGCCGCTGCGCCACGCGCATCATCAACGAGGTACAGGGCATCAACCGCGTGGTCTACGACTATACGTCGAAACCCCCGGGGACGATCGAGTGGGAGTAGCGTCAGGGTTAACTTCTAAAGTACCGGTACCGATGACCCCGTACACAGACCGGCTGCCCTAGCGGCCATGACGGGTCCGGTGCCAGCTGGGTTGGTGCTCCCCTCCCGCGACGAATAGCGCTGATGACATTGCCCCCTCGCCTTCTGCGTCCCGGGGGCGCTTCGGCCTATCCGCTTCGCCTCGCGCCACTCGGCTCGGCGTTGCGACAATGAAGGCTTAACGCCGCCAGGCGTCGGTCGCGCCACGCCCGCTTTTCGTGCAGGGCATCAAGCGGAGTGTGCATCCGCATGGCGCTATCGACGCGCACGACGGCGTCGCAGGGCCATGATTCGGCACCAGCGAGTTTGGCGAAGCCGGGCCCGTAACGTCGGGCATAATCACCGAATCCACCCGGCGCATTGAGGTCCATCGTCTCGAACGGACCCATGAAGGACCAGCGCAGCCCAAGGCTGCCCCGCACGATCGCGTCGACCGCATCGGCATCGGCAATACCCGCCTCGACAAGCTCCAGCGCTTCCTGGACGAGCGCGCATTGAAGGCGGTTCATGACAAAGCCGTCGATTTCGCCGACCACGACCGGGACCATGTTCGCGCGCTTCAGAAGGTCCGACGCGCGCTCGACAACCTCCGGATCGGTGAAGGCGGCCGGCACCATCTCCACGGCGGGCAGCAGATGCGGCGGATTGGCGGGATGGGCCACGATACAGCGATGGCGTCCCGGCAGCTGCCCGCACACGTTGGTGCAGGTCAGGCCGGAGGACGAACTTGCAAGGATCGCGTTCGGCGGAGCGCAGGCATCGAGCCGGGCAAACAAATCCCGTTTCAGCTCCAGCACCTCGGGCGAGCTTTCCTGTGCATAGACAGCCTGCGAAACGGCGTCCTCCAAAGTGGGCACAGCCGTAAAGCGCGCCAGGATGTCCGCTACGGGTTCATCGATCAGACCTGCCGCGGCGCCTTCCTGCAGCGATGCCGAAAGGCGGGCATGCGCGTCGTTCAACACGGCAGCATCGGGATCGTGAAGCATGACGGGATGCCCGGCCCTGGCGAAGACTATCGCCCATCCCAACCCGACAAAACCGCAGCCGATGATAGCGACCGTCTGGTTCGATGCTTGACTGTTCACTTTATCACTCCCCTCGAATGTCATGGTTGCCCCTGTGTCGCGTCAGTCGGCGGTCCAGCCGCCATCGATCACCAGCGAGGTTCCGGTCGCCAGCGCCGACGCGTCCGAGGCGAGAAACAGGACCGCGCCCATAAGGTCCTCGACCGTCCCAAGACGCCCCAGCTTGATCCGGCCAAGCACCGAAGCGCGAAATTCAGAATCCTCGAAAAAAGGCCGGGTCATCGGCGTCTCGATAAAGGTCGGCGCGATTATGTTCGACCGGATGCCGTGCGGCGCCAGTTCGAGCGCCATCGCCTTGCTGAGCCCCTCGAGCGCCCATTTGGACGCGCAGTAGAGCGTCCGGTTCGGTCCCCCGACATGCCCCATCTGCGAGCCGATATGGATCACGCTGCCGCGAACTCCCGCCGCGATCATCCGCCGTGTGCAATGTTGCGCGACGAAAAACCCGGCTTTCACGTTCAACGCGAGCACGGCGTCGAAATCTTCCTCGCGGATGTCGTGCATCGGCATTGGCCGGTTCGTTCCGGCGTTGTTGACCAGAATATCAAAAGGCGGTTGCCGGCCGAAAAAATCGGCGACCGCTGCGAGGTCACACACGTCGAGAATGGCAGCCGTCGCCTGGCCGCCACGCGCCCTGATCGCGGCGGCGCCCGCCTCGATCTCGGTTGCCGATCGCGCCGCAAGTACGACATCGGCTCCTCCGTCGGCCAGTGCCGTGGCCAAAGCCAGACCGATCCCCCGGCCCGCGCCGGTCACAATGGCGCGGCGGCCGTCAAGGCGAAAGCTGGGCGTCGTGGGCAACATGATATATCTCCGGCCAATGCGGGAAATTCTGCCTGTGCAGCGCTAGTGCAATTGTTGCCGCAATCCAGAACGCCGCACCGAATGTTCGACAGGCGAATATGCTCGACGGCAGCGATTATCGGGAAACCGTTCATTTGGCAGGAAAGGCGGGGTCAAATATTCACTGTGCGAACAAATTTGATGTCGCGGATAGGCCGTTTCGCATCAGCATTCATATCCCCCTGCATCTCGGAATCAGGGAAAAGGGAAAAGGGAATGCTTGCGAAAACGTATCTTTACGGGGCCGCCACCGCCATCGCGCTGACGGGTGCTATCCCCGCCACCGCGCAGGCGCAGGGTTCCGATGCTGCGCCGCAGGTGAACGAAGGCAGCGACGGCGATATCGTCGTCACCGCGCGTCGCCGTAACGAAACGCTCGTCGATGTGCCGATTGCAATTTCGGCCATCTCGTCGAGCGCGATTCAGGAACGCGGGATCAATGACGTGACCGCGGTGTCGCAGAACACGCCGGGCCTGCAATTCGACAAGGGCGCGTCGCCCGCCGACGTCCGCCCCAGCCTGCGCGGCATCTCGCTGATCGAAGGTCGCTCGAACGTCGCCATCATCGTTGACGGCATCGACGTGACCGGCGTGTCGCTGAACACGCTGGTCGGCGGCAGCGGCTCGCAGACCGCGGCAGCGTTGATGGATCTCGAACGCATCGAAGTCGTGAAGGGGCCGCAGACCGTCTATTTCGGCCGCAGCGCTTTCGCCGGCGCAATCCAGTTCATCAGCAAAAAGCCTGAATTCACCACCGGCGGCACCGTCAGCGGCGCGATCGGCGACTATGGCCGCCGCGAACTGACCGGCCACATCACCGGTCCGATCATCGGCGACACGGTCGCGGCGAAGCTGTCGGCGACCTATCGCAACTTCGGTGGCTTCTACAAGAATCCCGGCAACGGCCAGGGTCTCGGCGCCAGCGAAGTCTGGGGCGTCGGCGGCTCGGTTCTGGTCGAGAAGGGCGGCTTCGAGGGTCGCTTCTCGCTGAACTATCTCGACGAGCATAACACGCCGGGCGCCGGTTATGTGACGAACCGTCCGACGACCAGCCTCTATGGCATCAGTGTGATCGACGAAGATTTCTTCGATCCCAGCCAGGTCGCGATCTCGTCGAACATCAAATACAAGGGCAATGTCTCGCAGACTTGGCGCGGCGTCGCCAACATGACCTTCGATCTCGGCGGCGGTTTCAGCCTTGCCTCGGTCACCGGTCTCAACAAGACCCAGTCGACGCTGCAGTTCGACTTCGACACCAAGCGCGACGACGTCCCGGTCGGCGTCGACATCGGCGGCGGCATTTCGAACTGCCTGCCCATCACCTGCGTCGGCATCTTCGAATTCGACAACGACCTCCAGCAGCTTAGCCAGGAACTGCGCGTCAGCTATGACAGCGACAATCTGCGCCTGCTCGGCGGCGTCTATGTGTTCGACGAAAATTACAGCGAGCTCGACTACACGCGCTTTGTTGGATCGCAGGCCTTCGTCACCGGCAATCGCACCGGCATCACCCCGCGCCTCTCGACGCTGAACACCAACACCTACTCGGCATTCGGCTCGATCGACGCCGATGTCACCGATCGCCTGACCCTGACCGGTGAGCTGCGCTACAACCACGAAATCATTCGTGCGACCGCGGCGACCGACTTCAACATTCTGTTCCAGACCGGAAGCACGGCGACTACCTTCCGTGGCAAGCAAAAGTTCGACAGCTGGCTCCCGCGCGTCAACGCGAAGTTCGCGGTCAGCGATGACGTCAACATCTATGGCAGCATCGCCAAGGGCGCGAAGCCGGGTGGTTTCAACGTTGGTCAGGTCCGCGAAAACCTGCGTCCCTTCGGTCAGGAAACCGTCTGGACCTATGAACTCGGCACCAAGGGCCGCATCGGGGGTCGCCTGATCTCGTTCGACGCCTCGATCTATTATTCGGATTGGCGCGACGTCCAGGTCACGACCGTCTGCTACGGTACGTCGAGCCCCTTCGGTCCGGAACCGGAATGCCCGAACGCAACCGCCGTGACGCTGAACTACATCATCAACGCCAAGAAGGCCGAAGTGAAGGGCGCCGAACTCGGCCTCACCATTCGTCCGTCCGACGCGCTGACGCTGACGGCGAACTATGCCTATGCCGACTCGACCTTCGTCAATTTCACCGCTCGAGACGTCTATCCAGCCCCGGCCGGAACCGATCGCCAGTTCGCCGGCAACCGCATGCCGCTGGTGCCCAAGCATTCGGCATCGGCTTCGATCCGCTTCGAACAGCCGGTCGCTGGCTCGGCATCAGCCTTCATCGACATCTCGGGCCGCTACCGCTCGTCGCGCTATGCGCGCTTCGACAACCGCGTCCTGCTCGACAACAAGTTCGTTGCCGATGCGCAGGTGGGCCTGAAGGGGGACGATTGGACGGCGCTGATCTTCGTCGACAACATCTTCAACGACCTGACCCCCGACTTCGCGCGCTATTGGGGCAACTTCAACCCCAGCCAGCCGAACGGTGAATTCATCGCGGCCCCGGCGAAGCGGTCGTTCGGTCTGCGCGTCAGCAAGGACTTCTAAGTTCTCCGGCGGGGAGCGATCGACGGCTTTTCCGAAAGCCGCCGATCGCTCCCTTGTCCCGGGCCGGGGGGAAGGGACTCCGGTCCGGGACATCACAAGAAAGGGCGCCGTTCAGACC
>JAEWIL010000114.1 GCA_023387085.1 Pseudomonadota bacterium | reverse complement strand
GCATGACGGTGGGGTTATCATGACCGCCTATCTTGCGCCGATCGGGCTGCTGTTCCTCTCGAATATCTTTATGACCTTCGCTTGGTACGGCCACCTTGGCGACCTGTCGCGCCCGGCCTGGCTCGCGGTCCTGCTTGCATGGGGCATCGCCTTTTTCGAATATTGCCTCGCTGTGCCTGCGAACCGGATCGGGCACGGCGTCTATTCGACCGCTGAGCTCAAGACGATGCAGGAGGTGATTACCCTGCTGGTCTTCGCAGGCTTCGCTGTGTTCTGGCTGGGCGAGAAACTGACGGTCAACCATCTCGTGGGCTTCCTGCTGATCGCGGCGGGCGCCTTCTTCATCTTCAAGGGACCAATTGCCGGCTGATCCATCGCCCGCTAGCCTCCGCGAAAGCAGGAGGGTGACGATGACGGACGACGAAGTGATTTCGCGGCGCGCATTCGGCGCCGGCGCTGCAGGACTGGCCGCACTCGGGGCAACCCAGGCATCGGCAAGGCCCGCGAAGCCGGCCACGATTCCGATCGGCAAACCTTTCGTGATGACGACATGGGACTTCGGCCCCGGCGCCAATGCGGTCGGCTGGCCGATGCTCGCCGCGGGCGCGTCGGCGCTCGACGTCGTCGAAAAGACGATCAACCATGTCGAGTTGCTCGGCGACTATTATGTCGGCGCGGGCGGCGTCCCGAACGAGGTCGGCGAGACGACGCTCGACGCGATGATCATGTGGGGTCCGACCCACGACGCCGGCGCGGTCGGCTGCCTCAAGCGCGTCAAGCTTGCGATCTCGGTCGCGCGCAAGGTGATGGAGCAGACCCAGCACAGCCTGATCGTCGGCGACGACGCGACGCGCTTTGCCGCACGCATGGGCTTCACCGAAACCTCGCTCACCAGCGTCGTCTCACAGCAGGCGTGGGACAAATGGGCGGCGAAAGGCGAGCGGTCGGACGCCTTCGGCCCGGAACCGATCCGCAAGGGCGACAGGCTCGTCGGCCACGACACCGTCGGCTGCATCGCGCTCGACGCCGCCGGCAATCTCTGCGTCGGCTGCTCGACCAACGGGCGCGAGTTCAAGATTCCGGGGCGCGTCGGCGATTCGCCGATCATCGGCGCGGGCGCCTATTGCGACCAGGCAGTCGGCGCCGCGGTGGCGACGGGCAATGGCGACGTGATGATGCGCTTCCTCCCCACCTATCACGCCGTCGAACTGATGCGCGGCGGCATGGAGCCCAAGGCCGCCGCCGAAGCCGCGATCAAGCGGATCACCGATGCGGGGTACGAGATTAGCGGCGGGGTGGTTGCGGTGCGCCGCGACGGCGTTCATGGCGGCGCGCAGACGGGCTGGAAGGACGCCGGCTTCAGCTATTCGGTGCAGACGGCGGCGGGGAATATCAAGACGCCCGTTCGATAGTCCCGTCGCCTCTTCCTTCCGCCCGCCAAACCCCTTACATGGCGCGCCATGGAAACCAGAGCCGGCGACCCCGGGGCCTTTGCCCATTTCGATCTGACCCGCGTACCCTCGCCCGCCTTCGTCGTGGATGCGGCGAAGATACGCGCGAACCTGTCGGTGCTGCGCCATATCGGCGACGCCTCGGGCGCGCGCGTCCTTGCGGCGCTCAAGGCCTTTTCGATGTGGTCGCTCGGTTCCACCGTCGCCGACTATCTCGACGGCGTCTGCGCCTCGGGCCTCTACGAAGCGAAGCTCGGCCGCGAAGCGTATGGCGGAGAAGTCGCGACCTATTGCGCCGGCTACAAAGAGGCCGATCTGCCGGACATCGCCGCACTTTCCGACCACCTTATCTTCAACTCGCCCGGCCAGATCGCCCGCTTCCGCCCGCTGCTCGCAGAACTGCGCGCCAAGGGCGAGACCTTCGACGTGGGCCTCCGCGTCAACCCGATGCACAGCGAGGGCGAGACGCCGAAATATGATCCCGCGGCGCCGTGCAGCCGCCTCGGCTTCCCGATCACCCAATTGCTGCCCGAACATATGGAGGGCGTCGACGGCGTCCATATGCACAGCCTCTGCGAACAGGATTTCCCCCCGCTCCAGCGGACGTGGACTGCGGTCCAGCCGATGCTGCGTCCCTTTTTCGGCCAGCTCAAATGGATCAATTTCGGCGGCGGTCACCATGTGACCCGCGCCGATTACCAGACGGGCGATCTGATCGCCTTTCTGAAGCAGGTCCGCGCCGCGACCGACTGCGACGTGATGATCGAACCCGGCGAAGCGGTCGCGCTCGACGCGGGCATCCTCGTCGGAGAAATCCTCGACCTGTTCGACAACGGCATGCCGATCGGCATCACCGATATTTCGGCGACCTGCCATATGCCCGATGTGATCGAGGCGCCCTATCGCCCCGCGATGCTGGACGAAGGCAGCGACGGCATGCCGACCCGGCTCGGCGGCCCCTCGTGCCTCGCCGGCGACGTGATCGGCGATTACCGCCTGCCCGGCGGCGCGCGCATCGGCCAGCGCTTCGCCTTTCTCGACCAGGCGCATTATTCGATGGTAAAGACGAACACCTTCAACGGCGTGCCGCTGCCGTCGATCTGGCTGTGGGACAGCGAAACCGACGAACTGAAACTCGTTCGCGAATTCGGTTACGAGGATTTCAGGACGCGGCTGAGCTGACGTCAGCGCTGATCTCCGCCAGCGCCTGGTGGATGTCGCTGACCACCACCGATCCTTCGCCGACTGACGAAGCCACGCGCTTGACCGACCCCTTGCGGACGTCGCCTATCGCATAGATGCGCGGCCAACTCGTCTCGTAGCGGCTCGGCATCCGGTCGAGCGACCAGCCCGCGCGTACCAGTTCGAGCGGTGCGATGTCGGTGCCGGTCTTTACGAACCCCTTGTCGTCGCAGACCATTTCCTTGGGCAGCCAGCTTGTGTTGGGGGTCGCGCCCAAAAACAGGAACAGGAAGCGGCAGTCACACACGTCCTCCGCGCCGGTTTCGCGGCAGCGATAGGTCAGCCCCTCCAGCCCCTCCTCGCCGCGCAGCGCGACGACGTCGGTCGATCCGATAATCTCGATATTCGGGTGCTCCTCGAGCCGCTTGACCAGATATTCGGACATGGTCTCGCGCAGGCTCTTGCGGCGGAAAATGACATGGACCTTCTTTGCGACGCTCGCGAGATAGATCGCGCCCTGACCCGCCGAATTGCCCGATCCGACGACCGTTACCTCGGCGTTGCCGCACAGCTGCGCCTCCATCGGCGTCGCGCCATAATAGATGCCGCGCCCCTCATAGGCTTCGATGCCGTCGATCGGCAGCCGCTGATATTGCGCACCGCTCGCGACCACCACCGCGCGGCTCCGCAATTTGCGCCCGTCGACGAGATGGAGGCAATAGGCCTCGCCATCGCGGTCGATCGACGCGGCGCGGACGGGCGCGACGATCCGGGCGCCGAATTTCTGCGCCTGCACCGTCGCCCGGCGCGCCAGTTCGTTGCCCGAAATGCCGGTGGGAAAGCCGAGGTAATTTTCGATCTTCGACGATGTGCCAGCCTGTCCGCCGGGCGCGAGCGAATCGAGCGCGATAACCGTCAGGCCTTCCGACGCGGCATAAACCGCCGCCGCCAGCCCGCCGGGGCCGCTGCCGACGACCAGCACATCGGCGGTCGCGCCGTCGGGAAGCAAGTCGAGCCCCAGCCCCTGCGCCAGTTGCTCGGGGGTCGGCTGGACCAGCACGTCGGTCGCGCCGAGAATCACGGCGGGCAACTGGTCCTCGGTCAGCCCGCGCTCGGCCATCAGATGCGCCGCCACCGGGCCGTCGGCCGGGTCGAACCAGCGGTGCGCGACGCCATGCTTCATCAGCAGATCGCGCAGCGCATAGACGCTGCGATCCATCGCCGCGCCAATCACGATGATCGCGGCAAACCCGCGGCTGTTGCCGAACTCGCGCCGCGCGGCAAAGACGCGCACGAACACGTCCGAAAAATGGCTGTTGCCCGATATCAGCCGCTGGAAGTCAGCATGTGCGATCCGCAGAATCTCCCCATCGGCACCCATTTCAACCCGCGACAGATGCCGCTGGCCGGTCAGGACCGACAGGTCGCCCGCGAACTGGCCACGCTCCATCCAGCCGACCCGGCGGCGCCCTTCGTCGGTGGTGGCGAAAATGTCGGTGTGGCCCGACAGGGTGATGATGCAATCGGGCGCCATTGTTCCCTCGGCCAGAATGAGGTCGCCGGCCTTGTGCGATTCGATGGTGCCAAACGCGGCCAGCTCCTCAAGCTCGGCGTCGGGGAAAGTGTGGTTCACATCGGCTGGCGGGGTCATGGCGTGGCGAGTCCTTTCGGCGAGAGCGCGACGCGGCGATACCGCAAGACACACTTTTTGTCTCGCTTGTCCCCCGGTTACCGTATGCCGGCCCCGTTTCGCCGCGACGGCTATCGGTGCGTTACAAAATTGCGCGATAGGGTCTTTACAGGGGGGACCCCCCTCAATATATCGCCCTCCGCTGCCCCAGGGGGACTTCCAATAACCGCAAGGCAGCCTTGGATGTTTAACGTTTTTTTGGGGGTCCCTTGAGTTGCACCAGCATCATAGCGCCCACGGGCTGATTCAGGCACTTTCGCCGGTCGAACCTGTCACGCTCGTCCGCCCGCACGCCGCGGCGCGCGCCGCGCGTTTCTTCATCGAGCGGTTTCCCGGCACGACCATGTATGCGGTCAAGGCGAATCCGTCGCCCGACCTGCTGCGTATCCTCTGGGATTCGGGCGTCACCCATTATGATGTCGCCTCGATTGCCGAGGTGCGTCTGGTCGCGCGCACGCTGCCGCAGGCGACGCTCTGCTTCATGCATCCCGTAAAGGCCGAGGAAGCGATTTCCGAAGCCTATTGGAAGCATGGCGTCCGCACCTTCTCGCTCGACACGATGGACGAACTCGAAAAGATCGTCAGCGCGACGGAAGGCGCCGCCGACCTCAACCTGCTCGTGCGCCTGCGCGTCTCGTCCGATCATTCGAAGCTCAGCCTTGCTGCCAAGTTCGGCGCCGAGCCCGACGATGTCGCCGAGCTGCTGATGGCGACCCGGCAGGCGGCCGACGCGCTCGGCATCTGCTTCCACGTCGGCAGCCAGGCGATGACGCCGCACGCCTATGCGCAGGCGATGGAGCGCGTCCGCGCCGCGATCGTCGGCGCGGCGGTCACCGTCGACATCGTCGATGTCGGCGGCGGCTTTCCCTCGACCTATCCCGGCATGGAACCGCCCCCGCTCGGCGCCTATTTCGAGACGATCCACCGCAGCTTCGAAAGCCTGCCGATCAGCTATTCGGCCGAGCTTTGGTGCGAGCCGGGCCGCGCGCTGTCGGCCGAATATAGCTCGCTGATCGTGCGCGTCGAAAAGCGCCGCGGCGACGAGCTTTATATCAACGACGGCGCCTATGGCGCGCTATTCGACGCCGCGCATGTCGGATGGCGCTTTCCGGTGACGCTGCTTCGCGAGACCGGAAGCGATGCCGAGATGACGGCATTCAGTTTCTACGGGCCGACCTGCGACGATCTCGACCATATGGCCGGGCCGTTCTTCCTGCCCGCCGACGTCAAGGCAGGCGATTTCATCGAGATCGGCATGCTGGGCGCCTATGGCTGCGCGATGCGGACGAAATTCAACGGCTTCGGCGCCGAGGAAATCCACGTCGTGAGCGACGAGCCGATGGCGAGCCTCTACACCGGCGAGGTAGAACCCGAACGCCGCAGCGCGACGGTGACCAAGCTGTTCTGATTCGCGAACGACCGAAAATCGGCAAGGGCCGGGGCAGCGATGCACCGGCCCTTTTGTCATGCGATTGCCTCTTCCGTTTTCTTCCGCAACCATTCTATCGTGACGCCTGGATAAATGGAGGGGCGAGCGCATTATGGCCATGCTCGAAGGGGTGCGTATCGTCGATCTGACGACGGTCATATTCGGTCCCTATGCCACGCAGATGCTCGCCGACCTTGGCGCCGAGGTGATCAAGGTCGAAACGCCGGGGCTCGGCGACGTCTCGCGCTATCTGGGCAGCGGCGTGCCCGATCCGACGATGGGTTCGATCCACCTGACCGTGAATCGCGGCAAGCGTTCGATCGCCCTCGACCTCAAGAACCCGGACGATGCCGCCGTACTGCGCGATCTGGTCAGGGGCGCCGACGTCTTCTTCCACAATGTCCGCGGCAAGGCGATCGAGCGGCTCGGCTTCGATTATGGAAGCTGCAAGGCGCTGAAGGACGACATCATCTATGTCCACGGCACGGGATTCGGGCAGGACGGGCCCTATGCCGACCTGCAAGCCTATGACGACGTGATCCAGGCCGCGACGGGGACGACCAGCCTGCTCCCGCGCGTCGATGGCAATCCGGCTCCGCGCTACCTTCCCTCGCTGATCGCCGACAAGGTTGCCGGGCAGTTCGGCGCGCAGGCGATCCTCGCGGCGCTCGTCCACAAATTTCGCACCGGCGAGGGACAAGCGGTCGAGGTGCCGATGTTCGAATGTTTCGCCTCGTTCATGCTCACCGAACATCTGCGCGACGAGGCGCTCGATCCGCCGATCGGCCCCGCCGGCTATCCGCGCCAGCTCGATCCCGAACGCCAACCCTTCCCGACCAGCGACGGCTATCTCGCGATCGTCCCCTACACGCCCGCCTCGACCGAGCGGTTGATGAAGCTGCTCGGCGGCGAAGCGCTGCTAAGCTCGCCCGAATTCGAAGCGGCGAAGGCGACGGGCAAGCATATGCCGCTCGTCTACGCCGAGATTGCGCGCCGCACGCCGGCGAAGACCAGCGCCGAATGGCTGGATATCTTCGCCGCCAACGACATCCCCGCGATGGCGGCGCGCGACCTTCAGGACATCCGGAGCGATCCGCATCTGGCCGCGACCGGCTTCTTCCGTCGCCGACAGCATCCCGATGTCGGCGGCTTCCACGAGATGCAACCGCCGGTGAAATATGGCGCCGCGCCGCCGCGCGACCTCGGCTTCGCGCCCAGGATCGACGGCGACGGCGCCGCGATCCGCGGCGAGCTGGCGCGGGGAAAGGGATGAATATCGTCATTGCATAATGGCGGGCGCCGCCTAGCATCCTGCCCGAAAGACAAAGGAGGGGGAATATATGTCGCAAAGCCTGCTCGCGCCCGGCGCCGTTCTCGCGCTGTGGACGCTGATCATGTTCGGATGGGTTGCCGCAACGCGGTTTCCTGCGCTCAAGAAAACGGGGATCGACCTGTCTAAGGCGCCCCCGGGGGGTCGCGGCGCCGACCTGGAAGGCATCCTGCCGCCGCAGGTCAACTGGAAGTCGCACAACTACACCCATCTGCTCGAACAGCCGACGATTTTCTATGCGGTGATCGTCTTCCTCCAGATCGACGGCGGCAACACCGGCCTGACGCGCGGCCTTGCCTGGGCCTATGTCGGCCTGCGTATCGTTCACAGCATCTGGCAGGCGACGGTGAACCGCATCCCGGTCCGCTTCCTGCTGTTCCTGCTGTCGACGCTTTGCCTGCTCGCGCTGTCGGTGCTGGCGGTGATCGCAACGCTTGGTTGAGGGGGAGAAAATAATGGAAACGAACGCCATATTGGGTCCGGTCGCGACGCTCGCGCTCTGGTCGATGATCATGTGGGTGTGGATGTATGCGACGCGCATCCCGGCGATGAGCCGCGCGAAGATCGACGCCAAGAATCTTGTCGGCACGACCGGGCGCGGCCTCGACGACGTGCTGCCCGCCGAGGTGCAGTGGAAAGCGCATAATTACAACCATCTGATGGAGCAGCCGACGGTCTTCTATGCCGTCGCGCTGGCGCTCGCGGTCGGTGGCCTCGGCGGCGGGCTCAACACGCAAATCGCCTGGGCCTATGTGGGCTTACGTATCCTGCACAGCATCGTCCAGGCGACGGTGAACCGCGTGATGTGGCGCTTCGCCATTTTCGCGCTCGCCAGCCTCGCGCTGATCGCGCTCTGCCTGCACGCCTTCATGGGCTTCGTACTGCACTGATCGCCTAGCGGGTGAACCGCGCGGCCAGTTCCACATGGGTCGACCAACGGAACTGGCCGACCGGCTGCACCCAGTCGAGGGCATAGCCGCTCGCGATCAGAATCCTGGCATCGTGCGCAAAGGTCGCGGGATTGCAACTGACATACGCGATCACCGGCACCGTCGAGGCGGCGATTTGCTTCACCTGTTCCTCGGCGCCCGCGCGCGGCGGATCGAGGATCACCGCACCGAAACGGTCGAGCTCGGCCGGGACCAGCGGCCGCCGGAACAGGTCGCGATGCTCGGTCGCAACCAGCGCGCGGGCGCGGTTCGCGGCGCCGGAGAGCGCCGCAATCGCATCGCGCGCTGCCTCGGCGGCATAGACTTTGCGCCCCGCCTGCAGCGACAGAGCGAAGGTGCCGACCCCCGCGAACAGGTCGGCGACCACCGCCACATCGCCGATAGCCCGCCGCACCGCATTGACCAGGGCCGCCTGCCCGGTCGCCGTCGCCTGCAAAAAGGCAAAGGGCGGCACCTCGACCGATATATCGCCGAACCGCACCGTCGGCGGCTCGGGCTGCCAGAGTGTTTCCAGCCCGTCGCCCTGATCGATCTCGAGCCGCGCAAGCCGGTTCGCGCCGGCGAAATCCTGCAGCGCTATCGCCGCATCCAGCCCCTCGGCCTTGACGCCCTCCAACACCACTTCGACGCCCTGATCGAGCATCTGCAGCTTGACCTTCACCGGGCGTCGCGGCGGTGCGATCGTCTCCAGCAATGTGCGGATCGGCGCGACGAGCGCGAACAGTTCGGGCAGCATCAGCGGGCACATCCGCATGTCGACGATCTGGTTGCTCTTCGCCGCGTTGAAGCCGATCGCGACCTGTTTGCCGGTCCGAAGCGCGGTCAGCGTCGCGCGGCGGCGACTTGCGGGCGGCGACAGCAGCGCCGGCAGGACTTCGCGCGCCGTGACATGCTGGCCCTCGAGCGCCCCGACCACGCGGTCGCGGACAAAATCGGCGAGCGCGGGCTCGGCGACGTGCTGGAGCTGGCATCCGCCGCATTTTCCGAAGTGACGGCAAACGGCATCGGCGCGGTTCGGTCCGGGAATGAGGATTCCGTCGTCGCGCACGCGGTCGCCGGGAACCGCGCCTGCGACATGGCGCCCGTCTGCGGTCACGCCATCGCCCCGCGCGGCGATGCGCTCGATCAACGCGGCTTCGCTCATGTCAGTCCCTAATCAAATCGTCGGCAACAAGGCCGGGGCCTATACGGCGGGCTTGCGCGATATGCCAGCCCACCGCGGCGACCGCCGCGTCGAACGCATCGCCGCCGCGCGCGAGCATCGCGCCGCACGCGCCCGCCAGCACATCGCCCGTCCCCGCCGTCGCGAGCCAGGGGCACCCCGGCCACGCCGCCATGACGCGCCCGTCGGGCCCCGCGACGATCGTGTCGGCTCCTTTATAGACAATGACGGCGCCGGTGTCCGACGCCGCCGCCAGAGCCCGCTCGATCTTGCTGCCCGCGAGATGGGGAAAGGCGCGAGAGAATTCTCCCTCATGCGGGGTCAGGATCGCACATATTCTGCCGCTTCTCAGGCGGGGCAACGCGGCATCGATAGCCGCCGCGTCGAGTACCGTCGGCTTGCGGGCATCGAGGGCGGCCGCGACATCGCGGTCCAGCGCGTCGCTCGCGGTATAGCCCGAGCCTATGACTACGGCGCCGACCCGCGCGTCGCCAAGCCGCTCGGCATAGCCCGTCTCATTCTCGGAAATGATCGCCGAAAAAGGCGCCTGCGCCGCGCCGCTCAGCACAACATAGCCTGCCCCGGCGCGCAAAGCCGCAGCTGCCGTCAGTCCGGCGGCGCCCGCCATCGGCCCCGCCCTGACCAGCACCATACCGCGGTTGAATTTGTGCGACGTCGCATTGGGCAACGGCCCATGCTGCGGCGGCATTGTCCGCATTTCCCGCGCCGCGTCGATCCCGATTGGAGCAAGCTGCACGGTCCCGCAATGCCGCGCAGCGGGCAACAGCACATGCGCGGGCTTCAGCGCCCCCAGCGCGATCGTGACATTCGCGGCCAGCGCCGGTTCCCAATCCTGGCGGCCGTCCGCATCGATACCGCTCGGTACGTCGACGGCAAGAATGCGCTTGTCCGCGAGATGACCGAGACGTCGCGTGAGATCATCTGCCAGCGGCCGCGTCAATCCGACGCCGAACAGCGCATCGACGATCACCGGCGCGGAGGCCAGCGTCTCGTCGATCGCTTCGACCTCGCCATGCCAGACCGCCCGCGCCGCCTTCGCGAGATCGGTCGCGGGCGGCGCGAGCGCCGCCAGGCGAACCGTCGCTCCGCGCTCGCGGAGCATACGCGCCGCGACATAGCCGTCGCCGCCATTATTCCCCGGGCCGCAAAGGATCAGGACCGGCGCCCCCGCCGCCATGCGCCACGCCGCATCGGCCACGGCAGCGCCCGCACGCTCCATCAGTTCTGAGAGCGAGGTTTCCGCATCCACGCAAGCCGCCTCCGCCGCGCGCATCGCTTCGCTCGTCAGGATTGGAACGTCAGGAGGCACGGTCATGGGTCGAGCCATATCAGAACCGTGCAGAAAAGCGCTACTTTGCGCCGCCCGTATTCGCGGGCAGGCGATAGCGGTCGGCAGCTATCGCCACCTCGATCACCCCATTTTCGACGATCGTCACCTTGGCGGGTTCCGATCCATCGGCCGAAACCACGCCGCGTCCGTCGGTCGTGATCTGCAGTCGCCGGTATCCGACGTCCTGCTTGCCAACGACCAATATCGTGCCGTCGGCGCCCTTCATCTCGGTCACGGTGCAATCGCGACCGAAAGCTTTCGCACCCTCGAGCGCGCATTCGATACGGCCGTTCTCCGCCGCGTCCTTCGATCCGCGCGTCTCGGCGTGGGCCAGCGCGCCGTTGTCGGGCCGGCTATCGCACCCCGCGAGGAGCAGCAAAGCCAGAACCGCCCCCGAACGATATGTCATCGCTTGCCCTTCAACTGCGACAGGTCGCGCACTGCGCCCCGCGCCGCGCTCGTCGTCATCGCGGCATAGGCCTGAAGTGCTACCGAAATCTTGCGCGGGCGCGATTTGGCGGGTTGCCAGGCATCGTCGCCCTTCGCTTCCATCGCCGCCCGGCGCGCCGCGAACTCGCTGTCGGACACGACCAGCTTGATGCTGCGGCCCGGAATATCGATCTCGATCAAATCGCCATTCTCGACCAATCCGATCGCGCCGCCCTCCGCCGCTTCGGGCGACACATGGCCGATCGACAGGCCCGAGGTGCCGCCCGAAAAACGCCCGTCGGTGATCAGCGCACACGCGGCGCCAAGCCCCTTCGACTTCAGATAGCTCGTCGGATAGAGCATTTCCTGCATTCCCGGGCCGCCCTTCGGACCTTCGTAGCGGATGACCACCACGTCGCCCGCCTCGACCTGCCCGGTCAGAATCCCGGCCACCGCCGCGTCCTGGCTTTCATAAACCTTGGCCGGACCGGCGAATTTCAGGATCGATTCATCGACGCCCGCCGTCTTTACGATACAGCCGTCGAGCGCGATATTGCCCGACAGAACCGCGAGCCCGCCATCCTTGCTGAAGGCATGCTCGGCCGAACGGATCACCCCGGCTTCGCGGTCGAGGTCGAGCGTGTCCCAGCGCCGATCCTGGCTGAACGCTGTCTGCGTCGGCACGCCGCCCGGCGCCGCCATGAAGAATGTCTGCACATCGGGGTCGTTGGTGCGCGAAATATCCCATTTGTTCAGGGCATCGCCCAGCGTCGCACTATGCACCGTCGGCAGATGGGCGTGAAGCAACCCCGCGCGCTCGAGCTGGCCGAGGATCGCCATGATCCCGCCGGCGCGGTGGACATCCTCCATATGGACGTCGCTCTTCGCGGGCGCGACCTTCGACAGGCACGGCACGCGGCGCGACAGCCGGTCGATATCGGTCATGGTGAAATCGACGCCGGCCTCGTGCGCGGCGGCGAGCAGATGCAGCACCGTATTCGTCGATCCGCCCATCGCGATGTCGAGGCTCATCGCGTTCTCGAATGCTTCGAAGGTCGCGATATTGCGCGGCAGTACGCTGTCGTCGCCTTCCTCATAATGGCGGCGGCACATCTCGACGACGAGCCGCCCTGCGGTCAGGAACAGCGCCTTGCGGTCGGCGTGCGTCGCCAGCGTCGAACCGTTTCCGGGCAGCGACAGCCCCAGCGCTTCGGTCAGGCAGTTCATGGAATTGGCGGTGAACATGCCCGAGCAGCTGCCGCACGTCGGGCACGCCGAGCGTTCGATCGCGGTCACTTCCTCGTCGCTGTATTTTTCGTCGGCGGCGGCGACCATCGCGTCGACCAGATCGAGCGCGACC
>JAEWIL010000063.1 GCA_023387085.1 Pseudomonadota bacterium | reverse complement strand
GGTCTGCACCGCGCGCATTGCGCGCGGCCGAAGCGGCAGCGGAGGATGGCAAGCGAAGGCTATTTTGCTTCGCGATGCAAAGGGGCGCCCCGGCGCCCCGGCGGAAAATAGCCGCCCGCGCGCCATTGCGCGCCCGGCCCGCTCGCCGCAGGCGCCCACCGGCGAAGGTCGAAGATGCGGCCGATCGGATGCGGGCAGATTTCCCCCTCGGACCCTGTCCCTGCGCGTTCTCCTTCCCCCTTCCCGGCCAGATCAACGACGTGCCAGGAATCTCGTCGCATCATCGCGCAAGAGCTGGGCATTCAGATTATCCACCAGCGCTGTCAGGCCGAAGCGGCACAGGTCCGAATTCAGATCGTCGAGCTGCGTCCCGATCGGGAGGACCTCGATCCCGTCCTGCCGCGCCCGTTGGGAAAGGGTCGCAAAGGCCGCCGCGCCCGCCGGGTCGCGGTCGCACACAACGTAAAGTCGCCGGAGCGCTGCAGGAAGGCGGATGGCGGCGAGATGCGCCGACGAGAGCCCGGCGATTAGCGGCAGCGTCGGCGCAGCCTCGCGAAGGGAAAGCATCGTCTCGACGCCCTCGCCGAATGCCATCACGGGGCCGCTCGCACCAAAGCGGACGCCGTGCCCGAGAAGATGGCCCATGGCGCGGCGCGGATAGGCGACGGGCGCCTTTGTCTGCGACACGGGATCGATCCACGTCCGGTGGGCGCCATGGATGATGCCTTGCTCGTCGGTAACCGCTGCGATCATGGCCGGCCAGGCAGGCGGCAAAGCTTCGGCATCCTCCTCGCTCGGGCGATAAAAGCAGTGCGAATGGAACCGCAAGGCTGAGCCGAACGGGCCGTGCAGGAAGCGGCCTTCGAGGTAGGCTCTGACAACGCTGTCCCCTATTGCGCGCGATGCTGCGACGAGCCGCCGCGCGGCTCCGGACGACCCGCCGGCCGATTTGCGCGCCCGCGGATGTCGCGGCCCGACCGGTGGCGGAGGCATGCTCAGGAAATGCCTGGCTTCGGCAAGCGTGTCGCGGAAACGGACATGCCCGCCGCTCGCGGCGATGACGTCGAGAAGGTCGCCATGATCGCCCGTTGCGGCTTCGGTCCATTTGCCGGCGCGCGCGCCGTCGCCGCCGCCGGTCAGGCGCACATAGAGACTGCGCCCCTTGCTGTTCCCCAGATCGCCGACGATCCAGTATTGGCCTTCGCGGCGGCCGTTCGAGAGATAGCGGCGACACACCGCCTCGGCATTTTCTGCGAGACGGCGCGCGATTTCGCGGGCTGGGCTTTCCATGCGGGGCTCCTTCAGGCGGTCTTGCGTGCCGTGACCCGCTGAATCGGAAACCGATCGACGAGCCGCGCGAACACATCGGCGCCAGCAGCCCCTGCCGGCACGTAGAGCTTCAATTTCCATGAAACGATCTCGGATATCAAGCCAAATGCCTTCAGCCGCTCGACGCCGAGATCGTTGAAGCCCGAAAGCTCGACCCGCCAGTCGTTCATCGCCCGGACCCGCGCGATCGTCTGCCCTTCGGCAAGCTCGAACTTCGCTTCACCCGACAGCAGCATCGCCCAGGCCTGGCCGGCCGAAAGCTTCGGCGGCCCGTCGTCGATGAACCGCGCGACCCACCCCGGTGAGACTTTGCGGCCGATGACGCGCTCGCCGCTATCGGCCTGCAACCGATAGACCCGCGTCGACTCGTTCGGCAGGCTTCGCCAGATCGGCAGCAACAGTCCCGCGACCATGTGAAGCGTGCTCGTCTCACATTCGGGAAGCTCGGCAAGCTCGGCGTTCCAGGCCGCCGCAAAGGCACGCTCACCCATGTCGTTCCAATGGCTCGAGGGGAGCTGGTCGGCGAGGATTTTCACCGTCTCCATCGGGCGGATCAGCCTGTAGCGGCGGTGAACGGCGCCATCGTCGTCGACGATGCTGCGCGCCCTGAGACGGACAGCCGCGCGCCCCGACCGGGCGTTGACAAGCAAGGCGGCTCCTTCGGCATCCTCGAGCGCGAGCGCACTCTCCAGCGAGAGCGGCGCGAGCCTGTCCTTCCGGTCGATCGTCAACAGCTGCGTGACCGCGCCCGTGCCGGGGTGCGCGTAGATCGTCCGCCGGTCCGAGATGACGAAGCTCTCCGCGCGCAGTGTCTCGAGTCCGACCTCGTAGGTCCCGGCCGTCATCGCCGCTTCGATCCGTGCCGACAACAAGCCTTCGAAAGCCTCGAAGAGGATGTTCTGGAGATCGATGGCAAGCGCGAGCAAGCGATTGAGAAAGGTGGTGATCGGCGGCAGCTCGTCGCGCAAGCCGCCATCGATATCGAGGAGCGAGAGCCCCGTCGCGCTCTCGAAGGCGAGGAGCGAGCAGCCCTCGACCTTGCCGCTCGAGATCAGTACATAAAGCTGGCGAAGCGCATCGCGGGCATGGAAGGATTCGAGATTATCCTCGGGCCGGAACATATTCTGTCCCCCCGTCTGCCGCTGCCCGCGGGTAATCGCCCCCATCGTGTCGAGCCGCCGCGCGATCGTCGAGATGAAACGCTTCTGCGCCTTTACATCGGTCGAGACGGGCCGGAACGTCGGTGGCTGCTTCTGGTTCGTGCGGTTCGTCCGTCCGAAGCCCTGGATCGCGGCGTCGGCCTTCCAGCCCGCCTCGAGCAGATAATGGATGCGCCGCCGCTGGTTCTTCGCCCCGAGATCGGCATGATAGGATCGCCCGGTGCCGCCGGCTTCCGAAAAGATCAGGATGCGTTTCTCGTCATCCATGAAGGCATGGGTTTCGCCGATGCTCGCGCTGCCCGGACGGTTCTCGACCGCGAAACGCAGGTCGCCGCCCTCATGGCGCTTCGGCACGATCCGCCGCGACCGGCCCGTGACCTCGGCCACTTCGCCCGTCCCGAAATGCTGGACGATCTGGTCGAGCGCGCCCGGCACGGGCGGCAGGCTCGCGAGCCTCTCGATCATCGCATCGCGCCGGCGGCAAGCCTCGCGGCTGACGACCGGATTGCCGTCCCCGTCATAGGCGGGGCGTGACGACAAATTGCCCTCGCTGTCGGTGCAAGGCTCGAACAGCTGGACCGGGAAGCTGTGCGCGAGATAATCGAGCACATATTCGCGCGGCGTGATGTCGACCGACACATCGCCCCATTCCTCTGCGGGGATCTCGGCGAGCCGTCGCTCCTGGAGCGCCTCGCCGGTCGAGACGATCTGGACGACCGCCGCATCGCCCGCCGCGATGTCGGCCTCGATGCTCGCGATCGCGCTTGGCGTCTGCATCGCGGTGATGAGGTGGTTGAAGAAGCGCTGCTTCGTGCTCTCGAAGGCCGAGCGCGCCGCCGATCTCGCCTGCCCGTTGAGGGTGCCATGCTCGGCGCTCGTGACGCCCGCCGCTTCCATCGCGGCATCGAGATTGTTGTGGATGACCTGGAAAGCGCCCGCATAGCTGTCGTAGATGCGGCGCTGCTCGTCGGTGAGCCGGTGCTCGAGCAGTTCATATTCGACGCCGTCGAACGAGAGCGAACGCGCGGCGTAGAGGCCGAGCGCCTTCAGATCGCGCGCGAGCACTTCCATCGCCGCGACGCCGCCCTCCTCGATTGCCGCCACGAAGTCGGCCCGCCCCGCGAAGGGGAAGTCGGTGCCGCCCCAGAGACCGAGCCGCTGCGCATAGGCGAGATTCTGCACCGTCGTCGCGCCCGTCGCCGAAACATAGACAACCCGCGCATCGGGCAAGGCATGTTGCAGGCGCAGGCCCGCCCGGCCCTGCTGCGAGGGCTTCTGGTCGCCGCGCTCGCCCTTGCCGCCCGCGGCATTGGCCATGGCGTGCGCCTCGTCGAAGATGATGACGCCATCGAAGTCGGCGCCGAGCCATTCGACGATCTGGTCGACGCGGCTCGCCTTGCCCTCGCGCCCTTGCGAGCGAAGTGTTGCGTAGGTGGTAAAAAGGATGCCCTCGCCGAGCTTTACGGGCGTCCCTTGCCGGTAGCGCGAGAGCGGCGTGACGAGCAGGCGCTCTTGGTTCAGCGCCGACCAGTCGCGCTGCGCATCCTCAAGAAGCTTGTCCGACTTGGAAATCCAGACCGCCCGGCGCCGGCCCTTCAGCCAATTGTCGAGGATGATGCCCGCGACCTGTCGGCCCTTGCCCGCGCCCGTCCCGTCGCCGAGGAACCAGCCGCGGCGAAACTGCACGGCGCCCGCGGCATCCTCGCTCGCCGCGCTCACCACGTCGCATGTCTCGTCGACCGTCCAGGCGCCGCTGAGATAACCGCCATGGGCCTCGCCGGCATAGATCACCGATTCAAGCTGCGCGTCGGAGAGGATGCCATCGGTGACGAGCGCGCGCGGGAGATGCGGACGATAAGCGGGCTTCGGCGGCGCAACCGACGCCATTGCCGCCGACTGGACCAGCGCGGTGGGATGCGGGTGCGCGCCTTCGATCCGGATCGACTGCAACACATAAGGCTCGTAAATCGCCTCTTCGAGCTGGCCCGCGGGCGGAGTCCATTCGACGACGGTATAGCCAAGCTCGGCGTTTTCCTCGCTCGGAGCCACTGAAGCCAAAGGTCGTCCCGCGGTACGAACCGGCCTTGCCTTCAAGGTCAGTGGGTGCGCGGCACTCGTCGATGCGGACGGCGGAACCGGCCGCGGCGGTACGGAGGTCTCGACCCACTGGAGAAGGGTCGCAGCATCGGGTGCGCGGCCGCGCATGCCCTTGAAGACAGACGGGTCCGCCGCAGCAAGCTTGTCGATGACGGTCAGCCGCGTCTCGACCGAGGTGCCGTGCCGCGCGAAAACCTTGCCGGCAATACTCGCAGAGAAAACAACCCGGCCACTCTCCTGCAGCCGCGCAAAGGCATCGCGCCACGCCGGATCTTCCGGCGAACAGCCGGCGCCCGTGATCGCCACGAGCCGGCCGCCCGGCTGAAGCCGGGCCAGAGCTGAGGAGATATGCCGAAAAGCCGTGCCTTTCATCTGGCGATCGACGTTCGGCGCTGCCGAGAAGGGCGGATTCATAAGAACGACGCTCGGCCCGATATCGCCCGGCAGCCGGTCGTCGATCGAAGCGGCGTCGTGGCGATGAACAGGAACGCCCGGGAAGAGGAGACCGAGCAGGTCGGCGCGATCATCTTCGAGCTCGTTGAGCAGGAGGCGGGCCCCCGCCAGCTGCGCATGGATCGCGAGCATTCCGGTTCCGGCCGAGGGCTCAAGCACCAGGTCCTCGGGAACGATCGCCGCCGCAGCCGACGCGACCATCGCCAGCGGCAATGGCGTCGAATATTGCTGGAAGGCCAGGCTCGTCTCCGAACGGCGGGTGTGCGTCGGAAAGCGAGCAGCGATGCGCTTGTATAGCGACAGGAGCTTCTGCGCCGATCGCTGCCGCGCGATCAGCGCCGAGCCATAGCGGCGCAGCAATTCGACCTGGGCTGCCTCGCAGGCATCATAGGCAGATTTCCAGGCCCAGAACCCCTCGGCGTCGCTGCCACCAAAGGCCTCGGTCATCGCTTCGCGCAGCCGCGCGGCGTCGATCGTCTTCGCTGTCTCCAGCGCTGGGAGCAGCCGCGAAGCGGCCTCAAAAATGGCTTTGGCCGGTCTGACGGGCGCGGCAATGGACGCGCCGGCGAAGTCCGGTGCAAGCTGGGCGTTTGGCATGAGGATTTCTCCGGAGAGCTTGGATGGACATCCCCCGCCCACTCTCTCTCGGCTCCGGGGGGACACCCCCCGGTCCCACGCTCTTCCTTTCAGCCGAACCGCCGTCCCGTCTCGGTGAAGCTATATTTGTTGGCGGCGATCGCCTCGTCGACAGCCTCGTCCGACGTTTGATACTCATATTCGCGCTCGAGCTGCCGATAGAGCCAGCGCGCGAGGTCGCGAAGCGCCTCGGTCACCGCCTCCTCGGCGCCCGCCGTCGGAGGCTGATAGACCGGGCTTTCGCGGCCCACCGCGATGTCCATGCAATATTCATGGCTGTAGCGCCCGCGATGCCGCACGGTGGCCGAGAGTTGGTAGAAATTGCGCCACTGGGCCGCCTCGAGCGCATCGGCGATGCGGTGCAGCTCGACGTCCTCCGGCGAATAGTCGCGGATTGCCCGGCACATTCCGCGCGCATAGTCATAGCGCCCCTCGAAGCAGGCACCGTCGCCCTGGCTCGAAAACCCTGAAAAATAGATGCAGGGTTCGCTTCGCGTGCCGCCGCCCATCAGCCGGACGGCACGGGTGCGAAGGTCGATGCCAAGGAGCTGGCAGATGCGTCCGAAATCCTCGAATACGCTGTCGTACCAGTCATAATCGAACCCGTGCTGGCGGTACCAGCTCCGCGCCCTTACCTTCGCTTCGTCGGCAAGTTCGTCCAGCTGATATACGTTCGTTTCGATAATCGCCGGCATGTTCGCCTCCACAGAAATGCGAAAGCCCGGCGCGGGGCCGGGCTTTCGAGTTGAACCACTGATATCTCTAAGGCGCGCTCAACCGGGAGCTGGCTCGGGTTCGAGCCGCGCGATCGCCTCGTCGAGCCATGAGGAGGTCGACATACTCTCGATCGCGGACGCGGTGATCAGGGTCGCCGCGCCGCCGAAGCCGTCCGGCCGCATCTTCGTGCAGGTCCAGGCCGTTTCAACTTCGATGAAACCAAGCGCCGAACGTCGCACGACATCCTGGAAGATTTTCTCGTAACCGATCGCGGCGACATCGATTTCGATCTGCTCGTCGTCATCAGGCAGCATCGTCATTGCCTCAGCAACATGATCCGCCAGCGTGCTCGCAATACCGCGGTCGGCTTCGGCAAAGGCATTGGCAGCCTCGGCCGTCACATAGGCGATGTCGTTCAGACCATGCTCGGCGAAGAAATAAATGTCGTCGCCGACAACCTCATGGCTGAAGATCTGGGAGAGAACATCGAATTCGAGCCTGGTCAACGCGCTGCGCGGGATGTCCGTTCGCACGACAGTCTGGGAGTAATAGTCGGTCATGCCCGCTCTCCCCGGCGCACTTTGGCCCCGTCGCCGCCTGTCGACCCGCCCGTCGTCTCCGGCACCGGATCGCCTTCGACGATGAGCGGCGGAACCTCGAACCCGGCAGCATCGAAATAGGCGAGCGCCGCCTCGACCGATCCGAGATCGGCGAGCAGCCGCCGATCGAGAACCACCCGGTTGCTCTCGTCGACCATATAGCTGTCGACGGTCCCGCTTCCCCGGAAGACGAGGCGCTCGGGCGACCATTCGCCGGGATAGCTCCCCGACCAGCGGACGAACGACAGCTCCTTCTCGACACAGAAGGCCTCGAGATTGTCGATCTTTCCCCAAGCACAGCTCTGGTCGAACAGCGCGAGCGGTTCGCCGACCACGCGGGAGGCGGGATTGAAATGCTCGCCTCCCCATTCAGCCGAGAGGCCCTCGAACGCGATGATGTTGAGCAATTCGGCGAAGGCGGCCGCCGAGACAGTTCCGCCGATGCGGATCGATGCGGGAACGCGATCAGCCATGACGACCTCCTTCGTTCGCGCGATCAAAAGTCAGAATATGCATTTCAAATCTCCAAAAATGGTTCGGCCCGGCATCGCTGCCGGGCCGGGGAGTCGAGAAGCGAAGGGGTCAGCCGATCATTCGGCCGCGACGGGCAGTTCCACATCACCGGCATCATCGGCATCACGGTCATCACCATGATCATCAGCGCCGTTCGACAGGAAGGCTGGCAGCTCGCGGATGTCGTCTCCCGTCATCGCTTCCCGACTGGCAGGCGCGCCGGCAGCGTCGCCGCCTTCATCGTCGATTCCGGGCGTTCGCAGCGGAATCGGAAGCCAGCCGGCATCCTCGAGCAGCCGTTCGGCTTCGCGGGCCATGTCAGCCTTTTTCAAATGGTCGATCATGCCCGCGAAATTGTCGCCGCGCGCGTCGGCGACATCGGCGAGGATTTGCGGCTTGGTGACGCTGCGGAAATAGTCGGCGACCGTCGGTCGCCAGCCCGCCGCCACCATGTCCAGCCCCACCGCGCGCGCAATGACGTGGCTGTGCGCGATCCGGCCCGCGATGATCCGCGGCGAAACCCGGCCATTGTCATATTTAGGACAGATCTCGGCCTGCGCATTGACCGCAAGCGAGGCGCAGTGCGCAAAGAGCGCCGCCCGATCCTCGTCGCCAAGTCCGAGCAGATACTCCCAGACGTCGCCGTCCGACTTCGGCAGCCGCTCGCTCCACACCGCCGAGCGCGCGTCGATCGCCTGCGCCGGCGCGCAGTCGCGCAGCTTCAGCGGCTCATTGGTGAAATAGACCCTGTTTGCGGTAACCTGCAGGCATGAGGCATGGCTGAATCGGTAGAAGGCGCCGATCACGAAGGCGTGGAGCACCGCAATATAGGCGGTCGCCGGGTCCTGCGCGAAGGCGTCCTGCAGCGCGAGCGTGCGCCAGGCCGTCATGTCTGACACAAGGCGGTCGGGCAGCGGCTTCAGCGTCTCGGCTTCCTCGTCCTCATCGGAGGAGGTTGCAGCATCACCGACGTCAGCGCCGTCCGCCGGACAGCCATCCCTGTCCGGCGCCGAAGCGTCCGGGCGTCCATCGCCGACTTCGCTGCCGTCCTCTTCCGTTCCGGGCTCGTCCTCGGGGCGCACATAGCCGCGCTCGACCCGCAGCGTCCCGTTGGTGTCGATCGAGACGAATGCGCCCGCGATCGCGACTTCGGCGGGATCGAAGATTTCGGGCCGATCGACGAGCGCGCCGATCTCGACGTCGATCGCGTCGAGCCGCGCCATCACCTCGGCGGGAACGTCCCGCTCCTCCGCCCATTGCGCGTTCAGCGCTTCGCCCTCGGACTCGAGCGCGTCCAGACGCTGCTGCTCCTCGTCGCTCATCGCGACTTCCTCGCGCTCCAGCGGGCGCGTTCCGCGCGTCGCTTCCCATGGGAGGTCGATCGCGGTTTCGACCCACTTCCAGCCCTCGACGGCGATCCGCTCGCCCTCGGCGGTGAGCTTCGCATCGACGAGCCGGTCGAGCAGCGCGGGGTCAGTCAGCCAGCCGCCGAAATCGCACTCGAAAAGATCGCGAACGATCCCGCCTCCGGCCTCCACATAGGCGTCGAGCGTGGCGAACAGGGCGCGCTTGTCGCTAGCCCGGACGCTGTTTTCGGTGAGCTTGCGCCGGATGAAACCCGGCGACTTGTCATAGCTGTGCTCGAGCTGATCCCAGATTTCTTCCTGGCGTGAATGGTCCTCCGAAATCGTGAAGGCCATGAGCTGCTCGAGCGACATCTCGTCGTCGGCATAGACCTCGTGCAGACGGGGCGAGACCGACGCGAGCTTCAGCCGCTGGCGGACGACGGCGGGCGTCGTCATGAAGCGCGCCGCGACCGCCTCGATGTCGCTGCCCTTCTCGACAAGGGCATGCATGGCGCGGAACTGGTCGAGCGGATGCAGCCCCTCGCGAAAGGCATTTTCCGCGAGGCTGTCCTCTTCGGCGACGATGTCGCTCGCGGCCGGCTTGACGACGCACGGGACCGGCGCATTTTTCGCGAGCAATTTCTGCTTCACGAGCAGTTCGAGCGCACGGTAGCGCCGGCCGCCGGCAGGCACTTCGAAAAGCCCGGTCGCCTCGCCGGCCTCATCGACGACGGGCCGCACGCTGAGGCTCTGGAGCAGGCCTCTCCTTGCGATATCGGCGGCAAGCGTCTCGATCGAGACGCCGGTCTTGGTCCGCCGGACGTTGGACTGGGAGAGGACAAGCTTGTCGAGCGGAATGTCGCGCGACGGATTGAGCGTAATTTTCGGCGCATGTTTGGCCATGGCTTTTCTCCATGGCGGGCCGCCGAAAGACTCTCTCTCGGCTCCCGACCCGCCACGAGTGGCGGAAATCTCCCTTGCTCTCGAGTACGGCCGCAGGCCGTATCGCGGCCGCGCGGCAGCCTGCGCATGGCACTGGCGCAACCGGCCGGAGCAGCATTGCGGCAGCACCCGGTATCCAGCTTGCGCCCCGGGGCTGCCGCGCCAGCGAGCCGTAGCGCCGCTCTGCCTGATCGCCGGGTGCGCCGATCATCAAGCGCATGGGGCTCCTGATCGATGCAGCAATCGCCTAGTCTCAGGGGAGACTCTCCTTTGCCCCTGCAAAGCCGCCATTCCAAAATGGAGCCGCCTGAAATGAGGGCCAGCGGAAACAAGGGAGTTGGTCGCCGATGGATTTAGCCGAGCGCCTGTCGCACATCCTGTCGATCGACCCGTCCTCATGGGCGCTCGAGTACAAGAATGAAAAATATAGTTGGGGCCAACTCGCTGAGAGCGCGCGACAGATAAATGCCGCCATCGGGCGCGCTGGTATTGCTCCGCACGACGTCGTTGGCTGGTCGGCGCTGAACGAGCCATTTGCCGTCGCGACGCAGGTGGCGCTCGCGCTGTCGGACCATTGCGCGGCCATTCTCAATCCACATCTCGCACCCAAAGTACTGGCAGAAGAAATTCTCCTTCAGCGTTTCCCGGCCATCGTCGGAAGCCGGGAGTTCTGGTCGATCGCGGGCGTTGCCGAGGCGGCGCGCGAGTGCGGGACGGCCGGCATCGAGGTGGAGTGGGACGGGCGGACCGCCACGGCGCGCAACCGGGCCGATCTTCTTCAGAAGGGACATGGTCCATTCCGGGAGCCGCGACCAGACCTTCAGAGCGAGCGGGTGAGCAGCGGGACGACGGGCCTTCCCAAGCGAATTCCCGAGAGCAAGGTCGCCATTCTGAAAACGCTCGAAATCGCGTCGCGCGACCGGGCTAGCTCGATAGCCGATGTCAGACTCAAATCATCGCCTTCCATCGTGTTTCGTTCGCTGGCCCATGCGGGGTCCTTTTCATCGATGCTCGCGCTTTTCTCCGGTCGGCCCATCGTTCTGCAAGAAAAATTCAGTGTCGAAGAGACGGTAGCGGCCATCGCGACCTACCGTCCGAAGGCCATCTCGCTCGTTCCGACGGCGATCAAGATGATCTGGGACGCTGACGTACCGGTAGAGCAGCTGTCGAGCCTGGTCGCCATTCGGGCCGGGACCGCACCCCTCGACCCGCGGCTACAGGAGGAGTTCGAAGAGAAATATCATATTCCCATCCTCATCGATTACGGCGCCACGGAATTCGGTGGTGTCACAACCTGGACAATCGACGATCACCGGGCATTCGCCAAATCGAAGCGCGGGAGTGTGGGCCGGGCGGTTCCCAATGCGCAGATCAGGGTGCGCGATCCCGACAGCGGCGAACTTGCCTTGCCGGGCCGAAGCGGGATCCTCGAGGTGAAGATTGCCGAGCGATCAAGTGATTGGGTTGCGACCAACGATCTCGCCAGCCTGGATGCGGATGGCTTTCTTTTTATCCATGGGCGAGCGGACGACGCAATCGTCCGCGGCGGCTTCAAGATACTGCCCGAAGAGGTGAGCAACGCGCTTCGCCGTCATCCGGCCATTCAGGATGTCGCTGTGGTCGGCATTGCCGACAAGCGCCTCGGGCAGGTGCCGGTCGCTGTCATTGAATTGCGTCCGGGCTTCAACGCGCCCGGCAAGGAAGAGCTCAAGTCGTTCGCGCGCGAGTATCTCACCCCCTATCAGGTCCCGGTCGACTACAAGATTACCGACCGGCTCCCGCGCAGCGCGTCAATGAAGGTCATTCGGCCCGAGGTCGTCAAGATCGCCGAAGGCTGAGGCCCCCACAGCAATGTTCAAATAATGATCGAGGGAGAAGCGATATGGCGATAGCTGCCGACGATGCGGACAGAAGCGCGGTTGCCGCGAAGATCACCGACGAGGATATCGAACGGCATCGCCGGCAAATCGGTGTTTCTCAACATGTAATCGGGGAGTTCTTCAACCGCGAGGTCTCCCTGGACGGTATCAGGCACTATGCGTTCGGTATGATCGGGGACGATAATCCGCTGTGGCACGATCCTGATTATGGCGCATCGACCCGTTGGCGCGGCCAGATTGCACCGCCATTCTTCGCGAGCACGATCGGCATTAACGAGACGCCGCGGCCGACGCCCGAGATGAAAGCGCTGTTCAAGGGCCTCTACCGGGGCGTGGGCCACTATAATGTTGGCTCGCGCTGGCAGATGTTTCGCCCGCTACGCGCTGGCGAGACAATCTTTCACGATCAAAGCGTGGACCATGTCGAGGTGAAGGAAAAATCGGCATTTGCGGGGGGCCGCACCGTTTTCGAGCGGCTTCGGCACCTCTATTTCGACAAGGATGGCTCACCTGTCGCCGTTCGTTACGAGAGCTACATCAATGCCGAACGCGGGGGGTCCGCCAAGGCCGGCAAATATTCTCACATCGAACGGCATGTCTATTCGGAAGAGGAAATCGCGCGGATCGACACACTCTATCGAAACGAAGAGCGTCGGGGTGCCGACCCGCGCCTGTGGGACGATGTCTCGGTGGGCGACGAAATCGTTCCCGTGGTCAAGGGCCCCTTGTCAGTCGTCGAAATCATCGGGGCACACGTCGGCTGGGGTCTCGGCGTTCCGCCCTATGGGGGAGGACCGCTGCGCTACGACTGGAAGACGCGAGACCGGATGCCGGCCTTCTACAACCGCGACCGGCATGGCATACCCAGTTCGATGATGCGACTCCACTGGGATGCCGATCGCGCCCGGGAACTGGGGCTGCCTGCGCCCTATGATTATGGCCAGATGCGGTCGAACTGGCTCGCCCACGCCGCGACCAACTGGATGGGCGATGAGGCATGGATCCACGAGTTCGAAACCAAGATAGATTCTTTCAATTTCCACGGCGACACGACGATTGTGTCGGGTGTTGTCACCGGCAAGCGAATGGACGGGCATCACCCGCTCGTTGAATTGACCCTCAGCGGGACCAATCAGCGCGGAGAGGTCAGTTGCAAAGGTGTCGCCCGGATCGCCCTTCCAAGCCATAAGCAGCCCGCGGTCTTGTTGCCGAAAGCGCCGCAAGACCTCTGCGAGCGCGCCGCCGCGCTCATGCTGAGGTAACGCGCCCCGGGCATATCGCGTCGCCGACAGATGACCGCGGTGGCGTTGGGTCGTTCATCGCGGATGCACGCTGGCCCGGCGAGAAAACCCGACGCGCCCCATGGGGTTCGACCCGCCGCGGGGCCGGTCATCGAGCGGTGGCTCGCCCGGTTCGAGGAATTCGTTGCCGGCGGTCGTTGCCGCCGGCTCTTGCTCATCACAGGCTCCGAGACTGATGACGGCTCAGGCGCCGGAAATTCGCAGTTGACCGCGGCGGATGACGTCAGACGCCTCGGCCATGATCGACTGCACGAGCGTCCGGCAATCGGGGAGGTCACGGATCAGACCCTGGCTCTGGCCCACTGCCCATACGCCGCCATGGACATCGCCTCCCACAAGTGCGCGGGCGCGGCCGCGCACCCCGGACACAAGGTCTTTGACCGCCTCGATTCCAAGCTCGGTATTGCGCTGGATTGCCTCGACTTCGAGCGAGACGTCGTTTCGTGCGACGCGCGACGTATTCCTCAGCGTCCGATTGATCAGGGTGGTGTCGCACTCGCTGCTCGAAACAATATGCTGTTTGACGTTGAGATGAACCCCCGATTCCCGGGTTGCCATGAAGCGGGTTCCCATATTGATCCCTTCGGCTCCCAGCGCGAGGGCCGCCGCCAGGCTCCGTCCGTCGGCCATTCCACCCGAAGCGATAACCGGAATATCTACCGCATCCACCGTAGCCGGCAGCAAGACGATGAGCCCCACGTCATCTTCCCCGGGATGCCCCGCGCATTCGAAACCATCGATCGAGATTGCGTCCACGCCGAGCCGCTCGGCGCTCACGGCGTGGCGAACGCTCGTGCATTTGTGAATTACCTTCACGCCCTTGGACTTAAGGTAGGGAAGATAGTCTGCCGGGCTGCGACCCGCTGTTTCGACGATATCGATGCCGCTTTCGACAATAGCCTCGCAATATTCCTCGTAGGGGATCGGATTGAAGGAGGGCAATAGCGTCAGATTGACGCCAAAGGGCCGGTCCGTGCGCGATCTGCAGGCCCGGATTTCATCGACAAGCGCCTTCCCCGTCTCGAAATGGTGGGCCGTAAGAAAGCCGAGCGCGCCCGCGTTGGCGACAGCGGACACGAGCGGTGCGTAGCCGACCCCGGTCATCCCGCCCATGATTATTGGGGCTTCGATCCCGAACATGCGTGTCAGCGCCGTCTCGATCATGCTGTCCTCCCGCTTGGATTTCGCGGCAAGCCGAAGGGCGAGCCGGACCGTGTCCATGCCAACCGCTGCGCGCGGCATGCCAAGGAGTAGATGGCATCGAGCCATGCGAGCGGGGTCCTGCGCCGAGGCTGGCGGGACTGCACGGGGGACATATTCCCCTCAAGGCATGCGAGACCGCCCTTTCCATCGAGGCCTAAACTTCGCGACGTGAAATCGTCCGGTCGCCGGGCGCCATCATAATGCCAGCGGAGGTTCGCATGACCGCATTTGACTATCTTGATCCTCTGTCCCTCGACGACGAGCTCACCGCGGAAGAGCGGATGATCCGCGATGCCGCGCGATCCTATGCGCAGGAAAGACTGCTTCCACGCGTGGTGGACGCTTTCGAGCGAGAAGCCGTCGACACAGCCATCTTTAGCGAACTCGGGTCGCTCGGACTTCTCGGCCCCACGCTTCCAGAGCAATATGGCGGCGCCGGGAGCAGTTATGTCGCCTACGGCCTGATAGCGCGCGAGATCGAACGGGTAGACAGCGGCTACAGGTCGATGATGAGCGTCCAGTCGAGCCTTGTCATACATCCGATTTACGCATTCGGAACCGAGAAACAGAAGCGCCGGTACCTGCCGCGGCTCGCCAGCGGTCAGTCCATCGGCTGCTTCGGGCTGACCGAGCCCGATGCGGGGTCCGATCCCCAAGGCATGCGCACCCGCGCGCGGAGGATCGACGGTGGCTATCGCCTGTCGGGCACCAAGACATGGATCTCGAATGCGCCTGTGGCCGATGTCTTTATCATCTGGGCGAAATCCGACGGCGATGACGGTGCCGTCCGCGGGTTCATACTGGATAAGGATATGAAGGGGCTGGCCGTATCGAAGATTGAGGGGAAGCTCTCGCTTCGCACCTCGATCACCGGAATGATCTCGCTTGACGATGTCGAGGTCGGAGACGATGCTCTGCTTCCAGGAATTGAAGGATTGAAAGGTCCTTTCGGCTGTCTCAACCGAGCCCGTTACGGGATCTCATGGGGCGCCATCGGAGCCGCGGAATTCTGCTTCCATGCGGCGCGGCAATATGGCCTTGACCGCGAGCAATTTGGTCGGCCGCTCGCCGCGACCCAGCTCTTCCAGAAGAAGCTTGCCGATATGGCAACCGAGATTTCCCTGGGACTGCATGCATCGCTGCGCGTCGGTCGCCTGATGGACGAGGGCCAGTATTGCCCCGAAATGTCATCGCTCGTGAAACGCAACAATGTGGGCAAGGCGCTCGACATCGCCAGGACGGCCCGCGACATGCATGGCGGAAACGGCATCTCCGGTGAATATCACGTGATCCGACACGCGATGAATCTGGAAACCGTCAACACCTATGAGGGTACCCACGATATTCACGCGCTCATCCTGGGCCGCGCGATCACCGGCCTCGCAGCCTTCTAGGCAGCGGATCCAGCCTCCTCAACCATCGCAGCATGTGTCGAGACATTGCGGTCCTCCCGCAGCGCCACGGCAAGCCCGGAGAGAATTCCGATCCTCTCGCGGCGAAGAGCAGCGCCCGTACGGGCGCAAATCATCACCGAAGCCCAGCAAGGCAATTTCAGGAAATCGCGCGCCGGGCCGTTGATGGCCGGCCGCCTTCTCCATCCGCACAGGCCAATCGCGGTGAGAAAGACGGCGCGGGCTATCGGTCGGCAGCCTCGTCGATCACGTCGCGCAAAATGGGCAGAGCGACGGAGGAGGAATGGAAGGCGATCATGCCCGACAACTGGATCACCTCGACGAGTTCCTCGACAGTCGCTCCGAGCTCAAGGGCCTGGCGGACGTGACGCCGGACTCCCGCAGGGTTGTTGATCACTGGCGATGCGTTCAGCGCGAGATAGATGAACGCGCGTGATTTCGCGTCGAGCGCGTTGGCACGCGACGGTTCGAGGATCAGATCGGTCACCGCGTCGACATAATCGGGCGCGATCGCGTAGAGCCTCGCCATCCAGGCGGGCCATTCTCCGCGGCGCTCCATCATCTCGACCTCAAGCGCCGCCAAGCGCTCCGCGGCGGCTGAGGGAGGGATGTCGTCCTCGGCAATGCCAAGTTCTTCGAACAGGATCGGCATGGCAGTGTCGCAGGTCATCATCACCGTGTCGCAGGCGATCGCGATCGCCTCGAAAATCTCGTCGAACGTCGCGCCGTCGGCGCGGGCCATCTCGATGTGGCGCTTGATCCCGCGCGGGTAAAGATGCGCCGGCAGACTGTCGACGGTGATCCATATCAGGTGCTTCAGCTTCTTCGAGATAACCCCGAGCTTGTCAGGTGCGCCTCCGAAGTCGAGGTAGATTTCCAGCCAGCGCGGATTAATCGCCAGCATGGCTTCGTGGAAATCCCCGACGAAGCCCCGCTCGCGCGCGACGCGCTCCAAAATCTGTTCGCTGGTCTTCTTCATGGCAAGCTCCGATGTCTGGTGCGCGGGACCGTTCAGCCCAGGGCGGCGACCCGCTCGCCGTACTGGCGCCGACCCCAGATAGCGAAAATCCCGGCAGCCAGGCTGCAAACGGCCGAGACGATCGCCAGAGCGATACTGAGATCTGTCGACCGTCCGTAGATCCAGCCATCGACAATCGGCACGATTGCCGAGCCCGTCGAAATGCCCAGCATGCTGTTGGCGAGGAGAAACACGCCGGCATTCGTTGCTCGCAGTGCGGACGGCGTCGCGAGCTGAACGGCCGCCGAGGCGCAGGTGAAATATCCGAAGAACAGCAGACTGAGCGGAATGAAACAGAGCGTGAAGCTGAACAGATCCGGCATCAGCGGAGCAGCAAAGGCCGGGATGGTCATCGCCAGACCGATGATCGCCAGCAACCGCATGTTGGCGTCATGCGAACCCCTGTCGGCCAGCCATCCGGAGATGCGGCCGGCCGAGAGGGTCCCGATCGTACCCGCGACCATGAATATCCAGCCGATCCGATGGCCCACCTCGGCGGGACCAAGTCCGAACTTTCGCATGAGGTGCACGGGATACCAGGCGACCATCAGACCGCCGATAGCCGCGAGCAGCACCGAAGTCGCATAGATCGACATGAAGACCCTCGAGTTAGCGCGCATGCAGGCAAGGAGCGGGCGAATATCAAAGGTGCGGGCAACCGGCTTCGCGTTGGTGCGTACCGGTTCCTTCGTGAGAAGGAGGAGCGCTGCGACGATGATCCCTGGCAGCGCAATGAGCACGAAAGCAGCACGCCAGGCCGGCAGCGTTCCGAAGACGGGGAGTGTCATCGCACCTTCGCGCGATATCGCTTCGACGATCGCCCCTCCAAGGATCAATGAAAAGCCCGCTCCGATCGTCGTGCCCAGCATATATACCGAGAGCGCGCCGGCCAATTTGTTGCGCGGGAACGAATCGCTCAGCGACGAATGGACGGCCGGAGTGAGAGCCGCCTCGCCTGCTCCGACGCCCATTCGCATGAGAAAAATCTGCAGGAAATTGGAGCTAAGCCCGCAGAACGCGGTACAGGCACTCCACACGATCACGCCGGCCGCCATGATCCGCTTGCGGCTCATTCGATCGGCAAGCATGCCCAGCGGAACACCGACCACCGCGTAAAGCGCCGAGAAGGCGAACCCCTGCAGCAGGCCGATCTCGATATCGTTGAGATGCAGATCCGCCTTGATCGGTTCGACCAGCATGCTGAGGAGATGCCGGTCGGCGATCGACAGAAGATAGGCAAGGACGAAGACCGCGAGCGATATACGCGAATGAGCGGATATCTCGACGGGCGTCGGGGCCCTGATCGACGGCGTGTCATTGGCAGCGACGGCCGTTGCCTCAACATTGTGCATCATCAACGGTCTCCGCCACTGGCTCTCAAAGTCGCGCCTGCAGCTTCAGGCCGATGAGACGGGGTCGCGCCCAAGCGCGCGACGCGCCATTGGCATTCTGGACTTCGTAGATGCCGTAACGCTTATTGAACAGGTTCTCGGCGAACAGCGAGAATGTGAAGTGCTCATCAGGCGTCGTCCAGCCAACGTTCCCGTTCACCAGTGAATAGGATGATTGCCGGTAATAGGCGGTCTGGAACGCGTGATATCCGCTGTTATAGCTGTAGTTGCCGCTAATCCTGAGAGTGCCCCTCGCCAAGGGCGTTTCGTAGGTGGCGCCGAGGTTGGCGGTGAGTTTTGGGGACCGGATGAGGCGATAGCCCGAGGCATCGAACGGCGAAACCGTCGTGTTGCCGTTCGCACCCGGGATGGGCACGAACACCAGCGCGGTCGGGAAGCGGTCATAATCAGCCTTCGGCAGCCAGCCGAGACCCGCATTGATCTGGAGACCGGGGGAAACGCGCCCGCTGACGTTGAAGTCGACGCCAGTGATCTTGCCCGTAGCCGCGTTGAGAAGCCTCACTACGTTGATGCCGTTGATCTGCTCGACGGCTTGCACCTGGATGTTGGTATAATCGTAGTGGAAGGCGGCAAGCGAGAAGTTCATACCCCGAATGCGCGCTTTTGCACCGATTTCATAGGCATCGACATTCTCAGGCTCAACCAGGTTCACAGGGAAGGAATTGGCGTTGTAGACGCCGCTTTTGAAGCCCGTGTTGAACGAGGCGTAGATATTGGCGTCGGGCGTGAAATTATACTGGGCGACGGCGCGATAGGTCAGTTTTTCAAATGTCCGGCTGTCGTCGACAATTGAACGAAGCCCTGCGGCGCGCACGATATCGCGATAATTATAGGTCTTCTTCTCATTTGTGTAGCGAAGCCCGCCGGTCAGCTTCAGCCTCTCGCTGATCTCGATGGTTGCTTCGCCAAATGCGGCGAAGCTTTTGGTCACCACATTGCCCTCGAAATTGAGGGTCTTCGGATCGAGGGGCTGGCTGTTACTGCCGGTGTAGGTGAAATCCCCGGGATAGGACGCGTTGTTCAGCGTTGCATCCGAGTGATAATAATAGAGGCCCCCGGTCGCCGAGAATGGCCCCGACCAGTCGGACGAGAAGTTCAGCTCCTGGCTGAAAATCTTCTGCTCGGTCAGAAGGAAACCCGACGCGACCGGGAGGTTGGTGCGATCGGAGTCGAAGCCGAAGCGGGCGTTAGACTTGCGATATCCCGTGATCGATTTGATATCGACGCCCGGCAGTCGCAGCTCGGCATTCGCCTGCGCGCCGTAATTCTGGAGAAAGTAAACCGGGTCGATCGACGAAATTTCCTGAGGTGTTTGCGGGCGTTGCACAGCTGGGTTGCTATACAGAAGCAGGTTCCCGTCGAGCGGTGCCAGCGCATAGGCCGTTGTGTCATTTCCACGCGATCGATAGCCGGTCAGAACGACATCGAAATCGTCGCTCGGGGCGAAGAGGACGCGGCCGCGGATCGAGAAGAGCCGCCGGTAGGCCGACCGATTGCCGGTGTTGATGTTGAGGACATAGCCGTCATCATGGACATAGTTGACCGCCGCGGACACGGCCACCGTGTCGGACAGGGGACCCGTCGCAAAGGCGCTCGCCTTGATCTCGTTGAAATCGAATCCGTAGCTCGCAGTCATTACCGCCTCGGGTTTGAATTGCGGCTTGCGGGTAAACACGCGGATCGCGCCGCCCGTGGCATTGCGGCCAAAGAGGGTTCCCTGCGGCCCTTTCAGGACCTCGATGCGCTCCACGTCCGCGAGATCCATGACCCCTTCGTTCGAGGATCCCAGATAGAAGTCGTCGATATAGGTCGCCACATTGCTTTCATCGCCGGCGGAGGTCCCCGTGGACGAGATGCCGCGGATTGCCGGCTGGACCGCAAGGCCGAAGGAGGGCATGATGATGCCGGGCACGAGCTGGGAAATGTCGCGCGTGCTCTGCGCACCCAGGTCCCTACTGAAGTCGCCGCCGATCACGCTGACCGACAGCGGCACGTCGGTGAGCCGCTCTTCGCGGCGCTGGGCGGTAACGATGATGTCGCCATCAGTTGCGGCGTTGGTGTCGGTGTCGGATTCCCGGGCGGCCGATCCTATGGCGCCTTCCTGACCCCAGGCCGTGCCGGACAGCAGGGCACTCAAGCCCGAGCCTGCAAGAAGGGCAGCGTGCACGAACTTTCTCATCTTTCCTCTCCCTTGCGATGTACCGGCAGACTCGTCGCGGCTTGCCCGGCTCCAAATTTCATAAAGCGGCTAAACGGGTGCTTTTCCCGTCAGGTCCTGCCCTGCCCTCCTCGCCGCTCACTATTCGGCGCGGCGTGATATTCGGACAGGGGGAAATCGTCATGGCGCCATGTAGAAGTCAGCTGCCGGCGGTGACGAAGCCGCGCGCCTCGACGACACCGCGCTCAACCAGCTTCGCGACACTGTCGGCGTCAAGGCCCAGCAACTCCTCCAATATCTCGACGCTATGCTCTCCGAGCCGCGGCGGTGGCCGCGTCAGGGCCGGCGCCCGCCCCGCGAAACGAAGCGGCGATCCGATCAGCGGGAAGTCGGGAGCGACGGCATGCGTTGAAGGAATTTCCGCCGCGTTGTGCCGCACCTGTTCATCGGCAAGCGCCTCACCGACCGTGTTGACCGGGCCGCAGATGATATCGGCAGCGACCATCGCATCGTAAAGCTCGGACCGGCCGCGCTGCGCGAAGCGCGCACGCAGCAGTGGGTCGAGCTGCGCGTAGTTGGCGGCGCGGTCCAGTCGCTTCGCGAAGCGCGGGTCCGAGCTCAGTTCGTCACACCCCAGCACCCTGCATAATTTTCCGAAGTCGGCGTCCTTCGCTGCCTGAAGCAGTATTTCACCGTCGCGACATGCGAATAGACCCGACGGGACCGAGGAGCGCGCGTCGTTGCCGGTGCGGCGCGGGGGCGCGCCCTCCATGTGAGTCCAGGCGGCGGGAACGCCCATCAGCGACATCGTGCAGTCGAGAAGCGAGGCGGCGATCGCTTCCCCCGGCCGACCTCCCGAAGCCGCACGGTAAAGCGAGGTGATGATGCCGATCGCGCCGTAGAGACCGGTCGTCATATCGGCGATCGACACGCCGACTTTCTGAGGCGGGCCTTCGGCCTCGCCGGTCATGCTCATCAGACCGCTGATTCCCTGGATGACAACATCGGTCGCGGGGCGCGCCGCGCCAGGCCCATCCTGCCCGAACCCGGTTACAGACAGATAGACAATGTCGGGTCGCACCCTCCGGATCGAGGCCTCGTCCAGTCCGTAACGCGCGAGGGTGCCGGACTTGAAATTCTCGATGAATACCTGTGAGCCCGCGGCAAGCCGGCGGATCATTTCGGCGCCTTCGGGCTTCGAGAAATCGATCGCGATCGACCGCTTGTTGCGATTATACGCCATATAATAGGGGCTCTCGCCCGCGCCCTCGTCTCCGGCTAGAAAGGGCGGGCCGTAAGTGCGCGAGTCGTCGCCGCTCCCGATACGTTCGATCTTGATGACGTCGGCTCCCAGGTCACCCAGGATCTGGGCGCAGAACGGGGCAGCGATCAGCCTCCCCATCTCGATCACCCTGACGCCGGCCAGCGGGAGGAGATCGGCGGAGATGTCAGCTGTCATGCTGTTGCCCCCGGAACGCCGGGGCGCGTCGTTCGCCGAGCGCAGTTATGCCTTCGCGGTAATCGGCGGTCAGGAAGCTTTGTGTCTCGAGACCGAGCGAGAGATCCATGTGCGCGACAGCCTCTTGCCTGATCGAGGCGTTGAGAGCCCGCTTGGTGAGCGCCACTGCCGCGGGCGAGCCTTGCGACAGCTTCCCGATCCATTTGTCGGTTGCCAGATCGAGCGCCTCGCGCGGAACCGCCTCGGTAACCAGGCCGATCCGCGCCGCCTCCGTGCCCGTCATAAGGTCGCCGGTCAGCAGATAGCGCCGCGCCTGCACGCTGCCGACGAGGTGCGGCCAGAGGAGCGAGCCCCCGTCGCCGGCAACCAGCCCGACCTTTACATGCGTGTCACCGATCTTCGCATCATCGGCCATGACCGTGATGTCGCAGCACAGCGCGAGCGAGCAGCCGCGCCCGACGGCATGTCCGTTGATCCGCGCGACGATCGGCTTGTCGCACATGAGCATCGCGAAGATCATCTCGCGCGCGGACTGCATGCCGGCGTTCCAGTAGTTGTTGCGCTCCTGTTCATCATCGGGCGCCGCCGCTCCGCCTCCGCCGACACAGAAATGCTTTTCCTCGATCCCCGTAAGGACGATTGCATGGACCGCCGGATCCAGATGGGCGCGGCGAAAGATCTCGGCGATATCCTCATTGCGATGTTCGCCGCCGATCCGGACCCAAAGCGTCGCAGCACGCAGTTCGAGCTCCACCGCGTGATAAACTCCGTACATGTCGCTGCCTCTCCCCTGCGCCATATCTGCCATTGCCGCACCGTCGCCCACCGGCCGCGCGCCGTCTAGGAGCGGATCCGACATTCGATCATGCGTAATTCTCATGATCGGGCGCAGGGGCGCCGATGGCCAAGATCCCGCCCCTCCCCTTCCGCGATCACATGAAGCCATGCGCGACTCCCCTTTCGCTGCATGGGTCGCAGCGCATTAAATATCGCGCAGGATGGGAGAAGCGGATGGACCTCGCGTATAATCAGGATGCCGAACGGTTCCGCGCCGAGCTGCGCGATTTCATCGCGGCCAACTGGCCGCTGCCGGACGAGGTCGGCAGCGCGGTGGAGAGGACGGCCGAGTTCCATCGCCGGGCTATCGCTCGCGGCTTCATGTTCCGGCATATTCCGGAGGCTTTTGGCGGATCCGAACAACCGGTCGATTTCGTGAAGAACGAGATCATCAAGGAGGAGTTCGCGCGCACCGACGCGCCTCGCGAGCCCCAGACGGTCGGTCTCCAGCGCGTCGTACCGCTCCTTCTTCACTGGGGGACCGAAGCGCAGAAGCAGAGATTCATTCCGCCGACGGTGCGAAGCGAGATCTATTGGGCACAGGGCTATAGCGAGCCGAATGCGGGGAGCGACCTCGCCGCAGTCTCGACGCGGGCCGAGCTCGTCGGGGATCGGTGGATCATCAACGGACAGAAGGTCTGGAGTTCAAACGCTTACAAGTCCGATTTCATGCATGCGCTCGTGCGGACCGACAGCGAGCCCCGCCACAAGGGGCTCTCCTATTTCCTGATCGACCTGCGCCAGCCCGGCGTCGAGATACGCCGCATCCGGCAAATCACGGGCGAATCCGAATTCTGCGAGGTGTTCTTCACCGACGCGGTGGCGCCGCTGGATGCGCTGGTCGGCGGGCGGGGCAATGGATGGCTTGTCTCCAAGACGACCCTGCACCACGAACGCGCCGGCTTTCGCAGCGTCCAATGGCTCGAGAGCCTGCTGCGCCGGCTGGTCCGGCTGGCGAAGCGCGCCGAGCGAAACGGCCTGCCGTCGATCGAAGACGCCCGGGTGAGATCGGACCTCGCGAGGGTCGAGGCACGGCTCCAGGCGATGCGCTATTCCGCCTATCGCGCTTTCTCGATGGAAATCGCCTGCGAGGAGCCCGGCCCCTATCTCCTGACGCAGAAGCTCTATCTGACCGACACGGTGCAGATGATCGAGCGTCTTGCGCGCGACCTCATCGGCGAGGATTATCTGCTCGTGCGCCCCGGCGACGCGGAACAGGGCGGCCACCGCGACAGCCTCAAATGGATCGAGCTTGCACTGCACAGTCTCAAGATCGCCATCGCCGGCGGTTCTTCCAACATCCAGCGCAACATCATTGCCGAGCGCGGGCTCGGCCTTCCGAAGGACTTCACTTTCACCGGCATGTAGGATCGGCAGCGCATCATGGATTTCAGACTTTCCGACGATCAGGTTCAGCTGCAGCAGGCTGCCGCGAAAGCGTTCGCGGATTCCGCCGCGGTGGCGCGTACTCGCGCCGCAGTGGATGGCGAAATCGACTGGGACAGGACAATGTGGGACGAGATGAGGGCGTTCGGTCTTCCCGCCATCCTCGTGCCTGAACGCCATGGCGGCCTCGGCCTTGGAATGGTGGAACTCGCTCTTGTCGCCGAACAGGCCGGCTACGCCGCGAGCGCCATTCCGCTTTTCGGCCATGCGCTGGCGACCACGGCAATATTGTACGGCGGCGACGAGGCGCAGCAGGCACGCTGGCTTCCTGGCCTCGCGGACGGCAGCCTGCTTGCAACGGTCGCGATCGCGGAGCCCGGGGCTCGATGGCAGCCCGGGGAATGGCTGACGGTTTCGGATGGGGACGCATTGACCGGTACAAAGTCGGCAGTCCCTTTCGGGGAAAGCGCCGATTTGCTGGTCGTCGGAATCGAGGGCGGACGTCTGGCTGTGGTGGAGGCTGGAGCGCGAGGGCTGGAGGTCCGTGCGGTCGAGAGCCAGGACCGGACCCGTCCACTCGCCGAGACCGGCTTTTCCGCGACTCCCGCCGCCCTTCTTTGCGGCGACATGACGGCATCCCGCAGAATGATGGACGCAGCCGGGGTGCTCCTTGCTGCCGATGCGTTCGGCGGCGCGTCGCGGATCGTCGAGATGACGCGAGACTACACAATGTTGCGCGAGGCCTTCGGCGCAAGGCTGGCGGCGTTTCAGGGGGTGAAGCATCAACTTGCGAACATGGCGGTCGAAGTCGAGCCGACCAGGGGCCTTTTCTGGTTCTCGGCCTACGCGTTCGACCGCCTGCCCGACAGGGCATCCCACGCCGCTGCGCTCGCCAAGGCGCAAACCTGCGAGGTCTATTTGCAGAGCGCGCGAATGGGCGCAGAGCTTCATGGCGGGATCGCTTTCACCTGGGAGCATGATCTTCATATCTGGTTGAAGCGCGCGATGTTCGATTTTGCCTGGGGCGGTGCGAGCGAGGCATATTTCCAGCGGGCATTCGACATGGCGGGCCTTTAGGTCGGCGCCGGGGCTCCCTTGCCAAGCCAGGGATGCACGAGCAAAAGGCCTGCATGCCCTGGATCGTGTCCGGCGGGCATGTTCGCACGCCCTTGAGGTGAAGGAGCGAGGTCGGGATGAATCTGAATTTGGAGCGCGTGCTCCGGTTTGTAGCGGTAGCGGAACATCAATCCTTCACGCGCGCGGCTACCGCATTGCGGATCGATCAGCCGTGGCTCTCCCGTCAGGTGATGCAACTCGAGGAACAGCTGGGATTCAGCCTGTTCGACCGCAGCGGGGCCAAGATCGTGCTGACACCGCGTGGCCAGGAATTCTACGACGTCGCCAAGACGGTCGCAGAGAGCGCCGAACTGGTGCGAACCAAAGCCGAGGATATGAAGCGCAATGTCGATGCGCTGCTGAAGATCGGGCTCAGCTACGCCACCTTCCCGCTCGAAACGCGCGAAAACCTTCTCGATGCCTATCGCAAGCTGCGCCCGAAAGTGAAGCTCGAATTGTCCTCGTTCGAATGGTCGGGCGACGTCGCCGATCTCGTTACCGAGGGACGGCTCGATTTCGGGCTGGTCGTCGGCCCGGTCGTGGAGAAGGATCTGGAGGGGATCGTGCTCGAACGCCTGCTCCCCTGCCTCGCGATTCCGAACGAGGACCCGCTCGCCGGTGCCGACGCGGTGGCGTTCGAGGAACTGAAGGGCCGACGGATCGCGATCGGCAGCAAGGATCCCGCGTCGCGGAGCTTCCAGGCCATGTATTCATGGGTTGGCGGCGCGGGCGCCGAGCCGGTGATCCTGCTCGAAGGGCGCCGCTTCATTCGCGAGGAAGCCCAGCGCGATCGTCTTGTGTACATCAGCTATGCCAAGGAAGAGACGCTGCCGTCCGACTTCAGGCGCGTCCCGATCAGGGGGCAGCGACCCGAAATCGAACTGTCTCTGGTCCGTTCTCGGCGAACCATGTCGCCAGTCGGTGAGCGCTTCTGGCGGCTTGCCGAGACGATGGCCGGGAAATCAGCAAAAGCCTGACCCAACCCCTCAGGGCGAAAGGCGGCGCACTCCAAGGTCGGCGTGGCAGCAAGGCCGCAACGGCGAGAGCCGGCGGGGCCCAGTCGGGCACGGCTTCATCCATCCGGCACAGCCTTGCCGCAAGGCCGGGTCGATCGCACCATGTGCAATCCCCCTCGCGACATGCCGAAATCTCAATGGACCCGGCGCAGCGGGCAGTCCTTTATGGCGCAAGCTCCTCGGCGCTCCCGAAGGGCGGGCAATCCGAGTTTTGCCAGCGAGAGGAAATCAGGGTGTATCAGGGCGAAAGGGGCACGACCGGCGACGGCAGCGAAGCGGATATGCGTGCTTTCCAGGAGGGCGTCGCCGACATCCTGCTGAAGGAGTGCGACAGCGGAACGCTTCACGCATTTATCGATGGAAAGTCCGCGCTCGGGCAGACGCTCTGGGGGCAGGCGGCCGAACTCGGCTGGCTCGGTGCATCGCTTCCCGAGAGCCTTGGCGGGTTGGGACTGGGCGCAGCCTGGCTGCGGGCGCTGAATTACGAACTGGGCAGGCACGCCGCGCCAGGTTCTTTTGTAGCGACGCTCGGGTTCACGCAGTGGTTGTGCGAGATCGGCATCGCGGGAGATTTCCGGGGCGATATCGAACAGATCGTGACCGGTTCGACCACTGCCTCGGTTCCCGCGGCATTCGGCGCGGGTGACATGATCGTGCGCGAAGGTGGACTCTATGGCTCGATGCTGATGCTCGGCGAAGCAGAAGCGGGCTTGCTTGCCGTGCCGGCGATAAGCGGCGACCGGGCTGTATGGGCCATATTGAGGCCCGGCGAGGGCGTGCGGCTCGATCCGCAAGAGAGCTGGGACCGCACGCGCCGATTGTGCAGGCTTTCGTGCGACGGCGCGGACGCCGCGCATATTCTCGACGATCCCGTCGGCACGATCGGCGCACGCCTGCGCCGTCTTCTCGCCTTCGCGCTCGCAGCCGACAGCCTTGGCGGTGCACAGCGGATTATGGCGATTACGGTCGACTATCTTAAGACGCGCGAGCAGTTCGGTCGCGCGGTCGGATCCTTTCAGGCCATAAAGCACCGGGTCGCAAGTCTCATGGGTGCCATCGCCACACAGGACCATCTTCTCGACGAGGCACTCGACAGCTTGTCAACCAACGCTCACAGCGCTGCCATGTGGGTGGCGCTCGCCAAGGCGGGGGCCACCGAGTGCTTCGACCTCGCGACCAGCGAGGCGATCCTGCTTCACGGCGGCGTCGGACACACCTGGGAATATGCCCCGCACATCTATGCCAAGCGTGCCCGACTGAACGAAGCGCTCGTCGGAGACCGGCGGGAGCAGCGCGACCTTGCCGCGCGGTTGCTTGCCGCCGAGACACGAAGCGGGCGGCCAACGACGGAGATTGACGTTGATTATTGAACACCGCGACAACCTCGGAGCCTTTCGCCGGGCGGTTCGCGATTGGGCTCGCGCGACCGCACCTGCGGAAAAATCGCATTTGTGGTTCGAGGCACTCGGCAGCGACTTCGTCGACTATCAGCGCTGGTGGATGGGCGAGCGCCAGAAGGTCGGCCTCGGAACGCCGCATTGGCCCGTCGAATTCGGTGGCGCGGGGCTAGGCCTCGCGCATCAGGTCATCATCGCCGACGAATTCGCGCGCGCGCGCACACCTGGCAACGAGACATTCATCATCGGCATCAATCACGTTCCCGCCACGCTCATTCCGTTCGGCAGCGACCATCAGAAGAAGACCTATATGCCGACCGTCGGCAACGGAACGATCTGGTGTCAGGGATTCTCGGAGCCCGCCGCCGGCTCGGACCTCGCCGCACTTCGGACACGCGCCGTCCGCGACGGCGATCATTATATCGTGAACGGGCAGAAGATATGGTCATCCTTTGCAATGTATGCAGGTTATTGCCTTCTCCTCGCGCGCACCGATCCCGATGCAAGAAAGCATGAGGGGATCAGCTATTTCATCCTCGACATGTCGGCGCCGGGGGTCGAGGTTCGGCCTATCCGGAAATCGACGGGCACGTCCAATTTCGCCGAGATATTCCTGACGGACGTTCGGATACCGGTGGCGGACCGCATTGGCGCGGAGAATGCAGGCTGGCAGATCGCGCAGGCGACGCTATCGTCCGAGCGCGGAGTGATTTCCTTCGAAATGGCCGAACGCGAGATGGTGCATCTCGAGCATCATTATGCGACCTCGCTGGCCTCCGGTGCGGAGTGGCTGGACGATGACGAGCTCCGCCGTGACTTCCTGCGCCGCTTCGCCGAGTTGCAGGCGCTCCGCCGTCAGATCCGCACCTTGTTGCAAACCGAGCCCGATCTCGGGACCTTCTCGATGGCGCCATCGCTGATCAAGCTCGCACGCAGCGTCGGGACAAGCGTTTATCACGATCACCGCGTGCGGCATGCAGGTCTCGCGGCCCAGCTTATTGCGCCTGGCGAAGGCCGCGGCAGCCCGATGTACGACTATCTCGATTCGTTCGGCAGCATGATTTCGGGAGGAACCAATGACGTCATGCGCAATCTGATAGCGGAACGCGGGCTCGGCATGCCTAAGGGTTAGAGAGCGCCCGCCGCTCACCGGCCCGGTGCGAGACGAATGCCGCACGAGCCGATGAATGGCGGAGCGAGACCCCCGTTCCGGATCCCCTCCCCCATCTCGCAAGCCGCCGACAGACGGGTACCGGATACGGAGGAACTGGCCCCGGGACAAAAGTCCCCCTGCCTGCTTCCTGTTCCGGCGCACAAAGTCATGGAAAAGGCCCGTGGGGAGAGAGCGAAACCCTTCTGTCTCCCGTCACAGCCCTCCATAGAGGAGGCGGGCCACCCTGATCGCCTCGGCAGCCAAAGCCCCCCCATGCCACTTCGCAGCGCTTAGCGAGTGCCAGAGCGAGAAACGGAGCAGCTTTCGGTGGCACCGGTCACTTGATTGCCGGCGGGAAGGATCGATGTTTCTTCGGCGAAATTGCCTTCGATGCGGCAAGGGGCCGCCGCGCGTCCGGTCCGGTTGCCGCGCAATCGCACGACGTCGACGCTGTTGTCGGTGAGCGATGCGGAGACCTTGCCGCGGGCATAGGCGCCCGCAACGAGGATCGGCATTTCGTCCGCGGTGAGAATATTGTCCATGATCTCGAGACCTCGAACGAGGTTTTTCTCGACGCCGATGTCGCCCTTGACCTCGTCGGCGATCACCGCGCCCCCGGCAACGATGATCCCGTTCCGCGCCCCCGAAACCCGGTTGGCGCGCAGCGTGAGGCGGTCGATCCGGTTGCCGGTGCTCGTGCCCGGCGCCCCCACGTTTAGCAGCGGGCTTGCGAAGATGCCGATCGCACACCGGTCGACTATGTTGCCGGTGATCGAGACATCGCTCAGCGAATTGCCCACGGCCGCCGGGCCGTTCATTTCCGGGAAGGCGGCGATGGCGGTGATCCCGAAGGAGCAGTTCGTGCGGGGCAGGATCCGGTTCGCGTTGATGCGGATGTTCGAGAAATGGATATTGGTGGCCGGCGCAGTGCCGCCGAGCAGCGCTTCGACCCCCGACAGGAACAGGACATGGCCATTGCCGACGATCCGGTTCCTTTCCACGAGCACATCCTCGACGCGGACGTCCGAAACCTCGCCGTTCACCGCGACCGCGCCCCAGAGGTAGACGGCGGGATCACCGGCATCGGCGCCGAGCGATATGTCGTTGCGCGCGACGACCAGGCGAGTGAGCTCGGCTCCCCTGTTCTTGCCGAAAAGCACCTGGAGCGGCTGGACCTGGACACCTCCCGCATATTCGCGAACCTTGTTGCCGATGATCCGGATATCGTCGACGATGACCGTCTCCGCCTGCCCGTCTTTCGGGGCGGCTCCCGACGCACCGGTGACCGCGATCGCGTTATGCAGCTTGCTCGGATAGGTCTCGCCATAGAGCGCCGATCCAAGGAACTCGTTCTTTTCGACGAGGATGTTGCGCAGCGCGCTGCGTTCGCCGCCAGCCATGGCGGAGAAACTGACGCCGCCCGAATTCACGAACCGGTTGCCCTTGAGCGTGACGTTGACAAGACCGGCCGAGCCGGCCGCAGGCCGGAAGACCAGCGGCTGGATGAAGCGATCGAACGTCACGCCCGAAAGGCTGAAGTTCGAGCTTTCGATGACGAGGCCGGTTCCGCCGAGCGGGGCGCCCTTGAAGAGCGGAACTTCATTGACCGTATCGGCCGCGTCGTCGGGGCCGTTGGCAAAGCGGATTCCGCCGCCGACGATCCTGTCGCCGTCGTTTCCGCTCAGGTCCGGAAGCTTTGAGGACGTGACCAATACCGCGAAGTCCATGTCCGGCTTCTTCTGGACCTGGAGCGGGAAGCGGATGGTTCCGCCCGTAACGCGGAAGCGGATCGTGTCGGCGCTGGCCGAACCCGGTGTTCCCTTGACCTGCCGCCGCTCGGCGGCGCTGAGCGTGCCGACCGAGAGGCTCCCGTTGGCAAGCGCGATCGCCTCGCTCAGCGAAAGCCTCTCGTCGCCGACCGCGCCGAGCGCGTCGGCATCGTTGACGAGAAGCTCGGCGCCGGAGGCCACGGCCGACGATGCCGCCGCCTGCACCCCGGCGAGGCAGGCAAGGCTCGCTGCGGTGGTCAAGATCATTCTTCCGGTCTTCATCATAATATCCTCGGGCAAGAGTGGGCCGGTCAGGACCGGACGGACGAGGTCGTCGGGCC
>JAEWIL010000058.1 GCA_023387085.1 Pseudomonadota bacterium | reverse complement strand
GGCGGCGGCCGGCGTCGATTACGATGTCTATAACCTGACCCAACGCCAACTCGGGCACCTCGTCACCGACGCGCCGGCGACGAGCCAGGTCGGCGGACTTTACAAGAGCTTCATGGATGAAGCGCGTGTCGAAGCGCTCGGCGCCAAGCCGCTGATGGTCGATATCGCGAACGTACGGGCAATCAAGAACAAGACCGAAATGGCGCGCTTCATGGGCGCGTCGCAAGGCGCCTTCGGTTTCTCGATCGTCGGTGGCGGACCCTATGCCGACAGCGCCGACCCGACGACGAATGTTTTGTGGCTGGGGCAGGGCGGGCTGGGGCTTCCCGACCGCGATTATTATCTGAATGACAGCTTCAAGCCGCAGCGCGATGCCTATCGCGCCTATATCGTTCGCACGATGAAGATGATCGGCAATCCGGCGCCCGAAAAGGCAGCCGACACGATCATGGCGTTCGAAACCGACGTCGCCAAGGCGAGCTGGGCGGTCGCCGACCGCCGCGACATCGGCAAGATCAACAATCCGATGTCGTCGGCCGAACTTGCCGCCTATGCGCCGGGGCTCGACTGGAACGCATGGTTCGCGGGTGCGAGCATCGCGCCGCAGAAGCGAATGATCGTCAACGAGAACACGGCGATCCGTGATATCGCGGCCCTTTACGCCAAGACTCCGCTCGACACGCTGAAGCTGTGGCAGGAATTTCACGTCGCCGACAATGCCGCGACCTATCTGTCGAAAGACTGGGTCGACAGCCGCTTCGAATATACGAAGGCCCTGAGCGGCGTGTCGGAGCTGCGCCCGCGCTGGAAGCGCGGTCTGCAACTCGTCGACGGCAGCCTCGGCGAACTGGTCGGCGAAACCTATGCCAAGCAATATTTCCCGGCGAGCGCCAAGGCCAAGATGGAAGCGCTGGTCGCCAACCTGAAGTTGGCGATGGGCGACCGGATTCGGAACAACGCCTGGATGGCGCCCGAGACCAAGACCGCGGCGTTCGCGAAGCTCGAGAAGATGGACGTCATGGTCGGATATCCCGACAAGTGGCGCGACTATTCGGGCCTGAAGATCGATCCCGCCGACCTGTACGGCAATGTCAAGCGCAGCGCGGCGTTCGAATATGCCTATGCGCTGTCGGACCTGAACAAGCCGGTCGATCGCAAGAAATGGTCGATGAACCCGCAGGAAGTGAATGCCTATAACGGCTTCCTCGAGAACAAGATCGTGTTCCCGGCGGGCATCCTGCAGGCGCCCTATTTCAGCGAGAATGTCGACGATGCCGTGAACTACGGCGCGATCGGTGCGATCATCGGCCACGAGATCAGCCATGGCTTCGACGATCAGGGCCGCAAGGTCGATGCCAATGGCGCGGTGCGTGACTGGTGGACGGCCGCCGATGCCAAACGCTTCGACGAGCAGGCGAAGGGTTTCGGGGCGCAATATGCAACCTATGAGGCAGCGCCCGGATCGTTCATCAATCCCGACCTGACGATGGGCGAGAATATCGCCGACCTCGCCGGGCTGGAGGTCGCCTATGACGCCTATCACCGTTCGCTGAACGGCAAGGACGCGCCGGTGATCGACGGGCTGACCGGCGACCAGCGCTTCTTCCTCTCCTTCGCGCAGGCCTGGCGCGACAAGGCCCGCGAGGATTCGGTCAAGCAGCAGGTGGCAAGCGACCCGCATAGCCCCGCGCGCTGGCGCATCATCGGACCGCTCCGCAACGTCGACGCCTGGTACAAGGCCTTCAACGTCACGCCCGACGCCAAATATTATCTGAAGCCCGAAGCGCGCACGCGTATCTGGTAATCAGTCGCGAATGGCGGGGGCGGCCAAGCGTCGCCCCCGTACCGCCATCGCGGCGAGCGATAGCGCGGCGCCGATGATAACGAACAAGGCGGGCGCGCCCCCCAATACCGACATCATGCGGATACCGTCGATCCCTGAGGCGGCGACGAGCACGACCGCGACCAAACCGACAGCAATTCCCCAGACGCTCTGCACCGCGATCGGTGCTTCGGGCGCGTCGGGCGAGATGCCGTGCGTCGACAGGGCGCTCATCGCCGAAACATTGGCGTCGGCGCCGGCGACATAAGAGAGGAAGATGGTGAAGAGCATGAGCCCCGTTGCGGGAGGGCCACCTCCCAAGCCGTCGAACAGGCTAGACAGGACCGAATCGGGGCCCTTGGCCGCGATGACCGCATAGAGGCTGGCGCCGCTCTGCTGGTCGAGAAGGATCGCCGAACCCGCGATCGCGGTCATCCACAGCGCGCCGAACAGCGCGGGCAACACAAGGTTCATCAGGATAAACTCGCGCACGCTGTAGCCGACCGCGAGCCGGCCGAGAAACAAGGCTGTCACCGGAGCCCAGGCGAACCAGTTGCCCCAATAGAAAATCGTCCACTGCCGGCTCCAGTCGGGGTCGACGCCGATACCAAGATTGCGGGGGACGAAGGTGGAGATATATTCGCCGCTTGCGCGCAGCGACAGGCCGAACATCTGTGCGGTCGGGCCAGCGAGAAGCGCAAAGGCGATGATCGCGAAGAACAGCCAGGTGTTGAGCACCGACAGGCCCGCAATACCCTTTTGCAGACCCGTGGCGGCCGAGATCAGAAAGCTTGCGACGATCAGCGCGCCGATGCCCCAGCGTAGCGGCATGCCTCCCGCGAAGCCGCCGAGACTTTCGATTCCGCCCGCGATCGCAAGGATGCCGGCGCCCATCGACGCCGCCATTCCCGCAACGAGTGCGTAAAGGCACACGATGTCGATACCGGTGCCGACCGGTCCGTGCGCGCGCTTGCCGATCAACGGCACGAACAGCGACGACAGGCTGAACGGTTCGCCGCGATTATAATAGACGAGTGCGAAGGCCAGCGCGGCGACGGTGTAGATCCCATAGGGCGTCAGCGTCCAGTGGAGCAACATCGTCGACATTGCGAAGGTAGCCGCGGCATCGCTTCCGGGCTTGAGCCCCAGCATCGGGGGCGGTGCATTGAGGTGAAACAGCGGCTCGGCGGCGCCCCAGAAGAGGATGCCGGTCGCGATCGTCGTGCAAAGCATCACGGCAAACCAGCGCCAGCGGCCCAGCAGCGGTTTCGCTGCCGTGCCGCCGATGATCGTCTTGCCCAGCGGCGAAAGGGCAACCGCTGCGAGCAGAACGAGAAATCCGAGTCCGGCGCCGGAAAAGACCGGTCCGAGTTGCCGCAATATCCAGTCGTTCACGGCCGTCTCGGCCGCGACGAAAGCGGGACCCTGCCACAGACTCAACAGCAGCGCTGCCGAGAGGATGGCCAGCGGGATGAAGAAGACGGGACGGTTGATCGGGTGGCGAGAGGCGGTTGGCAAATGATCGACCGTTCGGACATGAGAGGAAAAGGCAGCATGACCGTTGGGCGTGGCGGCGTCAAACCCCGCACGGGAACGACGAGCCGGACGAAACGTTGGACTGCCGGTGCTTCGATTGAAGGAGAGCTTCGATGATCAGGACAATTTTGACGGTTGCGGCCGCGGTGGCGCTCTTTACTGGCGGCCACGCCGCCGCATTCCAGAAGAACCCGGACGGTACGACGATGGAAGAACGCGCCAATACCGCGCGATTGAATGCCGACCAATTGGCAAAAGCCAGTGCCGAAACCCAGGCTTATCAAGCACAGGTCGCGGCTCGCGAGCAGCAGGAAGCCGCGTCGCAGGCCGAATTCGCGAAGGAAACTGCCGACTATGAGGCGGAAAAAGCGCGGATTGCGGCCATGTCGGCAGAAGAGCGGATTCAGTGGGAAGCCGATGTCGCCGCGTGCAAGGCGGGCGACACGTCGCGCTGCGCGGCGCCACAGCCGAAATGACGCGCCAAGACTCTCGTTAAGCCTCTATTGAGGTGTCGGAAAAGGCTCCGGTGTTTCGCCGGGGTCTTTTTGCTGCGCCGCAGGCGGCGCATCGACTGCAATCGGTGGCGGCGAGGCATGGGTGACGGGGACCGTCAACACGGGAACATCGCGCGGCTCGGGATCGGGCAGGCGGCCACCATATCGGTAAGGCTCCGGCTCGGGCGGCGGGACCAGAATGTCGGCATCGACCTCGCCCAAGCGGCGGAAGGGATCGTTCATTCGATGATTCTGTTCGGCGCGCAATTGCGCCGCGACGCCATAGCTGTCGGCGCAGTCGGGGCAATAAGTGGTGACGTCCGCTACCGCGCCAACATGCGCGTCGGGATTCGCGCTGAGATGGGTGAACGAAGGCGGATTATCGCCATCGATGGCGAGGCCTTGGCCTATGGCAACCATGCCGAGGAGGAATCCGGCGCCGAGCCCGGCCGTGCAAATCGCCGTCACCCACAGCAGCGTCCGTACGATCTTGTCGCGACTCGGGGTAGATTCTTTCCACGCCATGAACAGAGAAGGCCATTGAGACAAGAATGTTGCAAGCTTTCGGCCATTGGTCGACGCCCCAACGCATTTCGTCGGCCTGATCGACGCGGTTTCGGGGCCGGTCGAAGTCGACATGCGAGAGGGCACAAAAGGGTTCATTCAACATGAGCGGGATGCGGGAGGGTGCGGTCTTCCCCGGTTTCGGACCAGCTCGTGTCCCGCATCATCATCCCCCAGATGAGAGGACTCTCCCATGTTCAAATCAACGCTCAAACCGACCTTGATGCTGATGATCGCGACGGCAGCGACCGGCGGAGTGTCGGCCACCGCAATAGCCCAGGGCGGCGATACGCCCCAGATCATGGTGCGCCACGGCGATCTCGACCTCACGACCGAAAGCGGCCGGGAACGACTGGATACGCGCGTCCGCACCGCGATCCGTTCGATGTGCAACGTCAACGAGCGCCAGCCGCTGCGGCAGCGCGCGATCGCGCAGGAATGCGTGGCGCAGGCGCATCGTAGCGTCGAACCGCAACTCGCGGCCTTGCTCAATGGCAGCAGCGCACGGTTCGCCAGCGAGAAGCCGCCCGTCGTTGCCGCTCCCTGACGGCGACCGGTACCGAGACTGCCCAAAGCAGGGGGCGGTCCCGGCAAGGCGATCATGCCCCGTGCGTGATCGCCTTTACGTCGTGTAAATAGGTGCGGCCGATCCGGTGGAGGCCGCCTTCGCCCAGATCGACGCTCCACGCGCCATCGCCGTGATGCTTCAGTCCGACAATGCCATCGCGGCGAATCATTTTCGAACGGTGGATGCGCATGAACTGGTCAGGGTTCATCCGCGCCTCTAGCGATTTGATCGTTTGGTGAATTAACCAGCTCCGTCCGCCGACATGCAGCCGCATATAATCGCGCTCGGCTTCGATCAGGTCGACCTGGTCGGCATCGATACGGAGCATTTCGCCGCGATTCTGAACCCAGAACTCGCTGATCCATTTGCTCTTTTGCGTCCGTCCGCGGTCCGTCGCGCCCCATTCGCGGACGCGGGCGAGCGCACGCGCGAGGCGGTCGGGTGACACGGGTTTGAGCAGGTAATCGACGGCGGCGACGTCGAATGCGGCAACCGCATAGCGGTCGAATGCGGTGACGAATACCACCGCGGGCGGGTTATCGAGTTGCTCGATCGCCGCCGCGACCGCGAGCCCGTCGAGGTCGGGCATTGCAATGTCGCAAAGCACCAGATCGGGGGCGAGTGCATCGACCATCCGAAGCGCGGAGGCGCCGTCGCTCGCCGTTCCGACCAGCGAGATGCCGTCTTGCTGTCCGGCCAGAATCTGGAGGCGCTCGATCGCGAGCGGCTCGTCGTCGACGATCAGCGTACGCAGATTCTGCATCATATCAGCAGCCCTCCCGCGCCAAGGGTAGCCAGAGCGACACGAAGAAGCCACCCGTATCGGACGCCCCCCATTCACACCCGGCGGTAGGACCGTAACGCGTCAGCAGTCGCTCGCGGACGTTGCCGAGGCCGAGCCCGGTGCCGGGCGCGGGGACGGGAGCTATCGGATCGATATTGTTTTCGACGCGCACGACCAGCAGGCCATGTTCGCTGCTGGCGGTGAGACGCACCGCGATGCGACCTTTGCTCGGCGCGACGGCATATTTGATCGCATTTTCGATGATCGGTTGCAGGATCAGCACCGGGACGCAGGCGTTCTCCAGCTCCGCGGGCATCGCCACCTCGACCTGCAAGCGGTCGGGGAACCGGACTTGTTCGATATCGAGATAGAGACGCTGGAGCGCGATTTCCTCGTCGAGGCTGACGAGTTGCTCGGGATCGACCGCGAGACTGGAGCGCAGGAATGACGACAGATTCATGATCATCGTCTCGGCTTCGCTCTTCGAGCCGCGCAAAACCAGCGTCGACAGTGAGTTGAGCGTGTTGAACAGGAAGTGCGGATTGACCTGATAGTGCAGCGCACGAAGCTGCGCGGTCTGCGCTTCGATCCTAAAATGATTGGCACGGCGCTCGACCGCGCGCATCTCGTTCGCATAACCGAACGCGACGTAGAGCGCCGCCCAGACGGCGAAGAAGAAATACCAGCGGATCGAGCTGTCGAGGATCAGCACAACTTCCCAGGCGACAGGGAATTTGGCTTGAATATCGGCGATGATCTTCGGCGAATCCTCCAGCGGAAGCCAGTAATAGAAGACGAGCAGGTTGATCACAGCATAGATGATGACCAGCGGGATGGCGGCGCCGAACGCGACGGCGAGCCGCGGACCGAAGCCTCGCGGCTGCACGCGCTGGATCAGTTGGTAAAGGACGAAGGTGCAAAGGATACCTGCGACGACCACCGCGGCACGCCGCCCGGCATATTCCCACTGCTCCGCTCCGGCCAATATTCCAAGGCCGGTGGTGATCAGAAAATAGAATAGCCACATCGCGATGATCGATCCGATCGCGACACGCGGGTTGACGCGCGCGTCCTGCGCCCGCCAGTCGGGCGCCGCTGCCAGCATCTTCGCGCGCTGGTCGCGCAGCGTTTCTATCCGGATATTCCCACTCATTGCCGCTGCCTTAGCGTCAAAGATTGCTCCAATACTAGCTCTCGCTGGGCCGCCAGTCGAAGCGGCGCATGCTTTGGTCGAAAGCGGATCGCGTTATTCGCGCTCGGGTTGCGGTAGAGCCCGGCGCCAATTGCCGCGCCGGTAGATCGCCCACGCCATCGCAACCGATGCGAGTGATGATAGCGGAAAGCTCCACCAGAGAATATTGCTGCCGATCACCGGATAGCCGAAATAATAAATGCCGAGCCGGATCGGGAACATCGACAGGAACAGGATCACGAGCGGCGGCACGACCGATCCATTGGCACGCAGCGTACTGATGAGCACGATCGTCGTGCCAAAGGGCAGGAAGGTCCAGGTTGCAATATACTGGATGTTGCGCGCGACATCGATCGCCGCGCTGCCGCTGCCGAGGAAGAGAGCGAGCGCCGCGCGGTCAAAGAGCAGCAAAAGCACGATGAGCACACCGGTCATGACAAGATTGATCGCGATGCCGCTGGTCGTGGTGGCGCTTACGCGGTCCCAACGCCGGGCGCCGATATTTTGCGCCGCCATCGAGCTGACGGCTGCGCCCACCGCAAGCGCGGGCATCTGGATATAGTTCCACAATTGCAGCGTCGCGCCATAGGCCGCGGCGGTGACGAGGCCCTCGCGGTTGACCAGGCCGACCATGATGAGCCCTGCCCCGGAAATCACGAGCATCTGCGCGCCCATCGGGAGACCGCGCCCGACGATGAAGCGCAGTTCGCTCCAGTCGGGGATGAGATAGCGCAGTTCTTCGCCGCGCAGGCGAAGGACGTGATTTTTCGCATAGAACCAGCCGATCATGCCGATCAGGCTGATCGTTCCCGCGACCGCCGTGGCCAGCGCGCTGCCCGCGATGCCGAGGCGCGGGAAAGGACCGAGGCCGAGAATCAGCACGGGATTGAACGCGATGTCGAGGACCACCGCCAGGATCATGAAACGCAGCGGCGTCACCGCATCACCCGCGCCCCGCGACGCCATCATCAGCGTCACCGAAAGCATCGAAGCGGGAACGGCCAGGAAGGTGACGCGCAGATAATCGTGCGCGAGCGCAAACGCCTCGGGCGGGGTCTTCAGCCAATGCAGGATGCGGTCCGACGCAAACCATCCGACGACAGCGATCGCGACTGAGAACATCAGCGCCATGCCGACGACGCCGCCGGTTGCACGGCGCGCGGCATCGACGTCGCCGCGGCCCATCGACTGGCCGATCAGCACCGTGGCTGCCATGCCGAAGCCGAAAAAGGCGCCGAACATCAGGAACATGATGATGTTCGCATTGGCCGTTGCGGCGAGCGCGCTTTCGCCAAGGAACTGCCCGACCCAGATCGAATTCACCGAACCCGACAGCGTCTGCAGGATGTTCGACGCGAGCGTCGGCAGCGCGAAAAGGATCAGCGTTTTGGCGATCGGCCCGTGCGTAAGATCCATCCGTCCGCCGCCCCGCGCGGTTTGGCGTGGGGGAACCGCACCGGCCGCCGGATCCGCCGCCGCGGCGACGGGTGTCGGCGTGACGGGCGTCTCGCCGTCGATCACCCCAATCGCGCCAGTGCAGCGGTCAGTCGGTCCGCCTCGGCTTCCTTGGCCGCATGATCCGCGCGCGCCTTTTCGACGGCTTCGGGCTTGGCGCGTTCGACGAATGACGGGTTGTTCAAACGGCCGGCGAGGCCGTCGCGTTCCTTCGTCGCGGCGGCCAGCGCCTTGGTCAGGCGGTCGCGTTCGGTGGCGATGTCGATCACGCCTTCAAGGGGAACGGTAATTGTTTCGCCCTCGACAATGATCTGTGCCGACGCGCCCGCCGGGGCCGGATCGAAGCTGATGCTTTCGAGGCGCCCGAGCCGGTCGAGCTGGGCCGCGAGCTTGTCCGCGCGTGTTTTCAGTGACGCCGGAAAATGCGCGGTCAGCCGCGCGCCGGGCGGCAGGCCAAGCTCCGCCTTGGCGGCGCGGAGTTCGCTGACCAGCTTGATCAGCCAGTCGATGTCGGCGCTCGCCTCTGCGTACTTGGCGACCGTCGGGGCGGGCCATTTGGCGGTAATCAACGGATAGTTGGCGCGATCGCCCAGCACCGTCCACAGCTCTTCGGTGATGAACGGCATGAAGGGATGAAGCATCACGAGGATCTGGTCGAGCACCCAGCCGGCGACGGCCTTCGTCTCGTCATCGATCGCGCCCTTGATCAGTTCCAGATACCAGTCGCAGAAGCGGTCCCAGGCAAAGCTGTAGACGGCATTCGCGGCCTCGTCGAAGCGATAGGCGGCAAAGGCGCTTTCCATCGCGGCGACGGTGTCCCCGACTTCGCCGATGATCCAGCGGTTGACCGGCAGCGTCGCGGCGGGTGCGTCAAAGCTGGTCGAAGCCGAAATGCCGTTCGCTTCGCAGAAGCGCGCGGCGTTCCAGAGCTTGGTCGCGAAGTTGCGATAGCCCGCGAGGCGCGCGTCATCCATCTTGATATCGCGGCCCTGGCTTTCCATCGCCGCCATGAAGAAGCGGAGGGCGTCGGCACCGTACTGGTCGATGAGCCCGAGCGGGTCGACGACATTGCCCTTCGACTTCGACATTTTCGCGCCGTCGGGCGCGCGGACGAGGCCGTGGAGATAGAGCGTCTTCCACGGCACTTCGCCCATGAATTCCATCCCCTGCATCGCCATGCGCGCATCCCAGAAGAAGAGGATGTCAAAGCCGGAGATCAGGACGTCGTTCGGGTAGTGGCGCTTGAGCAACTCGGTATTCTCGGGCCAGCCGAGGGTGGCGAAGGGCCAGAGCGCGGAGGAGAACCAGGTGTCGAGGACATCCTCGTCGCGGGTCAGGGCGACGCCGGCGCCCGCTTCGGCCTGTGCTTCCTCTTCGGTCTCGGCGACGAAGATGCGGCCATCCTCGGCATACCAGGCCGGAATCCGGTGGCCCCACCACAGCTGGCGCGAGACGCACCAAGGCTGGATATTCTCCATCCAGTTGAAGAAGGTTTTTTCCCACGTCTTGGGGACGATGTTGATCCGCCCGTCGCGCACGGCCTGCATCGGCGGCTGCGCGAGCGTTTCGGCGTCGACATACCATTGGTCGGTGAGCCAGGGTTCGATCACCACGCCGCCGCGGTCGCCGAACGGGGTCTGGATCGTGCGCGGTTCGGCGTCATGTTCGTTGCCGTCCTTGTCGACGTACGGGATCAGGAAGCCGGCTTCCTTCATCCGCGCCACGACCAGTTCGCGCGCGCCGTCGATCCCGTCGCGCTTGAAGCGGTGGAGGCCGATGAATTCCTCGGGCACCAGCCCGTCGCTCGTCTGGACGACGTTGGCGTCGCCATCGAACATGTTGAGCATGTCGCCGGGCTTGATACCGGCGCGTTTGCCGACCTCGAAATCGTTGAAGTCATGCCCCGGAGTGATCTTCACCGCGCCGCTGCCCAGTTCGGGGTCGGCATGCTCGTCGGCGACGATCTTGAAACGGCGGCCGGTGATCGGCTGCAGAATTTCCTTGCCGATCACGCTCTTGTAGCGTTCGTCGTCGGGGTGGACTGCAACCGCCATGTCGGCGAGCATCGTTTCGGGGCGCGTCGTCGCGACCTCGATGAAGTCTCGACCGTCGTCGAGCGTCACGCCGTCGGCGAGCGGATATTTGAAATGCCAGAAGCCGCCCTGAACCTCGTGCGTCTCAACCTCGAGGTCCGAGATTGCGGTCTTGAGCTTCGGGTCCCAATTGACCAGCCGCTTGTCGCGGTAGATCAGGCCTTTTTTGTGCAGGTCGACGAACACCTTGACCACGGCGCGGGTGAAATGCGGGTCCATGGTGAACTGCTCGCGCGACCAGTCCATCGAGCAGCCGAGGCGGCGGAGCTGGCCGGTGATCTGGCCGCCGCTTTCGGCCTTCCACTGCCACACTTTTTCGACGAACTCGTCGCGGCTGTAGTTGGTGCGCTTGTCCTGCCGCTCCTCGAGTTGGCGCTCGACGACCATTTGCGTCGCGATGCCCGCATGGTCCATGCCGACCACCCACAGCGCATCCTTGCCGCGCAGCCGTTCGTAGCGGACGAGCACGTCCTGCAGCGTATTGTCGAGCGCATGGCCGATGTGCAGCGCGCCGGTGACATTCGGCGGCGGGTTTACGATCGTGAAGGGATCGGCATTCGGTCGCTCGGGGCGAAACAGCCCGCGGCTTTCCCATTCATGAGCCCATTTCGCCTCGATAGCGGCGGGATCGAAGGTTTTTTCCATCGTCATAGTCGGCGCGCTTTGCCAGCCGGGGGGCGGGGCGGCAAGAGGGTGATTACCCACAGCTGTCATGCCGGACTTGATCCGGCATCCATTCCTGCGGCGAGGTAGTGGACCCCGGATCAAGTCCGGGGTGACGAAGAGTGGCGACGGGCCTTACTTCTTCAAATGGCTGCCAAGCCAGTCGAACACGGTCCGGTGCCACTGGACGCTGTTCGCGCCCTTCAGCACCCAGTGATTTTCATCCGGAAATACGAGAAGCTGCGATGGAACGCCGCGGCGCTGGAGCGCGGTGAAGGCGGCGAGCCCCTGCGTATAGGGAATGCGGAAATCCTTTTCGCCGGTGATGACCAGCATCGGGGTCTTCCACTTGTCGACATGGTTCACGGGGTTCCATTTCTCGAACTCCTCGGGAACCTCGAAATAGGGGCCGCCATGCTCCCATTCGTCGAACCAAAGCTCTTCGGTCTCATAGGCCATGGCGCGCGCATCGAAAACGCCGTCGTGCTGGACAAGGCATTTGAAACCGTCGGTCCACTGGCCGGCGATCCAGTTCATCATATAGCCGCCGTAGGAGGCGCCGAGCGCGCAAGCGTTGGCGATGTCGAGTTGCGCGTCCTGCTTGCCCGCCGCCGCGAGGCCGAGTTTCAGGTCCTGCAGCGGCTTGCCGCCCCAATCCTTGTTGATGCTGTCGGTGAAGGCCTGCCCATATCCGGTCGAGCCGTGGAAATCGACGCTGACGACACCATAGCCTTGCTGCGCGAACAGGCGCGGGTTCCAGCGCGTCGACCAGCCGTTGCCGAAGCTGCCCTGCGGCCCGCCATGGACGATGAAGGCCACCGGAAGCTTCGTGGTGACATTCGACGGCTTGAGGATGATGCCCCACACCTTGTCGCCATTCGCGCCGGCGAATTGCATCCGGTCGATCTTCACCGGATCGAACTGGGCAAGCATCGTGGCGTTGACCGAAGTAAGCTGCGTCACCTTGCCCTTCGCGTCGCGCGTATAGAGATCGGTGGGAAGCAGCGCGGTGTTGCGCGAATAGAGCAGTGCGCCGTCCGGCAGCGGCGTGACGTCCCCGATGGTCCCGTCGAACGCTTCGGCGGATGCTTTCAGCTTCTCAACCTTGCCGCTCGCCGCATCGACGCGGAAGACCGGATGATCGAGGACATCGTCGGCGGTGACATAGAGCGACTTGCCGTCGGGCGCCCACGCGATCGAGGCAACCGAGCGATCCCAGGCGTCGGTCAGTTTCTTCGTTTCGCCATTTTCGAGATTGCGCAGCATCAGCACCTGCCGGTCGGCCTCATAGGTGGGCCGCTCCATCGCGGCATAGGCGAGCCATTTGCCGTCGGGCGAGGGGGAGGGGAGGGTGTCGGTCGCCTGATTGCTCTCGGTCAGGTTGACCGGCATCATCCGACTGTCGACCAACCAGCTGTAAATGTCGAGGTTGGTCGAACGCGGCTCGTCGCGGTCGGCCTTGCGCATCGTGAAATAGACGGTGCGGCTGTCCGGCCCCCAAGCCAGTTCCTCGGCGCCGCCGAAGGGTTTCGACGGCGTGTCGCCAACCAGCCCCGCGGCGGCCGGACGCGCGACGCTCGCCTTGCCGCCTTCGAGATTGAAGACGAAGGGACGGCTGTGCGTTCCGGGGGTTTCCCACTGGTCCCAGTGGCGCACGAAGCCCACGCCATCCTTGTAGAGTCGGCCGGTGCCGGGGCCGACGAGCGCGCCCTTGTCCTTGGCATCGCAGCCGAAATCGGTGCACTCCATCGGGACGTCGCCCCATGCGAGCAGCTTCGCGCCGTCGGGGGAAATCCGGAAGCCCGCGACTTCGGCCTTGGTGTCGGTAACTTGCGTCGCCGCACCGCCTGCCTTGACGTCAATCCGCCAGACTTGATCGCTGCCCGACGCGTTCGAGAGGAAATAAAGGCTGCCGTCGGGGGCGAAGGCGGGCGAGGTCTCGTTCTTGTCGGGCGTGTCGGCGATCCGGACCGGCTTCGCGCCCTTGGCATTGCGATCGACGAGCCAGAGGCCGGTCGAACGCTTGTAGGTCTCGGGCGCGGTTTCGGTCATCTGGAACACGACCCAGCGTCCGTCGGGTGACGCCGCCGGGGCGCCGATGCGCTTCAGTGTCGCCAGATCGACCTCGGTCATCGGGCGGGCCAGAGCGGGGGAGGAAAGGGCGGCGGTCAGCGCGATTGCGCTGGAGAGGAGATGGTTACGCATGAAAACGGTTTAACGCCGCGGCGCTTCGGTTCAACCCCGTTCGTCGGATCAGCGAAGGGTCGTGTAATTTTATTCGAAAGGTTACAGAGGTCAGTGCACATCCCCCTTCTTATGGGCGCCCGGTGCGGACCGGCAGGCGAACAAGATGACGGTGCGGCGGGGTAAAGGAGCAGGCCAAGGCGACGCGATGCTACGTCCGTGCGATAATGTAGGACCGAGGTTTTTGTTTTGGCGGCTTTGGGGTGGGGAGCGGACGTTGACACCTCGTCATGCTGAACTTGTTTCAGCATCCATGGCCTGAGCTCTCGTCTAGCGCTGCGGCGAAGGAAGCGGCAGGCCATGGACCCTGAAACAAGTTCAGGGTGACGAAAATCGGAAGGTCCGCAACCAGTCGTCAGCGGACGAGCGTGCCGCCCTTCATCACATGGTCGATCTTTTCGAGCACCGTGATGTCCTTCAGCGGATCGGCCTTCACCGCGACCATATCCGCATAGCGCCCCGGCTCGATCGCCCCGACATCGGCGCGGCCCATTTCTTCGGAGGCGCGGCCAGTGGCCGCTTGAATGGCCTGCATCGGAGTCATGCCATATTTGACCATGTTCGCGAACTGGCGCGCGTTGAAGCCGTGCGGGTAGACGCCGGCGTCGGTGCCGTAGCCGATGTTGACGCCGAGCTCGACCGCGCGGCGGAAGGCCGCGCGCTGGGTGTCGGTCGTCTCGCGATTCTTGCGGAGATATTCCGCGGGCCAACCCTCCTTCGTCCCGATCTCGTCGATATAGGTGCCGTTATAGATGTCCATCACCAGCCAGGTGCCGCGCGCCTTGGCGAGCTGGAGTGCTTCCTCGTCGGCGATGCTCGCATGTTCGATGCTGTCGATCCCGGCTTCGATCGCATTCCTGATGCCCTGCGCGCCGTGCGCATGCGCGGTGACGCGCTTGCCGCGCGCATGCGCGACTTTCACGACCGCGCGGAGCTGATCCACCGTGAGTTCGGGCGCGCCGGGCTCGGTGCCGATCGCGAGGACCGCGCCGGTGGCGATCGTCTTGATGAAATCGGCGCCGTGATCGAGCAGGAAGGCCGTCTTTTGCGCGGCTTCCTCGGGCGTCGCGGCGACGCCAAGGCGCATATCCGGCGGAAGCTGGTCGTTCGGAACGACGCCATTGAGCTCGCCGCCGCCGCCGGGAATGGTGATATAGGCGCCCGCGACCCACATGCGCGGGCCGGGCACGTCGCCGCGATCGATCGCGTTGCGCAGCGCGACGTCGGTCAGTCCGCGATAGGTGCCGACATCGCGCACGCTGGTGAAGCCGGCGTCCAGCGTCAGCCGCGCGTTGCGAGCGCCGACGAGGGCGGTCTCGGCGGGCGAAGCTTTGATCGGCGCGGCAAGATCGGCGCTTTGGCCAAGGTCCGCCAGATGCGTGTGCAGATCTATCAGACCCGGCAGGACGGTGTAAGCTGACCAGTCGAGCAATGTTGCGCCATCGGGCGCCTTGCCGCACGGCCCGACCGCCCTGATATGCTCGTCCTCGATCGTCACGCACTGGCCGGTTCGCGCCTCGTTGGAGACGCCGTCGATCAGGCGCCCGGTCTGGACGTAAAGCGTTTCGGCGGCAGCGGGGACGGCGGCGAGCGCCGCCGCCGCGATCAGAGCGACGCGTTGAAGGTGTCGCACTGTTTCGGATCCCCCGTCTGCAGGCCGCGGCGCAGCCAGGTCATGCGCTGCTCGCTCGTTCCGTGCGTGAAGCTTTCGGGCACGGGACGCTGGCCCGCCGAGCGCATCAGCGTGTCGTCGCCGATCGCGTTGGCGGCGCGCATCGCTTCCTCCATGTCGCCCGGCTCCATCACGGTCTGCCCGTCCTTGTTGCGCGCGCGGTTCGCCCAGACGCCGGCGTAGCAGTCGGCCTGCAACTCCATCCGGACCTGATAGGCATTGCCCTCGGCCTGCGAAGCGCGTTGCTGGGCGCGGCGGACCTGATCGGAAATCCCGGTGATCGTCTGGATATGATGGCCGACCTCGTGCGCGACGACATAGGCCTGCGCGGCATCGCCAGCGGCGCCGAAGCGGTTTGCCAGCTCGCCGAAAAACTCGGTGTCGAGATAGATGCGCTGGTCGGCGGGGCAATAGAACGGCCCCATCGCCGATTGCGCTGCGCCGCAACCCGACTGATTCTGCTCGGTGAAGAAACGGAGGCCGGGTTCGCGGTAACTGTTGATCTGCGTGCTCCAGAAGCGGTTGGTCGAGCTGAACACCTGACAGGCGAAGCGTTCGGCCTGCGTGTCGCACGCCGCCGCGCCTGCCTGTACGCCGCGACTGTCGGCCGCCGGGTCGGCGGTGCTGCCGCCCGAGCCGAGCATGCTCATGCCCGGTCCCAGCAGAAAGAAGGCCGCGACGCCGAGCAGCAGGATCGTGCCGCAGCCCATCTTGCGGCCGAGCAGCATCGGCAGCAGGCCGAAGAGCAGGCCGCCCATGCCGCCGCCTCCGCCGCCTCCGAAGCCGCTGCTTCCGCGCCCGAGGTCCTGAATATCGTCTCCAGGATCATAATCGTCGAGGCGCATGACATTCTCCCGCCGCTAAGTGTTTGCCGTGAACCGATACTGGCAGCAGCGCGGGGCAATTGAAAGGGGGCTTCGCGCGGCCACACAGGCTTGCAATCGCGCCTGTTGCGGTGCACAAAAGGCGAAGGGTGCCGAACCAAGAAGGATCGTTTCGAGTCCATGCCCCGTCGTGCCGCCCGCGCCGCCCTTCCACTTCCCGATCTGGTGGTCCTCGTCCTGCAGGGCGGGGGTGCGCTGGGCGCATTCCAGGCGGGGATTTACGAAGCGTTGATCGAGCTCGGGATCGAACTCGACTGGATCGCGGGCATTTCGATCGGCGCGGTCAATGCCGCGATCATCGCGGGCAATCCGCGCGACGAGGCCGTGGCGAAGATGCGCGAATTCTGGGACGGCGTTTCCTCGGCGCTGCCGACGCTCCCGATCGCCGACAATGACCTGCTGCGCGAATGGACGCATCTGGGTGCCGCGGCGCAGGTCGCGAGCTTCGGCGTTCCGGGCTTTTTCGTGCCGCGCATTCCGCCGCCGGTATTCGCCGAACGGCAGACGCCGGCGGCAGTGAGCTTTTACGATACCGCGCCGCTCGCCGCGACGCTCGACCGGCTCGTCGACTGGGACCGGCTGAACCATGGCAAGGTGCGGCTGTCGGTCGGCGCGGTCGCGGTCGAAACGGGCAATTTCCGCTATTTCGATACGCGCACCGACACGATCGACGCGCGCCACATCATGGCGTCAGGCGCGCTGCCGCCGGGGCTGCCGCCGATCGAGATCGACGGCAACTGGTATTGGGACGGCGGACTGGTGTCGAACACCCCGCTCGAGCATGTGGTCGAAAGTGCAAACGAGGATATGCTCGTCTTTCAGGTCGATCTCTTCCCCGCGCGTGGCGAGCGGCCGCACGATCTGGAGGAAGCTTGGTCGCGCGAGAAGGACATCCGTTTCTCGAGCCGCACGCGGCGCATATCGGACGGGCTGGTACGGCGACGCAAGGAACATCGCCTGATCGACCGCATGCTCGAAAGATTGCCGCCCGAGGTGCGCGATCTGGCCGAGGTCAAGGCGGTCGAGAAGATGGTCGATTGCAAGGCGCTCAATGTCGTCCAGCTTATCCATCAGGCGCCGGTCTGGCAGACCGGCGCGCGCGACTTCGAATTTTCGCGCTCGACGATGGAGGTCAATTGGGCGCTCGGCCGGGCGGCGGTCGAGGCCGCAATGAAGGAGGGGCAATTGCTCGCCGAAAGCATCGCCGAGGGCCGATCCGACAGCTTCGCCGTCCAGTCGGACAGGCTGCGGCCCAAGGACGTCTGACCCTTCGCTCATTCTGGCTCCCCGACCTGAAAGGATTATGACATGCGACTGCAAGGAAAGACCGCCCTCGTCACCGGATCGACCTCCGGCATCGGGCTCGGCATCGCGAAGGCCTTCGCCGCCGAAGGCGCGAACATCATCATCAACGGGTTCGGCGAAGCCGACGCGATCGAGGCCGAGCGCGCGGCGCTGACCGTGCTCAACGGCGGCAAGGCGGTCTATGATGGCGCCGACCTCACCAAGCCCGACGAGATCGAGGCGATGTTCAAACGCGCCGACAAGGATATGGGAGGGGTCGATATCCTCGTGAACAATGCCGGCATGCAGTTTGTCTCGCCGGTTGAGGATTTTCCGCCCGAGAAGTGGGACATGATCATCGCGCTCAACCTGACCGCGGCGTTCCATACGATCCGTCATGCCGTGCCGGGAATGCGCAAGAAGAAATGGGGCCGGATCATCGGCACCGCGTCGGCGCACTCGCTCGTCGCGTCGCCGTTCAAGTCGGCCTATGTGACCGCGAAGCACGGGCTCGCCGGCCTCACCAAGACCGTTGCGCTGGAGGTTGCCGACGCGGGGATCACGGTCAATTGCATCAGCCCCGGCTATGTCTGGACGCCGCTCGTCGAGAACCAGATTCCCGACACGATGAAGGCGCGGCACATGACGCGCGAGCAGGTGATCAACGATGTGCTGCTCGCGGGGCAGCCGACCAAGCAGTTCGTGACCGTTGAGCAGGTCGCGGCGCTTGCCAGCTTCCTGACGCGCGACGAGGCCGCGAACATCACCGGCGCGAACCTCAGCGTCGATGGCGGCTGGACCGCCGCCTGACACCCTGTCCCGCGGCGCGGTCTTGAGCATTGTCGTTTCGGCTCCTAAGGTTAACCACAATATGGGGGTCAGGAGACAAGGATAATGCGGGGTCGCATCCCAATGATTTCGGCGCTGGCGTTGGGGCTTGGCCTCGGCGCCTGCGGGTCGGTGCCGTCGATACCGCGTTCGGCGGCCGACGCACCGCCGGTCGAGGCGGACGCTGCGGGCAGCTGGCGCGCGACCGCGACCGAGCAGGACAAGCAGCGCGTTCGTAACTGGTATTCGAGTTGGACCGCCGCGCTCGCCGATGCGCGCGCCAAGGGTTATGGCGCGAGCATCGACCGTGAGGGCATATTGTTGCAGCCGAACGCTGCGCTGCCCAATCCGCACCTGCCGCCGGGCGACTATCGCTGTCGCACGATCAAGGTCGGGACGCAGGGGCGCGGGACCATCGGCTATATCGCCTATGACTGGTTCCGTTGCCGCGTCGCGGCCGAACAGGGGCTGACGAGCCTGACCAAGCTCACCGGTTCTCAGCGGCCGGTGGGGTTGATCTTTCCCGACAATCTGACGCGGCAGGTGTTCCTCGGCACGCTGGTGCTCGGCGACGAATCGATCGCCGTCAGCTATGGCAGCGACCGGATGCGCGACATGGCGGGGCTGGTCGAGCGGATCGGCGACAATCGCTGGCGGCTGGTACTGCCGGCACCCGCCTATGAGTCGCTGCTCGACGTGATCGAATTGGTGCCGGCGAACGGATAACAGGGGAAATGACGATGCGAAGTCTGTGGATGGGCGTGGCGGCGCTGGCTTTTGCTGCGCCGGTTATGGCGCAGGACCTTGGCGGCGAGGTGCAGAAGCAGATGCCGTCGCTGATGACGATCTATAAGGATTTGCACGCCAATCCCGAACTCAGTTTCATGGAAGTTCGCTCGGCGGGCATTCTTGCCGCCGAAGCGCGCAAGCTGGGTTTCGTCGTCACGGAAAAGGTTGGCGGCACCGGCGTCGTCGCGGTGATGAAGAACGGCCCCGGTCCGGTGGTGCTGATCCGCGCCGATATGGACGGCCTGCCGGTGACCGAGCAGACCGGCTGGCCCGGCGCGTCGAAGGTGCGGGTGACGACGAAGGAAGGCGTCGAGACCGGCGTCATGCACGCCTGCGGCCACGACACGCACATGACCGCATGGATCGGCACCGCGCGGCTGCTGGCGGCAAACAAGGACAAATGGTCCGGGACGCTGGTAATGATCGGCCAGCCGGCCGAGGAGCGCGGCGCGGGCGCGCGGATGATGCTCGCCGACGGGCTCTATACGCGCTTTCCCCGGCCGCAATATGCGATTGCCTTTCACGACGCTGCGGGATTTCCGGCGGGGATGATCGGATATACGCCTGGCTATGCGCTCGCCAATGTCGACAGCGTCGATGTCCTGGTGAAGGGGCTGGGCGGACACGGTGCCTATCCGCAGGCGACCAAGGACCCGATCGTGCTCGCGAGCCGGATCGTCACATCGCTCCAGACACTTGTTTCGCGTGAGACCAGCCCGCTCGACAGCGCGGTCGTGACCGTCGGCAGCTTCCACGCCGGCGCCAAGCACAACATCATTCCCGACGAAGCGAAGTTGCAATTGACGGTGCGGAGCTACACCGACGAGGTGCGCGCAAAACTGCTCGACGGCATCGCGCGCATCGCGAAGGGCGAGGCGATCGCGGCGGGAATGCCCGATGACAAGATGCCGGTGGTGAGCGTCGAGAAGGACGAATTCACCCCCGCGATGTTCAACACGGTCGATTTCACCAACGAGATGGCGGCCTATCTCAAGGCCCGCTTTGGCGACGCGCGTGTGGTTCAACAGCCACCCGTGATGGGCGGCGAGGATTTCAGCCACTATTCGCGTGACGAGAATAAGGACATCAAGAGCCTGATCATTTGGGTCGGCGGTGTGCCGCAGGCCGAATATGACGCGGCAAAGAAGGAAGGCCGCACTTTGCCCAGCCTGCATTCGCCCTTTTGGGCGCCCGACGCGCCGGCGGTGATCTCGACCGCGACCGAGGCTCTGACGGCGATGGCGATGAAGTTGATGGCGAAGGGGTAGGCATGGACCGGATGGTGCAACACTCCGTTCGTCCCGGGGTCTGCCCGGCCGCGCCGCCGTTTCCCAAATAAATTGGGATGGACCTGTTCGCGAGGCTATGGTGAGCGAAAGCCATGTCCGCCAACGACCCCGCTCCCGGTTTGTCCGCCTGTCTTTCCGATCGGGAAGTGGAAGTGCTGCGGCTGTTGGTCGCTGGCCATACCGTTAAGACTATCGCGGCGCGTCTGGGCCGTTCTGAAACCTCGATCAACGAACGCTTGCGCTCCGCCCGCCGCAAGACGGGCGTGGGCAGCAGCCGCGAACTGGCGCGTCTGCTGGACCTCCAAAAAACTTGTGACGAAAATATCGATCTTTCGAAACCGCGCGCCCCTGCGGATGACTTGGCGCACACCGCGGCCATCGGGGCCCGCGGTTCGAAAGGAATGATCGCCATGCTGATTGCAATACCCGTGGCTGCCGCCGGATTGATGGTCGCGCTCCCCTCGGCCGATCCGCTCGCAACGCCGAGCACCGTTTACACCGCCGCATCGCAGTCATTGCCGCTGGTCGGCAAATGGACGCTCGATACGTCGCTGATTCCGGAAAACGAACGCCCCCAACGGGTGACGATGACTTTCGGTGCATCACGCGACGGAAAATGGACGACGCGCGTCGAAATCATCGCGCCCGACGGTTCGAGCAGGCATTCGGAATCAACCGCTGCGCTCGATGGCGTCCCGGTGCCTGTCACGGGCAACATGGATTTCATCGACAGCGTTGCTCTGCGTCAGCCGGCCCCCTACACATTGGTCATGACACTTGGGAAAGCCGGTGCGAAGGTATCGACGCGGGTTTATACGGTCGCCAAGGATCGAAAATCGATGACCGAAACGATCGTGTGGTCCGGCAACAACCACGAGAAGCTGGAAACGACGCATTTCAATCGCATCGATTGATCGCGACCCGGCCTGTTTCCGCCGGCAGCGCGTGACGATCGTTCCGCGACCGCCGGCGGGTTATTGCCCGGTTTTCAGTGTTTCTAGCCATCGCAATATCTCGCTCTCCAGCCGGATACGCGCATCGGACCAGCTGTGGTCGGTCGCGACGTGCAGCGTTTTCAACCTCGTCCCGCCGCCGGCGGCGATCGCTTTTGTCAGTCCGTCGCTCATCCCCGCGAGACCGTCGTCGGAGGTTAGCACGAACAGGTTGGTCTGCATCAGGGCCGGCGCGGCCTGCGCGAAGTCGAAGCGGTCGCGGTCGGCGATGAGCTCGTCTGCCATCGCTTCGGGAGTCGTTCCCGCGAGGGCTTCCATGCCGTTCTCGCGCAGCAATGCGATCGCCTGATCGCGCGGCGCGGCGCCGATCAGGCCCATGTTGCCCGCCGAGATCATCGCGGCGCCGAGCAATTGCCTGTCGTGCGCGGCCGTGAGCGCGGTCACCCAGCCGCCCATGCTGTGGCCCATGATGACGAGACGCTTCGGATCTATCCGGAATTTCGCCGCGTTGGCGGGGTCGCGCGCGAAGGCAAGGACAGCATTGGCATCCTCGAGATTCTGCGCGAAGCGATATTGGCCGGGGCTGCCCCACGAGCCGCGATAGTTGAAGGTGATCACCGTCCAGCCGGCGCGGCGCATCGCCTGCGCGAGGTCGAGATTTTTCTCGTTGCCCGGCAGGCCGTGGCAGAGGACGACGGTCGGATGCGGGCCGGCTCCCGCGGCGATATAGACGGCACCGTTGATCTCGACGCCGCCGCTCGGGATGTGGACGACCTCCATCGCGGCGGGGTGTGCCTTGTCGGGTGCGGGGTCTGTATAGATCGCGGCCGGGATGTCGGATTGAGCGGCAGCGGGAAGGGGCAGTGCGAGCAGCGCGGCCGCGATCCAGAATTTCATCGTCATTCTCCCTTGAAAGCTGCGAAGCTGCCGCCGCGGCCGGTGCCTTCGGTGAATCGTCTTGCGCCTGCCGCAGCGCCGTTGCGCATGGGGACGACGCCCGCATGGGCCTCGTGTGTCAGCGCGCCTTCGATGTCGAAATCCCATTGCCGATAGGCGCTGAGCCGATCGCTGTTCATGCAAGTTTGCGGAAAGGCTGCGATCTGCTTCGCCAGATCGATTGCTGCACGGAGAGCGTTTCCGTCGGGAACCATCCGGTCAGCAAGGCCGATGCGATGCGCCTCGTCGGCGGCGACAGGGCGGCCGGTCAGGATCATGTCCATCGCGCGGCCCTGTCCGATGATGCGGGGCAGGCGGACGGTGCCACCGTCGATCAGCGGCACGCCCCAGCGCCGGCAATAGACGCCGAACACCGCACTCGCCGCCGCGACGCGCATGTCGCACCAGAGCGCGAGTTCGAGGCCGCCGGCAACGGCATGGCCCTCGACCGCCGCGATCACCGGCTTTTCAAGCAGCATTCGCGTCGGCCCCATCGGCCCCGGACCATCGGGATTGTAATGCGACGTTCCGACCGCGCCGAGGTCGAAGCCCGCGCAGAAATGGCCGCCGCTGCCGGTCAGAATTGCCACGCGCGCATCGGTGTCCTGCGCGAAAGCCGCAAACGCCTCACGGAGCGCCAGCGCGGTGAGGGGATCGACCGCATTGCGCTTGGCCGGCCGGTCGATGGTGACGATCGTCACCGGCCCGTAGCGATCGATCAGGACTGTCATGCTCGCTCCCATCGGCCAGCCCGGCCTCGATTCGGGCTAGCACGATGGGGCGAACGGGGCAAAGCCTTGCAATGCGGCTTCCGGCACCCTAAATCAGAATCGTGCGGGCCGGGCCCCTCTGGCGTCGGTGGAAGTCTCTTCCGCCACGTGATGTCGGACCGCATCGGGTGACACCGATGCCTGGGCCTACCTCCCCCCCTCAATCCCGGGCCTGGTATCGGCGTCACCTGCTTGATTTCATCGATCAGGAGGCCCTTATGACGTTCAAATCGCGCTTTTACCGTCTCACCGAACTGCACCGTCGGATCGACGACGCCCTGCGCCGCGAAAACCGGCGCGACGGCGTCGATCCGTTCCGGCTGCTGCGGCTGAAGACACTGAAGCTGGCAGTGAGGACGCGGCTCGCGACCTTGTCGGGCAAGTCCGCACTCGCGCTCTAATCCTATAAAATAAGCGACCAGCGGTGCTGCCCTCGCGGGGCGGCGGCGTTGGCGCATGCCAGGGATTATCACCATGGAATTTCTGTTCGCCGACTGGCTGGGGACCCCAGCCTGGTTCTGGCTGGCCTTCGTCGGCCTCGTCGCCGCACTCACTGCGTTCGATCTCGGTATCCTCAACAAAGAGAATAAGGAGATGGGGATCGGCGAAAGCCTGAAGCTTTCGCTGTTCTATATCACGATCGCGCTCGCGTTCGGCGCATGGATCTGGATCGAGAAGGGCGGCGAGGCCGGCCTGCAATATTACACCGGCTTTTTTATCGAGAAGGCACTGTCGATCGACAATATCTTCGTGATCTCGCTGATCTTCGCGACCTTCGCGATCCCGCCGTGTTACCAGTATCGCGCGCTGCTCTGGGGTATCGTCGCGGTGATCGTGCTGCGCGGGATGATGATCGCGGGCGGTGCGGCGCTGGTTACCGAATATGGCTGGCTGCTCTATGTGTTCGCGGCGTTTCTGGTGTTCACCGGCATCAAGATGCTGTTCGCTGGCGAGAAGCCGATGGACGTCGCGGGCAATCCGGTCGTCCGATGGTTGTCGCGTCACATTCCGATCACGCACGAGCTTCACGGCGAGAAATTCTTCGTTCGCGTGCCCGATACGAAGACCGGCAAGTTCGCGGTCGCCGCGACGCCGCTGTTTCTCGCCCTCGTCGTGATCAACCTCGCGGATCTGGTGTTCGCGGTCGATAGCGTGCCCGCGATCTTCGCGATCACGACCGACACCTTCATCGTCTATACGTCGAACATCATGGCGATCCTCGGCCTGCGCGCGCTCTATTTCGCGCTCGCCGCGATGGTTCACCGCTTCCACTATCTGAAATATGCGCTCGCGCTGGTGCTCGTTTTCATCGGTTCGAAGATCTTCGTCGCCGATTTCATTCTGGGCGGCGACAAGTTCCCGCCGCTCGTCAGCCTGGGCGTGACGGTAGCGCTGATCGCGGGCGGGGTGATCTGGTCGCTGGTCAAGACGAAGGCGGACGAGCCGTCGGCCGCGTGATATGAGGGGCGGGCCGGTGCGCCCGCCTCTTACACCGCCATCAGCAGGATGTCGTCGTCGCGCGGTGCCGCGGCTTCGAACGAGGGAAGCGGCTCGAACTCTTCCTCCTCGACCCGCGTCGCGCCAAGCCCGTCGAGCTTGAAATGGCCGAGCCGGCGCTCGTCGTCGGAGCGCCAGCTCTTATCGAGATTGAGCGCGCTGATGAACAGCGATCCGTGGCGTTCGAACATCTGATGCGGGGCGAGTGTCATGCGCGTCCCGTTATATTGGGCGGTAACCCGCCGACGGCGCGCGATGGCTTCCATCACTTTCAGCCGTGTTTCGTCCATGTGAAATACCTTGGGGAGGATATTGTGCGTTGCAGCAAGAATGCACATTCCGCCCGCAACCGGCAAGTGGAAAACGTTGTCATAAACGCAATTCCCTCGACCATCACATAAAAATGTCCGCCGGAGGCCCGGAGGCTTCCGACGGACAGGCTTTCCTCCCCAGGAAAGCTCGGGAGGCGCGGAGCAGTGTGCAAGGCGCCCCGCGCCAAGAGGGTTGGCGCGAGGGGGTGCAACGGGTCCCCTCGCGCCGAACTCTGATCAGGCGGCGAACTGGTTCATCGTATTGTCCTTGCCCGCGGCCTTCAGCGCCGCTTCGCCGGCGAAATATTCCTTGTGGTCGTCGCCGATGTCGCTGCCCGACATATTCTGGTGCTTCACGCAGGCGATGCCCTGACGGATTTCGGCGCGCTGGACGTTCTTGACATAGCCAAGCATCGCCTCGTCGCCGAAATATTCCTTGGCGAGATTGTCGGTGCTGAGCGCTGCGGTGTGATAGGTCGGCAGCGTGATGAGGTGGTGGAAAATGCCGGCCCGCTTTGCGGCGTCGCGCTGGAAGGTGCGAATGCGGTTGTCGGCTTCGTCGCTCAACGCGGTGCCGTCATATTCGACGCTCATCAGCTTGGCGCGGTCATAGGCGCTGACGTCCTTGCCCTCGGCCTGCCAGGCGTCGAACACTTGCTGACGGAAATTGAGCGTCCAGTTGAAGCTCGGCGAGTTGTTGTAGGCCAGCTTCGCGTTCGGGAAGACCTCGCGGATACGGTCGACCATGCCGGCAATCTGTTCGATGTGCGGCTTTTCGGTTTCGATCCACAAGAGGTCGGCGCCATTTTCGAGGCTCGCGATGCAATCCATCACGCAGCGATCCTCGCCGGTTCCGGGGCGGAACTGGTAAAGGTTCGAGGGCAGGCGCTTCGGCCGCATCAGCTTGCCGTCGCGGTTGATCAGGACGTCGCCGGGGTTGCCCGCGCCCTCGACCTCTTCGCAGTCGAGGAAGCTGTTGTAGCGATCGCCAAGATCGCCCGGCTCGCGGCTGTAGGCGATCTGCTTGGTCAGGCCCGCGCCGAGGCTGTCGGTGCGGGTGACGATGATCCCGTCTTCCACGCCGAGTTCCATGAAGGCGTAACGGCACGCGCGGATCTTCGCGATGAAATCCTCGTGCGGAACGGTGACCTTGCCATCCTGGTGGCCGCACTGTTTCTCGTCCGAAACCTGGTTTTCGATCTGGAGCGCGCAGGCGCCGGCCTCGATCATCTTCTTGGCGAGCAGATAGGTTGCCTCGGCGTTGCCGAAACCGGCGTCGATGTCGGCGATGATCGGCACGACATGGGTTTCGTGATTGTCGATCGCGGCCTGGATCTGCTTCGCCTTGAGTTCGTCGCCCTCGGCGCGCGCGGCGTCGAGATCGCGGAACAAGAGGCCGAGTTCGCGGGCGTCGGCCTGGCGGAGGAAGGTGTAGATTTCCTCGATCAGCGCCGGAACGCTGGTCTTTTCGTGCATCGACTGGTCGGGAAGCGGGCCGAACTCGCTGCGCAGCGCGGCGATCATCCAACCCGACAGATAGATGTAGCGGCCCTTCACCGTGCCGAAGTGCTTCTTGACCGAGATCATCTTTTGCTGGGCGATGAAGCCGTGCCAGCAGCCGAGCGACTGGGTGTAGTTCGCCGGGTCGGCGTCGTAGGCGGCCATGTCGGCGCGCATGATCCGCGCGGTGTAGCGCGCGATGTCGAGGCCGGTGCGGAACTTGTTCTGGGCGCGCATGCGGGCGACGCTTTCGCCGCTGATGCCGTCCCATGTGCCGTCATAGTCGCGGATGAGGCGGCCTGCCTGCGCCATGTCTTCCTGATAACCCATCGTCGTGATCCTTGTGCGGAGGTGATGAGCGGAAGTTGGCGAAGTTGCCGCGGAAAGTGAAAAGCTTTGTCAATAATATTTGTGAAATATGACGCCTAGGTGTAAATCGGCGTGTAAATCTGTAAAGAAAGTTACATAAATGGCGGAGCGACGGATATTTGCGGGGCCGGCGGTGCGCAAGGTGCGGCGCGAGGGAGGGATGACGCAGGCGGCGATGGCCGAGGCGCTCGACATTTCGCCAAGCTATCTCAACCTGATCGAGCATGGGCAGCGGCCGCTGAGCGCCACCGTCATCGTCAAGCTGGCGGAACGCTTCGGTTTCGACGCGGCGAAGCTGGGCGCGGAGGATTTGCCCGGCGGGCTCGGGGGGCTGCGGCGGCGGCTCGCCGACCCGCGTTTCGCCGACCTTGGCATCGGGGCGCAGGAGGTCGAGGAATGGTTGCAGACCGCGCCGGCCACGGCGGCAGCGTTCGCGCGGCTGTTCGACGCGGCGCCCGAAGAGCGCGGAGAAGCGCAAGGCGACGTGCCCGAAGTTGCCGCGGTGCGCCGCGCGATCGAGAAATGGCGGAATCATTTCCCCGACCTCGACGCGCGCGCCGAGGAACTGGCCGACGAGCTGCGGCTCGCGGGCGGCGATCTGTACGGCACGATTTCCGAGCGGTTGCGGACGCGGCACCAGCTCGGCATCCGCATCCTTCCGAGCGACGTGATGCCCGATCGGCTGCGCTGGCTCGACTGGCACGCACGGCAACTCATGCTGAATGAACTGCTACGCCCGGCGTCGCGGACCTTCCAGGCCGCGGCGACGCTGGCGCAGATCGAGGCGAAGTCCGAGATCGACGCGCTCGTCGCGGGCGCCGAATTTGCCGAGAGCGCGGCAGCCCGGCTGTTCGAGCGGCACCTGATCCAATATTTCGCGGCGGCGCTGATGATGCCGTATAGCCGGTTCCTGCGGGCGTGCGATGCGACCGGCTATGATCTGCTGTTGCTCCAGCGGCGCTTCGGCGCGGGCTATGAGCAGGTCGCGCACCGGCTGACGACATTGCAGCGCGTCGGCGCACGCGGGCTGCCCTTTTTCATGCTGCGGATCGATCGCGCGGGGCAGGGGAGCAAGCGCTATGCCGGCGCGAGCCAGTCGCCGCTCGTCGATGGCGATGCGCGCTGTCCGCTGTGGGGCGTCCACGAAGCCTTTGCGCGGCCCGGGGAGGTGGTGGCCGATCTCGTCGAGCTTGAGGACGGATCGCGCTGGTTCACCCAATCGCGCTCGGTCGCGGCGCCCGGCGCGACGGGGAGCGGCACGCCCGCCCGCTTTGCGGTGTGCGTCGGGGTCGATGCCAAGGTTGCCGCGCCGCTGGTTGCCGCGCGCGGGATCGACCTGATGCGCTCGCCGGCGACGCCCGTCGGGCTCGGCTGCCGGCGCTGCACGCGGACCGGCTGCGTCCAGCGGTCGATGCCGCCGCTCGGCCGGCCGCTGCGGTTCAGGGAGGGCGAACGGGGGGTGTCGGCGTTCGACTTTGCCGGAGACTGAGCGTTTTGCCCTTTTGGCTCCGCTATCCATGGGATAAGGCCGCTTGAAATGGCGGCTTTCAAGGAATGCAGACCAGGTGACGACGATCGACGGCGAGGCTCTCAGATTATTGCTCGAAACCGTGCCCGAAGGGTTTTTTGTTCACGATGCGGCGGGATGCATCCTCGACGTCAATGCATGGACCTGTGCGAAGCTGGGATATAGGCGGGCCGAACTGCTCGATCTGACGATCGGCGACATATGTCCGGACCGGCCCGACCCGGCGGACAAACCCGTTCGCGCAATCGCGGTGCAGAAGGATGGATCCGAGCTGCGGATCGAATTGAGCCTGACCAGCGCGCTGATCGAGGGGCAACACTTGTTTTTCGGGTTGCTGCGCGAATTCGCCGCGCCCCTCGCCGAACGCGATCCGATCACGGGTCTTGCCGATCGTCGCCATTTCGACGGCGAGTTGCGCAAGGCCTGTTTGCACGCCACGCGGACGGGCGAGCCGCTGACGCTGGCCCTGATCGAAATCGACCGTTTCGAGTTGTACGATAGCGGGCGCGGCGACGAGGCCTTGAAGGCGACCGCCGGCGTTTTGCGGACCGCCGCCCGCCGCCCTTACGATTTAGCGGTGCGCAATGGCGGCGCGGAGTTTCTGTTGCTCCTGCCCGGAGCCGAACAGCCCGAAGCCTTGGTGGGCCAGATCGTGGAAGACATCGCCGCGCTTGGCATTCCTTGCCCGGAATCCGCGTTTGCGCCTTATCTGACCGTGAGTTGTGGCTGCGTGATTGCGTCCGAACTGGCGGACGTCGGGCCGCCCGACCTGCTCGCTGCGTGTGAAGGCGCGCTCGACCGGGCAAAGGCGGACGGGCGGAACCGCATGGATTTGATGCGGCTTTGAGGCGGGCGCGTACCTGGAGCATGGGAAACGGGTGATTGCGTGGAGGCGGCGCGTGGCGGCTGGCGGGGGTATCCGCCATGTCTGCTTTGGGGTGGGGAGCGGACATTCCCTCTCCTGTGGGGAGAGGGATACGCAGGCTTGGTTGCGTAGCAACCTAGCCGAAGTAGGGTGAGGGGATCGAACCTCTATCTCCCGAACACCGTCGCAACCCCTCACCCAACCCTCTCCCCATGGGAGAGGGCTTAATGGCTGCTTCCGGTCGTTTCCTGCCATTCTATCCAGACTGACGGTGAAAGACGCATATGGGTGGGGAGCGGACATTGCCTTTTTTCGCAAATGCAGGCAGCAATAAGCGCATGCAAACCAGCTCTATCCAGAAACACTTGTTCTACGGTACGCTGCTCGTTCTATTATTCCTCGGAACGCTGAGCGCCGTGTTCCGCACCGACTTTGTAGGCAAGGCCGTGACCGTAGTTTGCGCAACAGTCCTTTTTGCAATCGCGGTGCGACATTACCTCTCAAGTGATCGAACAGCTCTGTAAGTCAACGTCCGCAATCGGTCGCTAGCCGTCATTCGACCATCGCCCGGCCGCGAGCGACTGAAAGGGGGTTGTGAGCGGACGCGAGACCAATCGACGGAACGACGCTGAAGCTCAGTTGCGGTGTCCACATTTCACACAGATGCCATCGCCCCGCCCGGTGAACAGCCATCGCATCGGCTTATGGAGATAAA
>JAEWIL010000056.1 GCA_023387085.1 Pseudomonadota bacterium | reverse complement strand
CTTTCGAGGAGCGCCCGAACTGCCCTCACGCCGGCGACAGTTTCAGCGCTCCGTCGCCTTCGTCGACCCGGATCGTCGATCCGTCGCGGACATCGCCCTTCAGGATCAGGTCGGCGAGCGGGTCCTGCAGATATTTCTGCACCGCACGCTTCAGCGGCCGCGCGCCATAGACGGGGTCGTAGCCGACGCGGCCGAGCCACGCGCGCGCGGCATCGGTGAGGTCGAGCGTGACATTGCGGTCGTCGAGCAATTTCTGCACGCGCGCGACCTGGATATCGACAATCCCGCCCATATGCTGCTGCGCGAGGCGGTGGAACAACACGATCTCGTCGAGGCGGTTGAGGAACTCGGGCCGGAAATGCGCGCGCACCACCTCCATCACCGCGGGTTCGGCCTGCTCGACCGGCGCATCGTCGGGAAGCGCGGCGATCGCCTGGCTGCCGAGGTTCGAGGTCAGGATGATCAGCGTGTTGGTGAAGTCGACCGTACGCCCCTGTCCATCGGTCAGCCGGCCGTCGTCGAGCACCTGCAGCAGGATGTTGAACACGTCCTGATGCGCCTTCTCGACCTCGTCGAACAGCACGACCTGATAGGGCCGGCGCCGCACGGCTTCGGTCAGCACCCCGCCTTCCTCATAGCCGACATAGCCCGGCGGCGCGCCGATCAGCCGCGACACGGCATGCTTTTCCATGATTTCGGACATGTCGATGCGGACCATCGCATTGTCATCGTCGAACAGGAAGCGCGCGAGCGCCTTGGTCAGCTCGGTCTTGCCGACGCCGGTGGGGCCGAGGAAGAGGAAGGAACCGAGCGGACGGTTCGGGTCCTGTAGCCCCGCGCGGGCGCGGCGCACCGCGGTCGAAACGGCGCGAACCGCCTCGTCCTGGCCGATCACCCGTTTGCCGAGCGTCTCTTCCATGCCGAGCAGCTTTTCGCGCTCGCCTTCCATCATCCGGTCGACCGGGATGCCGGTCCAGCGGCTGACGACCGCGGCGATATCGTCGGCGGTGACCTCCTCGCGCAGCATCGCGTTGCCCGAAGCCGCCTGCGCCTCCTCGAGCTGCTTTTCGAGGCCCGGGATGGTCCCGTAGCTGAGCTCGCCCGCCTTCGCGAGGTCGCCCGCGCGCTGCGCCTGTTCGAGCTGGCCGCGCGCGGCGTCGAGCTGTTCCTTGATCTTCGCCTCGGCGTGGATCTTGTCCTTTTCCGCCTGCCATTTCTGGGTGAGCTCGCTCGACTGCTGTTCGAGGTTCGCGAGTTCGGCGCGCAGCTTGTCGAGCCGGTCCTTCGAGGCGGCGTCGGTCTCCTTGGTCAGCGCCGCTTCCTCGATCTTCATCTGGATGATGCGGCGATCGAGAGTCTCGATCTCCTCGGGCTTCGATTCGACCTCCATGCGGATGCGGCTCGCGGCCTCGTCCATCAGGTCGATCGCCTTGTCGGGCAGGAAGCGGTCGGAGATATAGCGATTCGACAGCGTCGCCGCGGCGACGATCGCGCCGTCGGTGAATCGCACGCCGTGATGCAGCTCGTATTTCTCCTTGATCCCGCGCAGGATCGAGATCGAATCCTCGACCGTCGGTTCGCCGACGAACACCGGCTGGAAGCGCCGCTGGAGCGCGGGGTCCTTTTCGACATGCTTGCGATATTCGTCGAGCGTCGTTGCGCCGATGCAGTGCAGTTCGCCGCGCGCGAGCGCGGGCTTGAGCAGGTTCGACGCATCCATCGCGCCCTCGCCCTTGCCGGCGCCGACCAGCGTGTGCATTTCGTCGATGAACAGGATGATCTCGCCCTCGGCGGACTTCACCTCGTCGAGCACGCCCTTCAGTCGCTCTTCGAACTCGCCGCGATATTTGGCGCCCGCGATCAGCGCGCCCATGTCGAGCGCGAGCAGGCGGCGGTCCTTCAGGCTGTCGGGGACGTCGCCATTGACGATGCGCAGCGCGAGGCCCTCGGCGATCGCCGTCTTGCCGACGCCGGGTTCGCCGATCAGCACCGGGTTGTTCTTGGTTCGGCGCGCGAGAATCTGCACGGTCCGGCGGATTTCCTCGTCGCGGCCGATGACCGGGTCGAGCTTGCCGTCGCGCGCGACTTCGGTGAGGTCGCGCGCATATTTCTTGAGCGCTTCGAAACTGTCCTCGGCCCCCGCCGTATCGGCGGTGCGGCCGCGGCGCAGTTCGTTGATGACCTTGTTCAGCGCATCGGCCTTCAGGCCCGCTTCGGCGAACGCCTTGCCGACCGGCGTTGTCGCCGCGAGGACCATGGCAAGCAGCAGCCGTTCGACGGTAACGAAGCCGTCGCCCGCCTTTTCGGCGACCTGTTCGGCCTGGTCGAGCAGGCGCACGGCATCGTTGTCGAGGCCGGGCGTCGCCTGCGCGCCCGATCCCGAAACGGCGGGCACCTTCGCGAGCAGCGCGTCGATACCTTGCACGGCGCGCGCGGTGTCGCCTCCGGCGCGCTGGATCAGGCCCGCAGCCATGCCTTCCTTGTCCTCGAGCAGCGCTTTCGCGATATGCTCGGGCCCGATACGCTGGTGGTTCATGCGGATTGCGATCGTCTGCGCCGACTGGAGGAAACCCTTGGCGCGATCAGTAAATTTTTCGAGGTTCATGCAGCTAAGCCCCTTTCTCGCCATCAGAGATAGTGTTGCCGATTTGCAACACAAGAGCATGGCTTTCCGTCGTGCGAATTTTCGGCCATGACGCCTCTCGCGACTGGATAATGCACGGAGTGGGAAAGCGGATGCGCAAATTTTTCGTCGGCTTTCTGGTCTTGCTCGCCGCCGTCCTGATCGGCCTCGCGGTTTGGGAGCCACTGACCGCGCAGGCGCCCGCCGCGCCCGATTTCAAACCGAGCGATGTGCAGATCGCGCGCGACAAGTTCGGCGTGCCGCATATCTTCGGCAAGACCGACGCCGACGTGGCCTATGGCGTGGCCTATGCCCATGCCGAGGATGATTTCTCGACGCTGCAGGAGGTGATCGCGATGACGCGCGGGCGCGCTGGCGCGATGCTCGGCGAGGACGGCGCGAAGATCGACTATGCCGAGGCGCTGCTCGACGTGCGCGCGACGACGGCGCGCGACTGGCCGCGCCTGCCCGCCGATGTGAAGGCGCTGTTCACCGCCTATGCGGCGGGGCTCAACCATTATGCCGACAAGCATAAGGACGAAGTGCGATTGTCGGGGCTGTTTCCGGTGACCGGCGAGGATGTCGTCGCGGGTTTCGTGCTGCGCTCGCCCTTCTTCTTCGGGCTCGATTCGGTGCTCGGCGGGTTGACCGAGGACAAGGTGCTGGGGCGCGAGGGCGGGCCGTCGCTCGACGCGAAGGGCAAGCTCGTCCCGCGCGAGCTGACCCCCGTGGGGCGCGATCCCGAAGCGAACGGATCGAACGGTTTCGCGG
>JAEWIL010000005.1 GCA_023387085.1 Pseudomonadota bacterium | reverse complement strand
GCTCACGAATATGCTCGACGATGGCATGCGCGACCTGTGTGCCCAACTTCTCGCGCATAGTCCTTAAAACCTCTCGGGCGCGCACGATCGCGACTCTACGATGGACGACGATATCGAAACGCCCGGTCGCTCGCAATTCCGGCAAACAAGACCACATCGTAGCGAAAGATGGAGAGTGCTAAATCATTCGGGACTCTGTGCATGACCGTATCGAACTGCCCGGTAGCGCCGACGATCGCCCCCCCCGGTAGAGGGATGGCAGAAAACAGACGCTCCGCCGATAAACATAATTCCACATCCAGCGAGGTAAGCCGCCATGCGTTACGCAAGACTCCCGATCGAAGTCGAATCCCCCGAAGAGTTCGGATACGGGAATATCCGGAACAATCTGGCCGAGAGTTCGATTTCGGACCGCAAGCTCTCCGACCTCGGGCTGACGGTGCCCGACCTGACCCTGCTCTATACCGAACATCGCGGTAGCACGTCGCTACGCGGGCTGATCGCGCGTGATGGCGCGGGACTGACCGCCGACGATGTGCTCGTCACCACGGGCGCGGCGGGGGCCTTGTTCATCATTGCGACCGCGCTGCTTTCTCCGGGCGATCATATCGTCGTCGTGCGGCCCAATTACGGGCTCAACCTCGAGACCCCGCGCGCGATCGGGTGCGACATCAGCTATATCGACCTGAGCTTCGACACCGGCTTTCGCACCGACGTCGATCAGGTCGCCGCCGCGGTGACGCCGAAGACCAAGGTCATCAGCATCACCCACCCGCATAACCCGAGCGGCATATTGTCCGACGAGGCCGAACTGCACCGCCTCGCAAGGATCGCCGCCGATGTCGGCGCCTATCTCGTCGTCGACGAAACCTATCGCGAGTTGTGCTTCGGCACACTGACCCCGCTCGCCGCGACGCTCGGCAGCCATGTCATCAGCGTGTCGTCGCTGTCGAAAGCCTATGGCGTTCCCGGCACGCGCATGGGGTGGTTGGTCGTCAAGAACCCCGAGCTTCACGAAATCTTCCTCGCCGCGAAGGAGCAGATCGCAATTTGCGGCAGCGTCGTCGACGAATGGATCGCCGAACAATTGCTGTCGCGCAAGGACGAAATACTCGCCGAAACGCTTGCCGAGATGGGACAGCGCCGCGCGCGGGTGATCGAATGGATGGCGGACGAGGATATGCTTGAATGGAACGAGCCGTCGGGCGGCGTCGTCGGCTTCGTGCGGATGCGCGGCGAACCGGCGGGCGGCGTCGCGGCCTTTTACGAGCGGCTGCTGAACGATCACGGCACCTATGTGGCGCCGGGCCACTGGTTCGACCTGCCCGACACCTATTTCCGCCTCGGCTACGGCTGGCCTACGCGCGACGAAATGGAAGCGGGTCTTGTCGCCATCTCGGCAGCGCTGCGCGGCAAACATAGCGCGGGGCAAAAGCGGGCGGCCGATCCAGTCCGGAACCGCCGCCCTCCTTTTTGCGCGCCTCAGTCGACGAGCCTTTCCCACACTGCCTTGGCGATCGCGATGTCCTGAACTGCGACGCCCGTGAGATCGGCGACGACAATCTCGTCATCGGCAAAAGCGGCCGGATTTTCGAGCAACGCACCAAGCTCGACGAGCGTATCGGGTGCGATCAGTCCGGCGCGGATCGGCCAGCCCGCTTCGCCATGATGCGCGCATTGCGCCGCGGAATCGACAATCAGGCGCGCCTTCGCGGTCAGCGCGGTTTCGAGTTCCTGCTTGCCCGGTGTATCGGCACCGACCGCAACGATGCGCGTTCCGGGATGCACGAGATCGGCGGTCAGTACCGGCGCGGTCGAGGGCGTCGTGGTAACGATCAGATCGGCGCGGGCGCACAGCTCGGCGAGGTCGACCGCTTCGGCGCCGAGCTCGTCGGCGAGCGCCGCCGCCTTTTCGCCGCTGCGGCCATAGATGAGAATTTCATCCAGGCCGAGGCGGCGCGCGATCATTTCGCCCTGCATCTTCGCCTGGATGCCGGTTCCGACAATAGCGAGAGTCCTTGATCCCGGCCGTAAAATCGCGCGCGCCGCAATCGCGCCCGCCATCGCGGTGCGGGTGTCGGTGAGCACGCCCTGATCCTTGAGCATCGCGAGTTGTTCGCCGGTCTTCGCGCTGACGACGACCATGCAACCGTTGCTCGACGACAGGCCCTGTTCGGGATTGCGATAGAAGCTGGTGGCGAATTTGAAGACAAAGACGTCGTCGCCGGTGATGTAGCCGCCCTTCACATGGCAGTCGCCGGGCGGGTTCTGGAAATTCAGATGCGCAACTTCGGCGAGCTGCACGGCCCCGCGGTGCAGGCGGCGAAACCCGTCCTCGACCGCGGCGAGCGCGGCGTCCTCGTCCAGCGCGTCCAGTATCTCGGGCAATTCGACGATCCGCATGCCATTCTTCCTGCTGTTACGCGACAAGTTGGTGTCAGCTTTCGCGCGATAGTCCATCCCCCCCGGGAGGGAGAAAGCCGAGACGATGCAATCCGCACTGACCGACATGATCGGCGCCATTGGCGAAGACGGCTTCATCGCCGCGACCGCCGAGAGCCTGCGGGCGGAGATCGGCTTCGACCTCGCGGCGGCGGTACTTCACCGCGCCGACGCGCGCCCCGAACTGCTGTTCGATGGCTTCGCACCGGCGGGCTTCGGTCAAGGGCTCGCCAACTATGTCCGTCACACGCACGAAATCAGCCCGATGGTGCATCCCGTCCCGTGGCTGGGCGCCGTGCGCGCAAGCGACTTCGTGCTCGACGGCGACGCCCGGAGCGATGCCTATCTGGTGTGGACCGACGAAGAGGAAATGGGATTCCGCACCCTCGGCTGGCCCGAACGGTGCGAGGAGATCGGGCTCTACATCACAGCGTGGGGCGGAATCGTCGAACTGAGCTTTTACCGCGAACGCGCACGCGCCTCGCTTTCTTCGTACGACCTCGAGGCGCTGGGCGCGCTGTCGGGCGCCGTTACCGCCGCATTCGAGCGCCATGGCCGATATTCGCGCCCCGCCCCGGCGCACCAATATCTGTCGCCGCGCGAGTATGAGGTCTATGAACTGATGGTCGCGGGCTGTTCGAGCGAAGCGATTGCGCTGCGGCTCGGGATCAGCCGCCATACCGTCAAGGATCATCGCAAGCAGATTTTCCGCAAGCTGCGCGTGGGCTCGCTCGCCGAGCTGTTTGCGCGGAGCCGCCACGCAAACTGACCCCTCCAAGGAGGGATGGTCCGCCCGCGCCAAAACGGGCAGGCTCATTCTATGACAATGGAATGACGGAGCGCAGCATGGACCCCTTTTTCGACCAGATCCGCGAGGCCCATGCCGCGATCCGGCCGCAGGTCTCGGTCACTCCGCTGGAGCCGAGCCCCGTCCTCTCCAGACTGCTCGGCTGCGACGTCTCGCTCAAGCTCGACTTCCAGCAACCGACGGGATCGTTCAAGATCCGCGGCGCGACGAACAAGGTCCGCACCCTCGACGACGACGCGCGCCGCCGCGGCGTGCTGACCGCCTCGACCGGCAATCATGGCATGGCGGTCGCGCGCGCGGGCGCCCTCGCCGGGGTGCCGGTCACTGTCTATGTGGGAAACGACGCGCTGCAGATGAAAATCGACGGCATCAAGGCGCTCGGCGCCGAGGTGGTCGTGGTCGATGGACCGGCGGGTGACGCCGAACTCGCGGCGCGCCGCGCAGGTGAGGAACGAGGCCGCACCTATATCTCCCCCTATAACGATCCGGCCGTAATGGCGGGCCAAGGCACGATCGGCATCGAGATCGCCGAACAGGATCCCGACCTCGACGCGGTTTTCATCGCGGTCGGCGCCGGCGGGTTGATGGGCGGCGCGGGGGCCGCGCTGCACGCGCTGCGCCCCGGTATCGAAGTCGTCGGCGTCTGGCCCCGAGCCTCGCTGTGCATGCTGCGCGCGTTGGAAGCAGGCGAGATTGTCCCGACACAGGAGTATCCGACGCTTTCGGACGGCACGCTCGGCGCGATCGAGCCCGGATCGATCACATTTCCGGTGTGCCAGAAGGCGATCGACACGCGGATCGTGGTCGAGGAAGGTGAAATCGCTGCGGCGATGAAGCGCATCGCCGAAGCCGAACGCTGGATGATCGAAGGCGCGGCAGGCGTCGCCTTCGCGGGGCTCGTCCAGCAGGCCGAACGCTATCGGGGACGGAAGGTCGCGGTCGTGCTGTGCGGCCGCAACATCGCGCTCGACCTGTTTTTGCGAACGGTTGGCTGAGCGGCTCAGCCTGGCGATCGTGCGATATATAAGGGCGTCCGGAAAACACGCTCGAACCGCTCGCCGCGTTCGTACAGCGCCTGAGCTTCCACGGCGTCGAGCCGCGCCTCGCGCTGCTCCTGTGACAATTGCCGGACGGCCGAGAACGTCGCGAAGAGCGCGCGAAGCGACGCGGGTGTCGTCACGATGCTGCGCTCCAGCATGACATGCTCGATCCCGGTCAGCCCCGCCCCCATCAACTCGCGCATCCGCGCCGCGGTATCGAGCGAATAATGCTGGTCCGACATCATCGAGGGCGGTCGCGCCAGGCCGTCGAACAGGGCGTCGAACAGCCGGTCGTCGCCCGGCTCGCGAAAGACGTTCCACCACATCGCGAAGACGCCGCCGGGTTTCAGCAACCGCCGCACGTCGGCAAGCGCCGGTTCCGCATCGAGCCAGTGAAAGGAGGTTGCGGCGACAATCAGGTCGAAGCGCCCATCGCCTGCCACGGCGGGACCAAAGGGCAGGGTTACAACCTCGAGACGCACCTCGCCCCATCCGCAAAGGTGCCGCGACAGGTCGGGATCGGGTTCAACCGCGAAGACTCGGGCCGCGCCGGCGTCGAGCAGTTCGCGTGTCGCCTGCCCTGTCCCCGGCCCGATTTCGAGCACGTCGGCGCCGGCCGCGAGCCCGCCGCGCTCGGCGAGCATGGCGAACAGTTCGTGCGGATAGCCGAGCCGACCCGCAGCATAACCCGCCACATCCGCGCCAAATGCGGTAGCGCCCACCGCGCGATCCAGAGTTTTGCTCATCATCACTCCCTTCCCCCTTCGTCTAGCTTCGCCATTCTTTCCTCTTGCTGTCGCGACAGCGAGGTGAAAGCGGGATCTTGTAGAAACGGGCTCATGACGATCATCGACATCAGCCGCGACGAAGCCGAAGCCCTCGCCTGGATCGACACGCTCGGACCAGCTCTCCTCGATCGCACGCTTGCTTGGTCGGCGGTCAATTCGGGGAGCTTCAATCTCGCCGGTCTCGGCCGCATGGCAGAACTGATCGGCGGCGAGATGGACCGGCTTGGCGGGACGGTCGAACTTCGCGATCCCGCTCCCTTCGCTTACCCCGATGCGCGCGGCGACCTTCAACCCGTCGAGCATGGCCGCAACCTGCATTTCCGCCGCGACGCGGCGGGTGCCGCGAACCGCGTGCTGCTGGTGGGCCACATGGATACGGTGTTCGCGGCCGATCACCCGTTCCAGACCCCGGGCTGGATCGACGAGCGCACGGTGCGCGGTCCCGGCGTCGCCGACATGAAGGGCGGCATCGTTGTGATGCTGACCGCGATCGAGGCGCTGTCGCAAACCTCGCTCGCGGATCGGCTTGGCATCGAAGTGATCGTCAACGCCGACGAGGAGGTTTCCTCGGTCGGGTCCGAACCTCTGCTCGCCGAAGTCGCGGGGCGCTGCACCGTCGGCCTCGCCTACGAACCCTCAGCAACACCCGAAGGCGCGCTCGCGGGCGCACGCAAGGGCTGCGCCAATTTCGCCGCGGTGATCACGGGGCGCGCCGCGCACGCCGGGCGCAATCCGCAGGATGGCCGAAACGCGATCGTCGCGGCGGCCGAACTCGCGGGCCGCATCGCCGGGCTGACCGGCGCGCGCCCCGATCTTACCGCGAACCCGGCGCGCATCGATGGCGGCGGGCCGGAGAATATCGTCCCCGACCGCGCAGTGCTGCGCTTCAACGTCCGGCTCGCGAATCCCGCCGATCAGCCGTGGCTGCTCGAGAGGCTGAACCGGCTGGTCGATGAAATCGCGGTGCGGCACGATGTCGCGATCGCGCTGCACGGCGGCATCCAGCGTCCGCCGAAGCCGATGGACACCGACCAGCAGCGCCTGTTCGACCTCGTCCGCGACTGCGGGGCTGCGCTCGACCTCGACATCGCCTGGCAGCCGACGGGCGGCGCCTGCGACGGCAATAACCTCGCCGCGCATGGGCTCGCGGTCGTCGATACGCTCGGCGTGCGCGGCGGGGCGATCCATTCGGACCGCGAATTCCTGGTCGTCGACTCGCTCGTCGAGCGCGCGAAGCTGTCGGCGCTGCTGCTGATGCGGCTCGCGCGGATGGAGCAAAGCTTCTCAGCGCCCCGCGGCGAGTGACTCGAAAAAGGCGAAGGTCCGCCGCAGCGCGAGCATATTGGCCTCGCGCGTCGCTTCGGGCGTCGCACCCGTCAGGCCGTGATCGACGTCGGGGATGAGCAGCAGGTCGGCCCTCGCGCCACTTTTGCGCAGCGCCGCCGCCATGGCTTCGGACTGCGACACATCCACCGTTTCGTCCTTCGTCCCGTGGATGAGCAACATCGGCGGCGCATTCTTGCCGATACGGTGAAGCGGGCTCGCGTTGCGCGCGGTATCCCGGCAAAGCGCGGGGTCGCAGCCGAGCAGCCCCGCGACATTGACGCTCGGCACATGTTCGAGGTCGAACACGCCGTACCAGAGCGCCGTGCCCTGCACGCAACCGTCGACGGCAGGCGCATTCGTGCCTTTCAGCGCGTTGATCTGGCTCCGCGAAAGCCGGCCGGTCGAGGGCTGCGGATCATATTCGCGGGCGCCGCAGGTGACCGCCGCGAGCGCGGCGAGATGGCCGCCCGCCGAACCACCCCACAGATAGACGCGCGACGTGTCGACCCCGAGCGCGCCGCCCTGCGTCCGAAGATGGCGGATCGCGGCCTTCACATCCTGGATTTGCGCCGGAAAGCGCGCCTCGCCGCTCAGCCGGTAATCGAGCGATGCAACGACGAAACCCCGCGCGGCAAGCGAGGCGAGCACGGCAGGCCAGTTCGCATAGGCCCCCGACGTCCGCGCGTCGCCGCGGCTCCATCCGCCCCCGTGGATCCACAGCACCGCGGGGCGCGGCTTGCTGCGGTCCCGCGGTGCATAGATATCCATGCGGATCGGGCGGAAGCCATCTAGATTCGATATCTCGACCTGCGGATAAGCGACGACGTCGCCGGGAAAGGCGACCTCGGGCTGCGGAAACACATCCTCGCGCGCGCTCTTTTCCGAAATCTCGGCCTCGACCGGCGGTTGGGCCAAAGCGGGGCCGGCAAGCAGCAGGGCGGCGATCGCCAGACCGATTTTCATCATGCGACTTTCTCCACAATTTGGCCGAGCAGGTTTTGCAACAGTGCGGGCAGCATGCCGCCGCGCGTCAGGATGTCGCACTCCGCCTGCGTGTCGGCCGCCAGCCGCGCGGCATATTCATGGGTGCTGCCGCGATCTTCGATGCGCAGTCGGGCCACCGTCCCCGGTTCCAGCGGAACCGTGGCGGGAAAGTGAATGAGCGCATCGGGCGACAAGCTCCCGAGCGCCAGCGCGTCGTCGCGATCGACAGTCAGCGGAAGCACCGCCATGTTGATCAGGTTGCTGCGGTGAATGCGCTCGAAACTCGATGCGATCACCGCGCGCACACCAAGCAGTTGCGGCCCCTTGGCGGCCCAGTCGCGCGAGGAGCCGGTGCCATAGCGATCGCCCGCGACGATCACGAGCGGCGTTCGCTCGGCGGCGTAGCGTTCCGCTGCGTCCCACAGCGTCATCTCCCCGCCGTCAGGCGCATGGACCGTCTTTCCGGGTGCGATCCCCGGACGCAGCAGATTCTCGACCGACGGGTTGGCGAAGAGCCCGCGAACCATCGCCTCCCAATTGCCGCGGCGCGCCGCGAAGACGTTGAGGTCGCCGGGCGTTTCGCCGCGCTCGATGAGGTAACGCGCCGCCGGGGTGCCCGCCAGGATCGCGCCCGCGGGCGAGATATGATCGGTCGTGATGTCGTCGCCGAGCACCAGCAGCGGCCGCGCCACGGCGCCGTCCAGCGCAGGCCGTGCGTCGGCGCGAACGAAGGGGGGCGGACGCAAATAGGTCGAGCCCGCGTCCCACGGGAAGAGCGCGCTGTCCGGCGCTTCGAGCGCGGCCCAAGCAGGGTTCGCCTCGGCCACGTCATAGCGGTGCTGCACGTCGTCCGGCGCGCGGGCGCCGGCGAGCAGGCGGTCGATCTCGTCGGCATCGGGCCAGATGTCATCGAGCGTGACCGGCCGGCCGTCACCGCCGCGGCCGAGCGGATCGCGCAAAATGTCGCGCGCCGCATCACCCGCGAGCGCAAAGGCGACGACCATCGGCGGCGACAGGAGAAAGCTCTCACGCACCTCGGGATGCACGCGCCCCGGAAAATTGCGATTGCCCGAAAGCACCGCGACCGGCACGACACCGGCCGCGATCGCATCATACATCCGCGGCACGAGCGGCCCCGAATTGCCGATGCACGTCGTGCATCCGACGCCGACGATGCTGAAGCCGAGCTTATCCAGCGGCTCCATCAGCCCGGCGCGGCGCAGCAGTGCCTCCGCAGCCGGGGACCCCGGCGCGAGCGATGTTTTCACCCAATCGGGAACCGTTAGTCCCGCAGCGACCGCGTTGCGCGCGAGCAGACCCGCGGCGACGAGCATCCGCGGGTCGCTCGCATTGGTGCAGCTGGTGATCGCTGCGATCGCGACCGCCCCGGCGGGAACCTCTCCCGCCGCGACGCCCGCGGTGATGAAATCCGCGGCCTTGCCGACGTCGCGCAAATCCTGTGGCCGCGCCGGGCCCGCCGCCCCGCGCACGACATCATTAAGGTCGATCGTCAACACCTCGGCATATTCGGGGTCCGCGGCCGGATCGAACCACAGGCACTGGCGGCGGCAATAGCTCTCCACCAAGGCCAGCATGCCCGCTGGGCGGCCGGTCTCGCCGAGATAGGCAATCGTCCGCGCATCGACCGGAAAGAAGCCCGTCGTCGCGCCATATTCGGGCGCCATATTGGCAACCGCCGCGCGCGTGTCGGCCGACAGCGTCGCGACGCCGGGTCCGAAAAATTCGACGAAGCGCCCCGCGACGCCGTGCGCGCGCAGCCTTTGGGTGACGTGCAGCGCGAGATCGGTGCCAAACACATGCGCCGGCAGCTCGCCGATCAGCCGCACACCGACGACTTCGGGCACGCGCAATATCACCGGCAGGCCGAGCATCGCCGCCTCGGCCTCCAGCCCGCCGACGCCCCAGCCGAGCACCCCGATGCCATTCACCATCGGCGTATGGCTGTCGGTGCCGATCAGCGTATCGGGCGCCGCCCACGCCTCGTCATCGCGCTCTTCGACGCGCACCACGCTCGCGAGCCGCTCGAGGTTCAGCGTGTGCATGATGCCGGTGCCGGGCGGGTGGACGGTCAGCTTTTCGAAGGCACCGCTCGCCCACTTCATCAACCGCAGCCTCTCGGCGTTGCGCTCGCGCTCGCGCGCCATGTTGAGCCGCGCCGCGTCGGGAACGGCGAAATGGTCGACCGCAAGCGAATGGTCGGTCGAGACGTCGACCGGCACGACCGGATCGATTCGCGCGGGATCGCCGCCCTTTGCAGCCAGGACGTCGCGCGCCGCGGCGAGATCGACGAGCGCGGGAACACAGGTCGTATCGTGCATCATGATCCGGCCGGGACGGAAAGGCAGCTCGACATCGCTCCGCCCCTCCTCGATCCACGCCGCGAAGGCCGCCGTGCCATCATCCCCGCCCGCGCGCAGCAGATTTTCGGCAACCAGCCGGTGAATTACCGGCATCGTCGCGAGGCGCGCGCCGAGCCGCCCGGGAAGATCGATGATGCGAAGCTCCCGCCCCGCCGCGGATAAAATCATGACTGCACCTTGTGGATTTATGAGACCCCGCTGGATCGGAGTATGATTTTTGTCAATGCAAAATGCAATTATTGCTCGACAGCGGGTGCGTGTCAGCGGCATGACAGGCTGGATGGTTCAACAGGCGCCCATGACACATATCCTCACACTTCCCGGCGACGGCATCGGTCCCGAAATCACCGAAGCCACGCTCGCTATCGCCCGCGCCGCCGGCGGCGACGCGGTCCGCTTCGAAACGATGGACATCGGCCTCGCGAGCCTCGCTGCACAGGGGAGCACGCTTCCCGACGCGGTGTTGGGCGCGATCCCCAGCGCCGATGGCGTGATCCTCGGCCCGGTCTCGCATTACGACTATCCCGCGGGGCAGCCCAATCCGTCGGCGAAGCTGCGCACCCATTTCAACCTGTTCGCCAACGTCCGCCCGTGCCGCGCGCGCGAGGGCCTCTCGATCCTGCGCAAACCCATGGATCTCATCATCGTGCGCGAAAATACCGAGGGCTTCTATGCCGACCGGTCGATGCACATGGGTCCGGGCGAATTCATGCCCGACGCCGACAGCGCCTTTGCGATCCGCAAGATCACCGCGCCCGCAGTCCGGCGCGTCGCGCGCGCTGCGTTCGAGCTTGCCGCCGAACGCCGCCGCAAGGTGACCGCGGTGCATAAAGCCAATGTGCTCAAGCTGACCGACGGGCTGTTCCTGCGCGAGGTCCGCGCGGTGGCGGCGGACTTCCCCGGCGTCGAACTCGACGAAGTGATCGTCGATGCCGCCGCGGCGCTGCTGATCCGCGGTCCCGACCGCTTCGACGTCATCGTGACCACCAATATGTTCGGCGACATCCTCTCCGACGAAGCGTCCGAACTCAGCGGAAGCCTCGGCCTCGGCGGGTCGATCAACGCGAGCGACGATATCTGCGTCGCGCAGGCGCAGCATGGTTCGGCGCCCGATATCGCAGGCCAAGGCATCGCCAACCCGACATCGCTCATCCTCTCGACAACGATGCTGTTCGACTGGCTCGGCCGGAAGCGCGGCGATGCGGCGCTTGTCGATATCGCGCGGCGGATTGAAGCAGCGGCGGAGACCGCGCTCGCCGATCCCGCGACGCGCACGCGCGACATCGGCGGCCCGCTCGACACGCGCGGCTTCACCGAGGCGGTGATCGCGGCGCTATGATCGCGACAATCGACCCTGCGACCGGCGAGACGCTCGCGCGCTTCGACGCCCATACCCCCGCCGAAATCGATGCCCGGCTCGAACGCGCGGCGCGCGTGCAGGACGCATGGCGGTGGCGCTCCGCCGAAGAGCGCGCAGCGATACTCCCGCGCCTCGCCGCTTTGCTTCGCGCCGAAAGGGACAGGCTCGCAGCGCTGATCACCAGCGAAATGGGCAAGCCGATCGCCGAGGCAGCGGCGGAAGTCGAGAAATGCGCGCTCAACTGCGATTTCTATGCCGAACACGCCCCCGCGATGCTCGCCGATGCGCCCGTCGCGACGGTGCCCGGCGTCACCCTCGCCTTCGAACCGCTCGGCGTCATCCTTGCGATTATGCCCTGGAATTATCCACTTTGGCAGGTCGTCCGTTTTCTCGCTCCCGCGCTGGCTGCGGGGAATGGCGCGATCCTGAAACACGCCGCAAACGTTCCGCAATCGGCGCTCGCGCTCGAACGCCTGGTCGCTAAAGCAGGTTTTCCTGAAGGCCTGTTCGCGAACCTGTTTGTCGAGCCCGTCGATATCGCCGCGGTCATCGCGGATCCACGGATCGCCGGCGTCACACTCACCGGCTCGACCGAAGTCGGCGCGATCGTCGCCGGACAGGCGGGCGCGGCGCTCAAGAAGCAGGTGCTCGAACTCGGCGGTTCGGACCCGTTCGTCGTGCTGGCCGACGCCGATCTCGAACGCGCGGCGCGCACCGCCGTGACCGCACGCTTCACCAACGCCGGGCAGAGCTGCGTCAACGCCAAACGCTTCATCGTCGAAGCGAGCGTCGCCGATGCCTTTGCCGACCACTTCCTTAAGGGCATCACTGAGCTCAAGCTCGGCGATCCGCGCGATACCGCGACGACCTTAGGGCCGCTCGCTCGCTCCAACCTGCGCGCCACGATCGACGCCCAGGTCCAGCGCAGCATCGCTTCGGGCGCGCAGCTCCGCACCGGTGGGACAATGCCCGGCGGTCCAGGTTTCTATTATCCCGCGACATTGCTCGACCATGTCGCGCCCGGAATGGCGGCATTTGACGAGGAAACCTTCGGCCCCGCTGCGGCGATCGTGCGTGCACGCGATGCCGACGAAGCGATCGCACTCGCCAACCGCACCTGCTTCGGCCTCGGTGCCTCGGTCTGGACCACCGACACCGACCGCGGCAGATTGGTCGCGCGGCGGATCGACGCCGGCGCGGTGTTCGTCAATGCGATGGTTGCCTCCGACCCGCGCGTGCCATTCGGCGGGATCAAGCGCTCGGGTTACGGCCGCGAGCTCGGCGAGGCGGGAATGAAGGAGTTCACCAACATGAAGACCATCCGCGTCGCGGAGGCCGAATGAGCACGCCGCAAATCCTCGTCCCCGAAGGACTGCCGGCCAAGGATCGCGGCAATGGCATCGTCACCACCCCGCTAGTCACCGCCAGGCGCGGCTCGAAATCGATGCTCAACGGCATCACCCGTATCGCGCCGGGCGCCGCAGTGCCGCTTCACGTCCACAATTGCGAGGAAAGCGTCGTCGTGATGTCGGGCGCCGGGACGGTTCATATCGGGGGCACAGATCATGCGGTGTCGCCGGGCACGACGAGCTGGATTCCGCCCGAGGTGCCGCACTGCTTTATTAACGCCGAAGGCACCGAGCCGCTGGTCATCTTCTGGACCTATGCCTCGATCGACGCAACCCGCACCGTCATCGCGACCAGCGTCACCACGCGCATCGACGAGGAATAATTGGTTCGCGAAATCGCCCGTATCGAGATCAGCCCTGATGACGCGGCGGCGTTTGAAGCAGCGGCTGCGCAGGCTACCACGCTGTTTCGCAGAGCGCGCGGTTGCAATGCCATGGAGTTGCTTCGCTCGCACGAGATGCCCGGCCGGTATTGGCTAATGGTCGAATGGCGCACCGTCGAGGATCACGAAGCGTTCCGGTCGTCCCCTGATTTCGCCGCTTGGCGCGCGCTCGTGAGCCGTTATTTCGTCACGGCGCCCGGCGTCGAGCATGGAATCCCCTTGGGCGTGGGATTCTGATTAACAAAAGATAAGGGGATAGGGCTTCAACTCCATCCCCTTCTGCAAGTTCGAAAATGCGCGGCCGCTGGCGGCGCGTTATTTTCCCGATGTCCAGGGCGAATGGAGCATCAGCGTGCTGAAGTTCCTGAGGCGGAAATGCGGGTCCTTGTAGACCATCACATCGGCCAGACCGGTGCCTTGGGTGGTTTCGGGGCGGTGTCTCAGGCTGTCGTAAAGCGCCTGCATGAATTCGTCCGCGAACCGCTGCTCGCGGGGATGAGCCGCCTCGACCGCCTTCCGCTGTGCAGCAGTGAAGTCGTCAAATCCCGCGCCCACGAGGTCCATATTGGCAGCCTCAGCAAGAAGCGAAGCGATCGGGTCCAGATAGGGAGAGACCCCGTTCGTCGTGTGAAGGGCGATTG
>JAEWIL010000232.1 GCA_023387085.1 Pseudomonadota bacterium | reverse complement strand
TCGGGCAAGAGTTCGCTGATGGCGGTGCTTGCCGGGCTCGAACGCGCCGGCGGCGGGACGATCAGGGTCGCCGGGCTCGATTTCGGAGCGATGGACGAGGACGATCTTGCGCGGGCCCGGCGCGGGCGCATCGGCATCGTGTTGCAGGCGTTCCACCTGCTCCCGACGATGACGGCGCTGGAAAATGTCGCAGTGCCGCTCGAACTCGCGGGGATCGACGACCCGTTCGGCAAGGCGCGCGCCGAACTGGAAGCGGTCGGCCTCGGCCACCGGCTGACCCATTATCCGGCGCAATTGTCGGGCGGCGAGCAACAGCGCGTCGCGATCGCGCGCGCGATGGCGAGCAGTCCCGCGATCATCTTCGCCGACGAGCCGACAGGCAATCTCGACACCGCGACGGGGCAATCGATCATCGACCTCATCTTCGCACGCCGCGCCGCGCTCGGCGCGACCCTGCTCATCATCACCCACGACCCCGAACTCGCCGAACATTGCGATCGCGTCGTCGTGATGCACGACGGGCGGATCGAAGAGCGGGCCGCATAAGCGTGCTTTCGCTCGCCACGCTCTGGCGGATCGCGCGGCGCGACCTTGCGACGCGCATTCGCGGGCTGCGGTTGCTTGCGGTCTGCCTGTTCCTTGGCGTCGCGACGCTCGCGGCGATCGGCAGCCTGACGGGCGGCATCACGTCGGAGCTCGAACGGCGCGGACAGACGATCCTTGGCGGCGACGTCGAATTTAGCCTGCCGCAGCGCGAAGCGAGCGCCGAGGAAATGACCGGGTTCCGCCGCATCGGCCGGACCTCCGCAACCGTCCGGCTGCGCGCGATGGCGAACGCGCCCGGCGGCGACGCCCTGCTTTCCGAACTGAAAGCCGTCGATGGCGCCTATCCGCTCTATGGCGCGATGCGGCTTGAGAGCGGCGCGCGCAAGGGCCCACCGGCCGCCGGCGCGATCTGGATCGGCAAGGATCTCGCCTCGCGGCTGGACCTGAAGGTCGGCGGCGATGTCAAGTTTGGCGAAAAGACGTTCCGGATCGACGGCATCATTGCCGAGGAACCCGACCGGCTGGGCGAAGGCTTCGCGCTCGGCCCCGTCGCGATCATCGGGCTGGGCGATCTGCCCGCGACGCGGCTGGTCCAGCCCGGGAGCCTTTACGAGAGCAAATATCGCGTCCGCCTGCCGGCCGACGCCGATCCCGAAGCGGCCGGCAAGCGGTTGACCGCCGAATTTCCCGACGCGGGCTGGAAGGTCACCGACCGCAGCAATGGCGCGCCCGGAACGCGGCGCTTCATCGAGCGGATGGGTCAGTTTCTGTCGCTCGTCGGCCTCGCCGCGCTGGTGATCGCGGGGATCGGTGTCGGCAACGGCGTCGCGAGCTATCTCGCGGGCAAGCGGCCGGGGCTCGCGACGTTGAAGGTACTCGGCGCCGACAGCGGCGCGGTGCTGCGGATCTATGGCCTGCAGATATTGGCGGTTGCGGCGGTGGCGATCGGCGCCGGGCTGGTGATCGGGGCGCTCGCGCCCAGCCTGATCGGCTGGATCGCTGGCGACGTGCTGCCGGTGAAGCCCGGTTTCGCGCTCTATCCGCTGCCACTGATCGTCAGCGCGGCCTATGGCCTGCTGATCGCGATCGCTTTCGCTCTGCCCCCGCTCGCCGCGACGCGGCATGTCCCGGCCGCGGGACTGTATCGCGCGACGGTCGATGGCGGGGCGCGGATCGACCGGCAGACCATGATCGCCGTCGGCGCGGCGCTCGCCGCGATCGTCGCGCTCGCCGTCGGGACGGCGCGCGAGCCGCTCTTCGCGCTGAGTTTCATCGGCGCTGCTATCGCTTTGCTGCTGATCCTCGTCGGGCTTGGCTGGCTGGTGCGGACCGTGGCGAGCCGGCTGCCGCGTCCGAAGCGCCCGTTGCTTCGTCTCGCGCTGGCGAACCTGCACCGGCCCGGCGCCGCGACGGGCGCGCTGGTCGTCGCGCTCGGCCTCGGCCTGACGCTGTTCGTCACCCTCGCCGCGATTCAGACGAGCATCACCGCCGAGATCGCGCGCACCGTCCCGCAGCGCGCGCCGAGCTTTTTCGTCCTCGACATTCCGCGCGGCGACGCCACGAAATTCCGGTCGATGGTGACCGGTGCGGCGCCCGACGCCGAGGTCAACATGATCCCCGCGCTACGCGGCAGCGTCACCGAATTTGCGGGCAAGCGCGTCGAAGACCTTGCCGAGATTCCCGAGAATGCCTGGGTGCTGCGCGGCGATCGCGGTCTGACCTATAGTCCGACGCTACCGAATGGCAGCACGCTGGTCGGCGGCAAATGGTGGCCGGCCGATTATAAGGGCCCACCGCTGGTCAGCGTCGAGCAGGACGTCGCGGCCTCGCTGGGCCTGAAGCTCGGCGACACGCTATCGGTCAATGTCCTGGGGGTCGAGGTGCAGGCCAAGGTCGCTTCGTTCCGCACCGTCGAATGGGACAATTTCGGGCTCAACTATGTGCTCGTCTTCTCGCCGGGCACCTTCGACGCCGCGCCGCACAATATGGTCGCGACGGTCGCGGTGCCGCCCAAGGCCGAGGCCGCATTGGCGCGCAGCATCCCGCGCGCCTTTCCGTCGGCCTCGCTGATCGAGGTGCGCGATGTCGTGTCGCAGGTGACGACGCTGCTTACCCAGATGAGCCAGGCGATCGCGGCGGCGGCGAGCATCGCGATCCTCGCGGGCATCGCCGTCCTGATCGGCGCGATCGCGGCGAGCCGCGAGCGGCGGGTCTATGACAGCGTGATCCTGAAGCTGCTCGGCGCGACGCGCGGCCAGATATTGGGAGCGCAGGCGATGGAATATGCTGTGCTCGCGGGCATTCTTGCGTTGCTGGCACTGGGCCTTGGTCTTGCCGGCGCGTGGTATGTCGTGACGCAGCTCTTCGATTTCCGCTTCGCGCCCGATCCGGTCATCGTCGGCCTGACGCTGGTCGGCGGCGCGGGACTGTCCTTCCTGATCGGGATCGCGGGAAGCTGGCCGCTGCTGTCGGCCAAGCCGGCGCAGGCGCTTCGCAGCCTTTAGTTCAGGATACGCACCACCGCGGAGACGGCGGCGATCCCGAGGACAGCCGCGACCATCGCCTGCCACACATGCGGCGGGACGCGCCCGAAATGTCGCGCGCCGACGAGGTTGCCGAGCCACATCGGCGGAAACAGGATCAGCGCGATCAGGAACAGCTTGTACGTTGCGATCCCGACCCACAGCGCGGCGAGCGTTCCCGCGATCGCGGTGCCGAAGAAGATCAGCAGCATCGACGCCCGCGCGACCTTCGGGTCGAGCGAGCGGCGCAGATAGAAGGGAACCACCGGCGGCCCCGGCATCGCCGCGAAACCCGTCAATATGCCCGAGGCAAAGCCCGTTCCCGCCACCGCGGCGCGCGTGGGGCGGTGCCCGTCAGGATGCTTGGGCAGCAGCACGGCGACGAACGCACCCACTGCCGCCAGCGTGATCAGCAGCCGCGCAATGTCCGACGGTGTCGCATTCAGCACGGCCATACCGAGCGGCGTCGTGACCATTGCGATCAGCGCGATCGGCACCGCGGTCGGCCGGTCGGCGTCGGCCACGATGATGCGTATACCCACCGGCCCGATCAGCAGCTGGAGCAGGATGCCGAGCACCACCGCCTCACCGGGGCTGATGATGAGGCCGAGCAGCGGAACGAGGATGATCGCCATGCCGAACCCGGTCAGCCCGCGCACATAGGCCGCGCCAAAGGTCATCGCCGCCGCGCCGAGCAGCGTCAGCGGAGCAATGCCGACGAGTTGTGAAAGGTTGCTCACACGGCGCGCAGATCCGGCGGAGTCGCCTCGCCCTTGAGCATCGCTATCGCTTCGGCGAGCGGCATGATGCGCTGGCCATCCTGACCCAGCGTGCGGATCGCGACGGTGCCTTCGTCGGCCTCGCGCTTGCCGACCACAAGCAGATAGGGGACTTTCTGAAGGCTGTGCTCGCGCACCTTGTAATTGATCTTCTCGTTGCGAAGATCGCTTTCGACGCGGATGCCCGCCGCGGTCAGCTGCGCCACTGCATCCCTCGCATAATCGTCGGCGTCGGACACGATCGTCGCGACCACCGCCTGCACCGGCGCGAGCCACGTCGGGAAGCGGCCGGCGAAATGCTCGATCAATATGCCGATGAAGCGTTCATAGGTGCCGAGGATCGCGCGGTGGAGCATCACCGGGCGATGCTTTTCGCCATCCTCGCCGACATAGGCGGCGTCGAGCCGCTCGGGCAGCACGCGGTCGGACTGGATCGTTCCGCACTGCCAGGTACGGCCGATCGCGTCGGTCAGGTGGAATTCGAGCTTGGGGGCATAGAAGGCGCCCTCGCCCGGCAATTCTTCCCAGCCATAGTCCTCGGTCGCCATGCCCGCGCGGACGACGGCTTCGCGCAGTTCGGCCTCGGCCTTGTCCCACATCTCTTCGGTGCCAAAGCGCTTTTCGGGGCGCAGCGCGAGCTTGACCGCATATTTTTCGAAGCCGAGCTGCTTGTAGACGCGGTCGAGCAGTTCGCAGAAAGACCGTACTTCCTCGACGATCTGGTCCTCGCGGCAGAAGATATGGCCGTCGTCCTGCGTGAACTGGCGCACGCGCATGATGCCGTGCAGCGCGCCGTGCGGTTCGTTGCGGTGGCAACAGCCCATTTCGGCCATGCGCAGCGGCAGGTCGCGGTAGCTCTTCATGCCCTGGCGGAAGATCAGGACGTGCGCGGGGCAGTTCATCGGCTTGAGCGCCATCCAGTCGGCGGCCTCGGAGACCAGCGGACCTTCGTCCTCGATGTTCGGCACTTCGTCGGGGATGACGAACATATTCTCGCGATATTTGCCCCAGTGGCCCGACTGTTCCCACTGCTTGGCATCCATCACCTGCGGGGTCTTGACCTCCTGATAGGCGGCGCCGTCGATCGCGCGGCGCATATAGGCCTCGAGCTCGCGGTAGATGCGATAGCCCTTGGGGTGCCAGAAGACGCTGCCATGCGCCTCTTCCTGCAAGTGGAACAGGTCCATCTCGCGGCCGATCTTGCGATGGTCGCGCTTCGCGGCCTCCTCCAGCCGGACAAGATGCTCGGCGAGCTGCTTCCTGTTGAGCCAGCCGGTGCCGTAGATGCGGCTCAATTGCGCATTCTTCTGGTCGCCGCGCCAATAGGCGCCCGACACGCGCGTCAGCTTGAACGCGGCGGGGTCGAGCTTGCCGGTCGACGCAAGATGCGGACCGCGGCACATGTCCATCCAGCCGTCGCCGCTGCGATAGACGGTCAGTTCCTCGCCCTGCGGCAGTTCGGCCGCCCATTCGGCCTTGAAGGTCTCGCCCTCGGCCTGCCACTTGGCAATAAGCGTGTCGCGCTCCCACACTTCGCGCGTCAGGGGAAGGTCGGCGGCGATGATCCTGCGCATCTCTTCCTCGATCAGCGGCAGTTCCTCGTCGCGGAACGGGCCATGCTCGGCGGTCGGCGCGAAGTCGTAATAGAAGCCGTCGCCCGTCGACGGGCCGAAGGTGATCTGCGTGCCCGGAAACAGGTTTTGCACGGCCTCGGCGAGCACGTGCGCATAATCGTGGCGGACGAGTTCGAGCGCATCGGCCTCGTCGCGGCTCGTCACCAGCGCGAGGTTCGTGTCTTCCTCCAGCGGCCGCATGATGTCGCGCAGCTCGCCGTCGATCTTCGCCGCGAGCGCCGCCTTCGCGAGGCCGGGTCCGATATCGGCCGCGATCTGGGCCGGGGTAGTCCCGCGCGCGACTTCACGGGCAGAGCCATCGGGAAGGGTGACGCGGATCATCTGGGACATCGAAAAATCGGCCTTTCTGGCGGGTGGGTAATTGGCGCGAAAGCGCGCCAAAACTGCGCCCCTTTGCCAGCATGCGATATGGGCGGCAAGGGGCGGATTCGCAATCAGGGTTGCAATGATACATTGTATCATTATCTGAATGCCACACCGCCCCCGCGAAAGAACCATCATGTGCCTCCCCACGCCCCGCTTGCGCCGCCGTTCGAGCGTTGCGGATCTGATGGGGGTGGGACTGTCGCTGACGTGCCTCGTTCACTGCCTTGCACTGCCCTTGCTGCTCTTGCTCGCGCCGGCGCTGAGTCACTGGATCGCGCTGCCCGAAGGACTTCATGCGGCGATCCTGCTGCTTGCCCTGCCGGCGGCGGCAATCGCCATGCGCGACGGCTGGCGAAGCCACCGCCGTGTCGCACCCTTCCTGATGGCGGTGGCCGGACTCGCGCTGCTCGCCGCGGGCCTTGCCGGCCATGCGGGCTGGCTTGCCGTCAGCGACCGCGATGCGGCCGACCGGTGGCTCACCTCCGCCGGCGCGCTGACGCTCGCCGCCGCCCATCTCGTGAACTGGCGGTGGCGGCATTGCCAAGGGACGTGAGCGCCTACCCGGAATTGCCTTCGCGCACCGCCCTTGCGGGGGAAGGGCTCTCCCGCTAGGGCGGCGGCAGCCGGAAAGGAGCCACCCTGATGTTCAAGCGCCTGTTCGTCGACCATCCGAAGAGCGTCGATGAAAATTACATCGAGCATTTCGGCGTCGCGTCGAAATTCGGGGTGACGATGATCTATGGTGGGGTCTGCGCACTGGTTCACGCCGTCGTCCCCGGCTGGTGCATCACCACGGGCAGCGACACGATCCGCCGGCTGAACCGGATCATGGTCGAACAGCGCGCCGCCAAGGGACAGGCCGCGATGCAGATGAATACGGTCGACTGGGTCATCTGACCCGGTGATCGCGCCCGCCCCACCCGATTTTCTCGAGCGCTCCGGCCGCCCGCGCCTCGCCTATCGCCACAGCGAGGGGATCGGTCCGACGATTGTCTTTCTGCCGGGCTATATGTCGGACATGGCGGGCGGCAAAGCCACCGCATTGATGGACTGGGCAGCGGCCGAGGGTCATGCCTGCCTGCTGCTCGATTATACGGGCTGCGGCTTGTCGGACGGGTCGTTCGCCGATCAGACCCTGCTCGACTGGCGCGGCGATGTGCTCGACCTGATCGACGCGACGGCCGCCGGGCCGGTGTTGATCGTCGGATCGTCAATGGGCGGCTGGTTGATGCTGCTCACCGCGCTCGCACTCGTCCAGCGCGACGGCCCCGCACGGGTCGCGGGGCTCGTCGGCATCGCGGCGGCGCCCGATTTCACCGACTGGGGCTTCAGCGACGCCGAAAAGGCGATCATCCTCGCCGAGGGCGCGCTGCTCGAAGAGACGCCCTACAGCGACCAGCCCTATATGACGACGCGCCGTTTCTGGCAGTCGGGCGAAGCCAACCGGTTGCTCGACGCCGAAATACCCCTCGCCTGCCCGGTTCGCCTGCTGCACGGACAGGAAGACGGCAACGTGCCGCCCGAGATCAGCCTGCGGCTGTCGGCCGCGCTGGCGAGCGACGATGTGCAGGTCACGCTCGTAAAAGGCGGCGACCACCGGCTGTCGCGCGATACCGACATTGCGCTGTTGATCGACACGGTCGCGCGCCTCGCGACCCAGGACTAGAGGACAAATATGGCCCGCAGCGACTTCAAATTCCATGTGAAAAAGCGTGTCCGCTATGCCGAGATCGACGCGCAGGCGGTAGTGTTCAACAGCCGCTACCTCGAATATTTCGACATCGGCATCACCGAATATTGGCGCACGGCGGGCGTCTATGACCGCTGGCCCGCGAACGACAGCCCCGAATTTCACGTCGCGCGCGCCGAAGTCGATTACAAGGTGCCGATCCTGCTCGACGAAGAGATCGACATCTGTGTCCGCGCCGATCGCGTCGGCCGCAGTTCGGTGATCTTCCTGTTCGAGCTGCACGGCGCGGGACGCGACGATCTTCGCGCCGCCGGGCGGCTGGTCAACGTCCATGTCGCCGAAGCGCAGGGCGCGCCCGCGCCCGTGCCGGACGAATTCCTATTCCTGTTCGAAGCGTTTGAAGGTCGCGCGCTTCGCGCCTAATGTGGGTGGATGACCAAATATCTGCACACGATGATCCGCGTTTCGGATCCTGACGCCACCATCGATTTCTTCAAGCTGATCGGGCTGGAAGAGGTCCGCCGCTTCGACAGCGAACAGGGGCGCTTCACCCTGATCTTCCTCGCGCCGCCCGGGCAAGCGGGCGTTGCCGAGGTCGAGTTGACCTATAACTGGCCGCCCGAAGACGGCAGTCCGCCCGAAACCTATGGCGGCGGCCGCAATTTCGGTCACCTCGCCTATCGCGTCGATGATATCTACGAGACCTGCCAGCGGCTGATGGACGCGGGCGTCACGATCAACCGCCCCCCGCGCGACGGCCACATGGCCTTCGTCCGCAGCCCCGACAACATCTCGATCGAGTTCCTGCAGGCGGGCGAGCGGCTGGAGCCGAAGGAGCCTTGGGCCAGCATGCCCAATACCTGTCTCGAATACACATCTCCGA
>JAEWIL010000196.1 GCA_023387085.1 Pseudomonadota bacterium | reverse complement strand
GCCGAGGATGACGGCGGTACCGCCGGTCATATATTCGCAGCCGTTGGCACCGCAGCCTTCGACGACGACCTTGGCGCCCGAATTGCGGACCGCGAACCGCTCGCCCGCCTGACCCGCCGCGAGCAGGGTGCCTGCGGTCGCGCCGTAAAGCACGGTGTTGCCGACGATGCTGTTGTGCTGGCTGACGAGCGGGCTCGACACGGTCGGACGCACGATGATGCGGCCACCCGACAGACCCTTGCCGACATAGTCGTTGGCGTCGCCGAATACTTCCAGCGTGATACCGCTGCACAGGAAAGCGCCGAGCGACTGGCCGGCGGTTCCGCGCAGGCGGACCTGCACATGGTTGTCGGCGAGGCCCTTCATCCCGAAGCGCGCGGTGACCTCGGCCGACAGGCGCGTGCCGACGGCACGGTGCGTGTTACGGACATTATAGGTCAGCTGCATCCGCTCGCCGCGGTCGAACAGCGGCTTCGCATCGTTCAATATCTGCGCGTCGAGGCTGTCGGGCACCGGGTTGCGGAAATTCGGTCCCTGCGAACGGCGCTGATCGTCGGGCGCGTCGACCTTGGCGAGGATCGGGTTCAGGTCGAGGTCGTCGAGATGTTCGGCGCCGCGGCTGACCTGACGCAGCAACTCGGTGCGGCCGATGACCTCGTCGAGGCTGCGGCAGCCGAGCTTGGCGAGGATCTCGCGCACCTCCTCGGCGATGAAGGTCATCAGGTTGATCACCTTCTCGGGGCTGCCGGTGAACTTCTGGCGCAGCTTTTCGTCCTGCGTGCAGACACCGACGGGGCAGGTGTTGCTGTGGCACTGGCGCACCATGATGCACCCCATCGCCACCAGGCTGAGCGTGCCGATGCCATATTCCTCGGCGCCGAGGATGGCGGCGATCACGATGTCGCGGCCGGTCTTGAGCCCGCCGTCGGTGCGGAGGCGAATGCGATGGCGGAGGCCATTGAGGGTCAGCACCTGGTTGACTTCGGACAGGCCCATTTCCCAGGGCGTCCCGGCATATTTGACGCTGGTCTGGGGTGAAGCGCCGGTCCCGCCGGTGTTGCCCGAGACGAGGATGACGTCGGCATGCGCCTTTGCAACGCCTGCTGCGACGGTGCCGATGCCGGCGCTGGACACCAGCTTGACGCACACGCGCGCGCGCGGGTTGATCTGCTTCAGGTCATAGATGAGCTGCGCCAGATCCTCGATCGAGTAGATGTCGTGATGCGGCGGCGGCGAGATCAGCATCACTCCCGGGGTCGAGTGGCGCAGCCGCGCGATGAATTCGGTGACCTTGAAGCCCGGGAGCTGGCCGCCCTCGCCGGGCTTTGCACCCTGTGCGACCTTGATCTCGATCTCGTCGCACGCGCCCAGATATTCGGCGGTGACGCCGAAGCGGCCCGAGGCGATCTGTTTGATATTGCTGTTGGCGTTGTCGCCATTGGCATAAGGCTGATAGCGTTCGCTCGCTTCGCCGCCTTCGCCCGACACCGCCTTCGCGCCGATGCGGTTCATCGCGATCGCCAGCGTCTCATGCGCCTCGGGCGACAGCGCGCCCAGCGACATGCCGGGGGTGACGAAGCGCTTGCGGATCTCGGTGATCGCCTCGACGCTGTCGAGCGCAACACCTTGCTGCGGGAAGTTGAACTCCATCAGGTCGCGCAGATAGACGGGCGGCAGATCGGCGACACCGCGCGAAAACTGCAGATAGGTCGAATAGCTGTCGGTTGCGACCGCGGTCTGGAGCAGGTGCATCAGCTGCGCCGAATAGGCGTGTGTCTCGCCGCCGGCGCGGTGACGATAGAAGCCGCCGATCGGCAGGGTGGTGACGCGCGCATCGAACGCCGCCTCATGCTTCTCGCTCGCGTTGATGAACAGCGATTGATAGCCTTCGCCCGAAATCTTTGCAGGCATGCCGGGGAAGAGATCGTTGACGAGCGCGCGGCTCAAACCGACCGCTTCGAAATTATAGCCGCCGCGATAGCTGGAAATCACCGCGATCCCCATCTTCGCCATGATCTTGAGCAGGCCGTCGTCGATCGCCTTGCGGAAACGCAGGCGGCAATCATCGAGCGACAGTTCGCTGCCGAACAGACCGCGTGCGTGGCGGTCGGCGATCGCCGCCTCGGCGAGATAGGCATGGACAGTGGTTGCGCCGACACCGATCAGCACCGCGAAGGCGTGGGTATCGAGCACCTCGGCCGAACGGACGTTGATCGAGGCATAGCTGCGCAGGCCCTTGCGGACGAGGTGCGTGTGAACCGCCGCGGCGGCGAGAACCATCGCGACCCCGATGCGGCTTTCGCTGATCGCCTGGTCGGTGAGGAACAGCTCGCTGCGGCCCGCGCGGACGGCTTCCTCGGCCTCGCGGCGGATGCGGGCGATTGCCTCCCGCAGCGTCGATGCATCGCCGCCGACCGCGAAGGTACAATCGATGTCGGCAACCGCATCGCCGAAATAGGCGCGCAGCCGGTCCCAGTCGTCACCGACGAGGACGGGGGAGTCGATCACCAGGACGTGCGCGCTCTGTCCCTTTTCATCGAGGATGTTGGCGAGGTTCGAGAAGCGCGTCTTCAGGCTCATCACATGCCGTTCGCGCAGGCTGTCGATCGGCGGGTTGGTGACCTGGCTGAAATTCTGGCGGAAGAATTGGGCGACGTGGCGCGGCTTGTCGGAAATGACGGCGAGCGGGGTGTCGTCGCCCATCGATCCCACCGCTTCCTTGGCGTCCTCGACCATCGGGCTGAGGATCAGTTCCATATCCTCCATCGTCAGGCCGGCGGCGACCTGACGCTGGAGCAGTTCGGCGCGCTCCCACGGCTGCAGGCTCGCCTTGCCGCCCTTGGGCAGGTCGGCCATCGTGCGGAAGCCCTTGACGCGCGAGGCATAGTCGGCGGCGCCCGCGATCCTGTCCTTGATCGCGCGGTCCTCGTAAAGCACGCCCTCGTCGAGATCGACCGCGATCATCTGGCCGGGGCCGAGGCGGCCCTTCTTGCGGATGCTCGCCTCGGGCAGCAGCACCATGCCGCTTTCTGAGCCGACGACGAGCAGATTGTCGGCGGTGAGCGTATAGCGCAGCGGGCGGAGCGCATTGCGGTCCATGCCCGCGACCGCCCAGCGGCCGTCGGTCATCGCGAGCGCGGCGGGGCCGTCCCACGGCTCCATCACGCTGGCGAGATAATTGTACATCGCCTTGTGCGCGTCGGGCATGTCCTCGTCCGTCGCCCAGGCTTCGGGAACGAGGATCAGCTTCGCGGTGGGCGCGTCGCGGCCGGCACGGCACAGGGTCTCGAATGCGGCGTCGAGCGCGGCCGTGTCCGACGCACCCGCCGGAATCACCGGTTTGATGTCTTCCGAATGCTCGCCGAACGCGAGACTCGCCATCTTGATCTCGTGGCTCTTCATCCAGTTCTTGTTGCCGCGGATCGTGTTGATCTCGCCATTATGCGCGAGGGTGCGGAAGGGCTGGGCCAGCCACCATTGCGGAAAGGTGTTCGTCGAATAGCGCTGGTGAAAGATCGCGACGCGGCTTTCGAACAGCTTGTTCGTGAGGTCGGGATAGAAATCCGCGAGACTCTCGGCGAGGAACAACCCCTTGTAGATGATCGAGCGCGCCGACAGGCTGCACACGTAAAAGTCGGCGATTTGCGCCGCGATGACCTTTTTCTCGATCCGGCGGCGGACGAGATAGAGCTGCTTTTCGAACTCGGCGACCGACTGCTCCTGGGGCAGCGGACCCGCGATCATGATCTGCTCGATCTCGGGGCGCGTGCGCTGTGCCTTGTCGCCGATCACCGACACGTCGACCGGAACCTGACGCCAGCCATAGATGGTGAAGCCGGCGTCGATGATCTCGGCCTCAACGATCGTGCGGCATTCCTCCTGCGCGCCGAGATCGGTGCGCGGCAGGAAAACCATGCCGACCGCGAGGCGATTCGGACGTACCTTGTGTCCCGACGCCGCGATCGCATCGTCGAAAAAGCGAACCGGCAGGTCGACGTGGATACCCGCCCCGTCGCCGGTCTTACCGTCGGCGTCGACCGCGCCGCGATGCCACACCGCGCGCAGCGCCTCGATTGCCGCCTCGACGACCCGGCGCGACGGCTTGCCGTCGGTCGCCGCGACCAGTCCGACGC
>JAEWIL010000174.1 GCA_023387085.1 Pseudomonadota bacterium | reverse complement strand
CCCAATATTGGGCCCCCCCCCCCGCTTCCGGGCCCCCGCGCCAATGCGTCATCCCCTGCCGGTTGCCCGGCAGCGGCGAATTTTCGACCCAAGGAAAGGACTTTGCCGCTCTATGGCAGCTTTTTCGAACTATTATCAGATGGACAGGGCGGGTTCAATGCCGCCCTGCGCCGTTAACCACCTGCTTTTTCGCTCTCCGACATCGCGTCGACCAGCCGGTTGAGCTGCGGCGTGCAGCCCTTTGCCATAAGCACGTCGACCGAGCTTTCGGCGCTGTCAGGCAGCGCGTCCATCTGCGTGAAGCGTATCGTGACCGGCGTGGCGAGACCGGCGCCCGAAAGGCGATAGTCGACACCATATTGCACCGGCAGCGCCTCGGTCGGCCATTTGCGGAAATTGGCACCCGCGACGATCGCGACGGTCTCCACCTTGTCGCCCTGTTCGATCTTGAGCAACTGGTCGCTGTCCATGTTCGGACGCCACAGGGTCAGACGCGACGGATCGGCGACGCAGAAGGTGCCGCCCTCGCGATAATCGAGCAGCCACAGGTTCGGCGCGCGAAGGTCGACCGGTGCCGCTTCCTCGGCGCCGCGCGAAAACCCGCCGCGCGAGCGCATCGTCGGGCCGCTCGACAGCATGCGCGTGACGGTCGCGCCCATCGACTGGTTCGCCTGGATCGTCCCCGACGCGCCGAAGGTGCCGGGCCCCGACAGCGTGCGCGTCTTGCCGGCCTGCATCAGCACGACCTTGTCGCCCGAGGCGAGGGTCAACTTGTCGGTGGATTTGAGCTTGGTTCCGGTCGGATATTTGCTCGCCGAAGGCCCCGTCGAGCGGACGACCATCGACTGGGCGGCTGCGGTGCCGGTGACGGCTATGGCAAGCAGCGCGGTAGCGGCGGCGAGGCCGATGCGGCGCGTCGTGACATCAGGAAAGGACATAGCTTTCTCCCTTTTCGGTATTGTTCAGGCGTTCGATCAGGAACATGATGGACAAATCCTTACCGAATTCCTGCTGCAATGCTGTGGCGGCGGTCACATAGGCGCTTTTATCGCCCGCCATATGCGCGGCGACAAGCGCCGCGATGCGCGCGCGCTGTTCCGGAGCGAGATCGGGGCGCGGGGTGAAGACATCGACCGGCCGTGCGCGGCCACGCAGCGTGACGCGGCCCATGGGCACCAGGTCGTCGCGCGCCGTATGCGCCGCCGCTTCGGCCGAGATCAGCACGCCGGTCTTCAGGCTCTTGTTCGCCGATTCGAGCCGCGACGCCGTGTTCATGCTGTCGCCGAGCGCGGTATACTGGATGCGGCCTTCGCCGCCGAAGTTGCCGACGATCGCGTCGCCCACGTGCAGGCCGACGCGGGTCATGCCGATCGGCGGAATATCCTCGCCGGCCAGATCGACGCGGAATTTCTCGCCGGCTTCGAACATGGCGAGCGCCGCGGCCGCGGCTTGCTCGCCATCGTCGGGCCGGCTGATGGGCGCTCCCCAGAAGGCAACGATCGCATCGCCGACGAACTTGTCGATTGTCCCGCCATGGTCGAGGACGATGTCCGACAGCCGGTCGAGATATTCGTTGAGCAGCCGCGCGACGGTTTCCGGCGTCACCGCATGGCTGAGCTTGGTGAAGCCTTCGAGGTCGGTGAAGATGCAGTAGATGTTGCGCCGTTCGCCATGGAGCGACAGCTGGTCGGGATCGCGCATGATCTGCGCCGCGATATCGGCGGGCAGATATTTGCCGAGCGCCGACTGCGCGAAGGCGCGCTGTCGCGATCCGATCGTGCGCGCGGCGGTACCGACCGCGGCATAGCCGAACAGCCAGCCGATCGCCCAGCCGAAGGCGGGAAGGGTGGTCGTATCGACGCCCCGGCCCTGGAGCCAGAAGGGAAAGGCGATGAAGAAGGCCATCTGGACGAGGAAGGCGAGCGCGACCCAGCGTGCGCGAACGTCGATCAGGCTGGTGAGGCCGCCCGCGAGCACGACGAGCACCGCGAGCACCCAGAGCGAGAGGCTGGGCAACGGCCGCGACCAGGCGTTGTCGAGTTGCTGGGCAAGCATATGCGCGTGCACTTCCAGCCCGATCATCGTCTCGTGCTGGCCGGTGATGGGGTCGGTGAAGCGGCTGAGCGGTGTGTTGAACTGGTCGTTGTCGATGATGTCGCCGCCGATCAGGACATAACGGCCCCTGATCAGGTCGGAAAAGCCGGCGCGGGTTTCGTCATCCATCGGGATCGCGAACGTGTCTATCGGGATGTTCGCAAATACCGGCTCTTCCTGTCCCTTCTCCGCACGAGCGGGGACGAGGAAGCGGATATTGCCCTGAAACGCAGCATGTGCCGGATCGACCGGTGCCAGCGCGTTCGCCATCAACGGCGGCAGGCCCTTCGGGCGGTCGGGCCAGCGACGGATCACGCCGTCATTGTCGGTGCGGAACAGCACGCTGGTCGGCCGCGTCCTGGCGGACGTAACCTCAGCCAGAAAAGATTGCAGGAATTTCTGCTGCTCATAGAAAATGGTATTCGGATTGCTCGCCTGTTCGGCATAGGCCAGCCAGGTCGGCGTTTGCATCGCCCGAAGCTGCGACTGCAAAACGGAATCGTCGGGTCGCGGCGAGTCGAAGGCGATATCGATGCCGATTGCCTTCGCGCCCATCCGGTCGAGATTGCCCAGCGCCTTGGCCAGAATCGTACGGTCGAGCGGCGATCGGATGCCGGTGTTGAACAGCGTCTCGTCATTATAGGTGACCATGACGATCCGCTTGTCTTGCCCGACGTGCGGCGCCATCAGCGTCGCGCGCGCGTCATAGAGCGCGCGCTCGGCATCGCCGATCAGCGGCATGTCCCAGCTCAGCCGGGCGAACAGCGTCGCGACGATCAGGAACAGGATCGTCGCCGCCATGCGCGACGGGCCAAGCTGCATCACCAGTCGGCGGATGCGCTTGCGAAGCGCTATGCTCGCTGGCGGCGCCCCCGGCGCCGGACTGTCGATCGCGCTGGTCGCCATCGGATCAGAGGGCCGCGTGGCCCGCTTCTCCCTTTTTCGCGGTGGCGGTGTTGCCGTGCAGCAGCGCCTGACCGCCGTCGCCGATGATCGCGAAGCCCGCCCAATAATAGGGGTGCGACGTGCTCTTGTCGTCCATCAACTGCTTTTCGCTCGCCCATAGCGCATCGGCGATGCTTTCGCCATGCTGCGCGGCGAAGAGACCGCCGATCAGTCGCTCGGTCGCATCGAAATCGTCGGGGGCAGGCCAGTGGCTCGCAATGACCGAACGCCCGCCCGCGCCGATGAACCCGCGGACCAGCCCGTCGAGCGCGTTGCCGCCGCCGCTCGAGACGCCGGCCTCGCGCGTTGCGGCGACCGTCGCCGCACCTGCCGTATCGCACGCCGACAGGATCACCAGATCGGCGTTGAGCTTGAGGTCGAAAATTTCCTGGAAGGTCAGCAGTCCGTCCGAATCCTTGTCGCCGAACGAGGTGACGAGCGCCGGACGCGCCGGACACGACGGATGCGGAGCCGTCACCAGCCCGTGCGTCGCGAAATGAATGATCCGGTAGTCGGAAAGATCGCTGCGGTTCTTGACCGCGGTATCTGTGAAGGCGCCCCCTGTCAGCAGCGTCGCGGCGCCACGGTCCATCGTGCTGCTGGCGGTGACGAGTTCAGCGGCCGAAATCGGCCGGCTCCACTGGCTGATATCCCACTGGCAGCTGCCGTCCACACCGCCGCCAGCCGCGCCGCGCGTCCCCAGCGACGGCAGGATGCCGCCGCGCACCGGCAGGTTTTCGCCGAGCCCGAAATATTCGCGCGTGGCGTTCGACGGCGGCGCTTGGCGCGCGTTGCGGAATCCCAGCGCCGAAACCGCCGTGCTCGGGCGCGTCGAGCGACCGAGCCAGGCGATGTTCCGCATGTCGAATGCGTCTGCATTGGGGTCGGCCACCCGCTGCTCATATTCGGCAAGTCCGGTGTCGGAGGTGATCAGCAGATTGATCGGCAGCCGCAGCATCGCGCCGTCGGGCTCGAAGATCAAATGCGTCACGGTCGGCAGCCGGTCGGCGACCGGCGCGAAAAGCTGCGTATAGAGTTTGCGGGCGGTGGCCGCGTCGAACGGATAGGTGACGCGCTTGCCATTTTCGACGATCGAGATCGTCGAGCGGATCGTGTCGACCGCGTTTTCAAGCCCTTGCGCGGTGATATCGCTGCGCCAGAGCTGTGCATCGCTTTGGCCGATCAGCATGCCGTACACCGAATCGCCGACGACCAGCATTTTCAGATAGGCCTCGTCGGGGCGCAGCACCTGCTGGAGTTCGGCGAGGTCGAGCTTGCCCGACGCAACGACACGATATTGCGGAAAATCCGCCAGCTTGGCGAGGGTTTCGGACTGCTGGAACGACAGGTTGGCAAGCTGGGTCTTCAGGTCGGCACGCAGCGAATTGACCTCCGGCGTCTCGGGCAGCTGGCCCAGACGCGCGTCCTCGATGCGGGCGCGTTCGATGTCGCGATCGAGTGTCGTCGCTTGCCGGAACAGCCGCGCGCCGTCGTCGCTGCCCGACGACAGTTCGCGGGCGAGAACGGCCTGAGTGTCCGCGACGCCCGGGCGGACCTGGAGCTGGCTCGCGATGAAGAAGTCGTTCGCGGCCTTCGGGTCGGTCGCGGCGCGGCTCGCAAGCAGCCTGTAATAGGGCGCCATTATGTTCGCCATGCCGGTGGTCGACCGCTGCGAACCCGCGAGCGCGCCGACGACATCGTGATAGATCGCGAGCGCCTTGTCGTCTTCGCCATGACGGGTGAGAAAGGCCGCATAGCGCGCGCGCGCCGAGGCGAGAGCATTGGTTTCGGGATATTCGACCGCGAGTGCGCCGATCGAATCCTGGAAGCGGGCGTCGGCTGCGGCGTTGTCGCCGAGCGCTTCCTCGGAAAGCGCAAGTTCGCCGAGCATCTGCGAACGCAGCCGGATGATCGACGTGACCCGTCCGTCGCGCACGGCGACTGCGTCGGCGAGACCCTTGAGCTGCGCCGCTTTCGCGGCTTGCGGATTGCCGCGGAGCCGTTCGACGGTGCCGAGCAAATGGATCGCCTGCGCGTCGATGATCTGGGCACGCTCGACCGGGGTCAACCGGTCGCGGCCGCTGGTTTGCCGTACCGCGCGGGCGTTCGCGCCGCTGTTGACGCCGGCGACGATCTCGGGCGTCAGCGTGACCGCGCTGCCGCTCACCGCGACCTCGTTCCTGAGCGGCGGGATCGGCGTTTCGAGAAGCGCGGCGGCGCCGTCATAGTCGCGCTGGTTCAACGCATGGATCGCGCGGAAATTGCGGCGCAAGCGAAGCTGGACCGGATCGCTGGTCGGGATGGACTCGACTTCGCCGAACAGCCGGTCGGCCTCTGCGAACTCGCCGAGGTTCGAACGCTGGAGCGCGCGATTGAGGGTGAATTCGGTCGGGTCGATCCCCGCGGCGGCCTGTTCCTCCGCGGTCCGCTGCGACAGCGCCTCGAAAAATTCCGCCGCCTCGGCATAATCGCCGCTGTGATTGCGGCGATATCCCTCGGCCAGCGCCTTGTCGATGTCGATCGTCCCCGCGAGCGTGCGGGCGAAGCCGTCGCTGCCGCCGACGGATGTCGTTGCGACCTTGATCTCGCCGGGCACGACTTTTCTTTGCCGGACCGATTCGAGCGCGATGTTCAGCGCGTCGTCGTACGCGGAAAACCCTTCGACCGCATAGGCGGTGTTCCCGTCCCTCTCGATACGCGTCGTCCAGCCGACATTGCTGTCCTTCACGGTGCAGGTGTCGCGGTCGACGCATATGATCGTACCCGCTCGCCCCGCATCGATCCGCGCCCGCGCGTCGTCGGCGCTCGCGCGGAGCATCCGGACATAACCGACCGGCTGGCTGGCGTCGCGGCAGACGATCACCCAGGCACGGTCGAACATGCCCCTCACCACCGAATCGCGGACGGTCGCCTGGACTTCGCACAGGGCGCCGCCCTGGCTGCCGATCGAAAAGCTGTCGCGCAGGGTCGGGTCGCCGGTCTGCGCCTGCGCGGGGAATGCCGCACTCGCGGCAAGCGCAGCCAGAATCGGCAAAAACGGACGTCGAACAGTCATCATCAATCCCCCAAGGACGAGCTTCGACGCGCCATGCCTGAAATGTCGGGGGCATGGCGCAGTCTATACGCTGCGGTACGACCCATTCCCGTCGCCGCGAACCCTAACCCCTTCGCCCGGAAAAGGGAAGTGATCTGCGGCACACCCTTCTTGCGCGCTTCGGCGCGGCAACCTATCTGGAATGGACATATTCATTTCCGGTGAGGACAAGATGAACGCATTCGACGATCGTGAACGGGCCTTTGAAGCGAAATTCGCGCGTGACCAGGACGTGCTGTTCCGCATCACCGCGCGCCGCAATCGTCTGGTCGGCGAATGGGCGGCCGAACGCATGGGCCTGACCCCCGAGGAAACCGACGCCTATGCAAAGGCCGTCGTGCAAGCGGATTTCGAGGAAGCGGGCGACGAGGACGTCATCCGCAAGCTGGCGGGCGATCTGACCGCCGCGCAGGTCGAAATAAGCGATGCCGAAATTCGCGCGGTGCTGAACGAAAAAACGGCCGAGGCGCGCCGCCAGTTCATGGACAGCCAGAGCTAAAGGCCGGTCGGATGGCGATGCGCGAGGAGGATCTGAAGGCGATGATCGCGGCGGCGTTTCCCGACGCGGCGGTGACGATCACCGACCTTGCAGGCGACAACGACCATTATGCGGCGCATGTCGTGAGCGAATCGTTTCGCGGCCTGACCCGCGTCGCGCAGCACAAGGCGGTCTATGCCGCGCTCGGCGGACGCATGGGCGGCGAACTTCATGCCTTGCAATTGACGACAGCCGTTCCTTCATAGGGACAAGACGCGAAACTTTTTCGGCGCCCCGCGCCCCCCGGAGATTTTGACATGAGCGATCCCGCCACCCACGACCGCATTGCCAAGCTGGTCGCCGATCACCCCGTCCTGCTGTTCATGAAGGGCACGCCGCTGTTCCCGCAATGCGGCTTTTCCTCGCGCGCGATCGCGATGCTCGACCGGCTCGGCATCGAATATGACACGGTGGACGTGCTGCAAGACATGGAAATCCGCCAGGGAATCAAGGAATTTTCGGACTGGCCGACGATTCCCCAGCTTTATGTGAAGGGCGAATTTGTCGGCGGCAGCGACATCATGATGGAGATGTGGGAAGCCGGCGAGCTGCACCAGCTGATGGACGGTGTTCCGACGCGGGCCGAATAGAATTTGTCATAGCGGATGGACAAAGGGCGGCCGCGTGCCGCCCTTTTTCTTGTGCGGCGAACGGCGACTTTGGGGTGGGAAGCGGGCCTTGGAACCTCGTCATGCTGAACTTGTTTCAGCATCCATGGCCTGAGCTCTCGTCTAGCGCTGCGGCGAAGGAAACGGCAGGCCATGGACCCTGAAACAAGTTCAGGGTGACGAAAATCGGAAGGTACGCAATCGGTCGCTAGCCGTCATTCCGTCGAGACCGGACGTGAAGCATCCGGGGGGCGGGGCTTTTGAGCCGCTCCGCCCCCCGTCTGCATCGGGGCAAGTGGGGGGTTCCGGAGTGGGGGCGGGGGGCATCAGGGCCCAGACCGATGCCCCCCACCGCTCCATTGAGCGGAACACTCGGGAACATCCGATACCATACAAGTGCCATGCCAGTTTGCCGCGACCGGTGTTTTCCGCGGGTAACGCTGGTTAGCGATTCCTTACCATGTGTGACCGCTGTCAAAAATTCCGACACGTCGCCGTCCGGCGTCATTCAGGAAGCGTTCAGCCAATTGACTACATTTGTAGTCGCATTGCAGATGAACGCCAATAAGGGAGGGGTTCCGATATGGCGGAGCGAGCGAGCGAGTCGGAAATGCAGGTGCTGTCGGCGCTGTGGGACAAGGCCCCGCAGACCGCCGCGGACCTGACCCAGCGTATCGGCAAGATCAACGGATGGACGCAGGCGACCGTGAAGACGTTGCTTGCGCGGCTGGTCCAGAAGGGCGCGGTGGCGGCGGAGGCCGACGGGCGCCGCTATCTTTATCGCCCCGCGATCGACCGCGCCGAGGCGGTTGGCGAAGAATCACAGCGCTTCGTCGACCGCCTCTTCGGCGGCCGCGTCAGCCCGATGATCGCGCATCTTGCCGAGCGCGAGGCGCTGACCGACACCGACATTGCCGAGATCGAAGCCCTACTGCGAAAGCTCAAGTCATGAGCGCCGCTATGGTCATGCAGGCGTGGGGTGATACGATGATCACCACCGCCATTCTCGTCCTTGCGGTGCTGTTGATCCGCAAGCCCTTCGCGCGCCATTTCGGACCCGGTCTGACATATGCGCTCTGGTTGGTTCCGGCGCTGCGCCTCGTGCTGCCGCCGCTGCCGTTCGCCGACCCGGTCACCGTGGCGGCGACGTCTGCGGCGCCGGCCGATCTAGTGCTGGTCGACATCGCCGAAAATTCCGGAACGCCCGCTTTGCCGGTTGCCTCGACCTCGCCGGCGTGGAGTCTTGCCGAAGCCTTGCCCTATCTTTTCGCCCTGTGGCTCGCGGGTGTGGTTTTCGTCCTCGTCTCGGCGTGGGTGTCGCACCGTCGGTTTCGCGACGCGGCGCTGCGCGGCGCGGTCGAACTCGAACCGCTCGGGACGATCCGTCTGATCATGACCGACGCCGTCGATGGCCCGGTCGCCTTTGGTCTGTGGCGCCGTTTCGTCGCCGTCCCGCACGATTTCTTTGGGCGCTATGTCGCCGAAGAGCGCGCGCTGGCGATCGATCACGAGCTTGCGCACCACCGCCATGGCGACCTGTGGGCGAATGCTGCGGCGCTGCTGCTGCTCGCGACCCAATGGTTCAATCCGTTCGCCTGGCGCGCGATCCGCGCCTTTCGGTTCGATCAGGAAGCGGCGTGCGATGCGCGCGTGCTGACCATGGCCGACGACGCCCCGCGGGGCCTGCGTACCGCGCGCTATGCCACGGCGATTGCCAAGGCGGCCGTAGGCTCGCGGCTGTCGCTCGCGGCGCCGATGGCGGTCCATGACAATCTGCAGGAGAGACTGACAATGCTTACGAGGGGGGATATTTCCAGAAAGCGCGGGTTGATCGGCAAGCTGCTGGTCGGCGGTGCGACGCTCGCCGTGCTCGCAACGACCGCGACCCTCGTGCCCGCCGGTATCGCGAGCGCCCAGTCGGATGTGCCGGAACCGCCGGCTCCGCCAGCGGCCCCCGGGGCACCGTTGCCACCCGAGGCGCCGGTGCCGCCCGAGGCTCCGGCCGTGCCGGAAGCCCCCGGCGTAATGATCTTTACCGAGCGGCATGATGGCGAGACGGCGAACAAGGAGGGCCAGAAGCGTGAAGTCCATCGCATCATCATCCGCCGCGATGGCGATGAAGAAGGCCATCAGGCTGTGGTGTTCGCTCCCGCCGACGGCACGGTGGGCAAGGACAAGGCCCGGCGCGTCGAGGTCCGAATGCCCGGCAGCCTGTCGCGCGACGACATTCTTGCGACGCTGAAGGAGCAGGGGGTTACCGGTGCCAAGGCCAACGCAATCGCCGACAGGCTGGAAGCGAAGCGTCGCGAGAGCTTCCGCACCGTCATGGCGCCGATGCCGCCCATGCCGCGGATGCCAGCCATGCCGCCCGTGCCAGCGATGCCGCATGCCGCATGGGCACCGGTCGCTGGCAAGGCGATGGTTGTTCGCTGCGGCGAGGGCGGAAAGACCCCGCCGGTCGTCAACCGCGACGAAAGCGACGGCAACAAGCGCAGCCGCGTCGTGATGTTCGCATGCGCCGACGGGCCGGAGGGGCGCGCGGCCCGCTTGTCGGCGCTCAAGAAGGCGCGCGAAGCATTCGCCGAGGGCGAGCGGGCGCGGGGCTTGTCCGAAGAGATGCGCGCCAAGGTTCAGGCCGATCTCGACAAGGCGATCGCCGACATGGAGAAATCCGACAAATAGGAAAGCGGTCAAAGGAAAGCGGGTCGAAGGGAGTCAGGACCCTGAAACCCGTCAGCTTCGACGCTGGTCTTCGTCCCCGGTAAGACTGGCGTGTGGGGCGGGGAAAGGGAGCGGCCAGGTCGCTCCCTTTTTCTCGTCGCCGCTTTTCGTTTGTGCCTTTTTTGGTGCTACGTCCTTTTCCTTCGGCGAGGCCGGTGCCACATGGGACGCATGAGCGAAGCAAAGCCCTGGCCCGACACAATCCATGCCGGCGAGTGCGAGCAGCACGAACCGCTGGTACGCCGCGTGCTCGCGCCCAACCCCTCGCCCTATACCTTCACCGGCACGCAAACGTGGATCGTCGGCGCCGGAAGCGACATCGCGGTGATCGATCCCGGCCCGACCGGATCTGGCATGAGCATCGGCAATCCGCCCGACGCCAATGGCGCAGGCCATGTCGACGCGATCCTGCGCGCCACCCGCGGCCAGCGGATCGCCGCGATTCTCTGCACACATACGCACCGCGATCATTCGCCCGCCGCTGCGCCACTGAAGGCCGCGACCGGCGCGCCGATCATCGGCTGCGCGCCGCTCGCGCTTTCCGACGATGGTCCGCGCGCCGATTCCGCCTTCGATCCCGACTATGCTCCCGACCGCGTGCTGGCCGACGGCGAGCGGATTTCGGGGGATGGCTGGACGCTCGAAGCGGTCGCGACGCCGGGACACACATCGAACCATCTCTGCTTCGCGCTGGTCGAGACCGGCGCGCTGTTCACCGGCGACCATGTCATGGCCTGGTCGACCAGCGTCGTGAGTCCGCCCGACGGCGACATGGCGGCCTATATGGCGAGCCTGTCGAAGCTCTACGACCGCGACGACCGGGTTTATTATCCCGCGCACGGCCCCGCGGTGACCAAGCCGAGGCAATTGGTCCGCGGCATGCTCGGTCATCGCAAGCAGCGCGAGCGGCAAATCGTGCGCGAGCTGGAAAAAGGCACCGCTGTGATCCCGGTCATGGTCAGCCATATGTACAAGGGCCTGGACCCGCGCCTGACGGGCGCAGCGGGCCGGTCGGTTCTGGCTCACTTGCTCGACCTGAAGGCGCGGGGCGTCGTCCGCGTCCGCCTGGCGGAATCGGGGCAGGAAGAATGGGAATTGGCGTGATCCTGTCGTTGTTCATGGCTGCTGCGGTTGCGGCGTCTCCACCCGCCCCCGGACGGGTTGTCGCGCTGATCGCCGGCGAAGGCAAAAGCCAGTGCCTGCCCGATCGCAGCCTGTGCCTTGAAGTCCCGGCGGCCGAAGAGGGCGCCGCCGCAGACGCCGTCCTGCGCGTTTTATCGCCCGGCGCGCAGGCAGTTTCGCTGGCGCTGCCCGAATTTCCCGAGGCGCAGTCGGTGGACCTGTGGCCGAAGCTGATCCGGGCCAAAGGCGGCGATGGTGCGAACCGCTATCTCGTCGGCATCCTGACCGGGCAGACGAGCATGTATTCGGGCGGAGGCGGTTCGGCGTCGCAGCTCCACCTGATCGAACTCGATGCGACGCCGAACGCGGCCCGGCTGGGCGGAGAGGCGATCGAAGTGCCGTGGAACGGGTCGCTGCTGATCCGCGCCTGCTTTTCCGAAGAGGATATGAAGGACAGGCTAGAGGCGTGCCACGACGAATATGAATTCGGCGCGACCCTCGCTGCCGCGCCCGGTGGCGCGGCTTTGTTTCCGACGCTCAGCTATCGCGCTGTCGCCACGGCCTTTCCGCGGAGCTCGCGCCGGTCGGAGGACAATAGCGCGACGAAGCTGAAGCGCGCCGACCTGGTTCGCGCGCGCGATCCCGCCTGCACCTATGACCGGGTGCTGCGCTACGACGCGGCGGCCGCGCGCTATCAAATGGACCGGCCCGCGCCCGATTGTTCGGATTATACCACGCCATGACCGACCGTGCCCCCGCTCCGCGCCTTCTGCCGCGCCTGATCCTGCTCGCGGCCGCGGCGCTGCTCGCGCTCGCCGTCTGGTGGTCGGTGTCGGCGTGGCGCGACTGGCAGCGCGGCTATGATCCGCAGACCGTCGTCGCCGCGAGCCTGCAAGGCTTGCAGGAACAGAATGTGCTGGTGCCTTTCACCGCGCGCTATGTTGCGGTCGTGACCTCGAAGCAGACGCGCCTGGGGCTCGAGGCGAAGAAGACGCTGATCATGCCCGGGACGGTGCGGTACGAGCTCGACCTCGGCGGCCTGAAGCAATCCGACCTCGACTGGGATGGCGATACCAACGCGCTGACCGTCACCCTGCCGCCGCTGCGCCTCGCCGGACCCGAAATCGATATCGATGCGATCAGCGAATTCCGCGACGGCGTGATCCTGCTGACGCTCACTGATGCCGAGCAGACGCTCGACGCCGCCAACCGCAAGGCGGCGCAAGAAGAGCTGATCAAGCAGGCGAAGGGGACGACGCCGATGCGACTGGCCCGGAACGCCGCGCGAACCGCGGTAGAGCAAAGCTTTGCCATGCCGCTGAAAGCCGCAGGGATCGATGCCAAGGTGACCGCGCGCTTCGCGGGAGAATAACGTCCGGTTTCCGTTTTCACGCCGCCGTGCTAAATGGCCGGCGGGTTCCAGCCAAACGGGGGGTGCGGCATGGCGACGATGGCGGAGGGCGCAGTGCGCGCCGAGCGGTTCTGGCAGCGGATGGCGATTGGTCTTGCTGTCTTCATCATCCTGGGTTTCCTGCAATTCGCGCTGCGCGGCTTCGTCGATCCGGCGAAGGCGCCGTGGTGGGTCCATGTGCACGGGGTCGCGATGCTCGCATGGCTGGGCCTGCTGATTGCACAGCCAACGCTGGAAGCGCGCGGCGACATGGCGCTGCACCGGCGGCTCGGCTGGGCCGGGGCGGTGCTCGCGGTGCTGATCGCGACCCTCGCGATCTACACGGGGCTGGCATCGCTCGTCCTGCACCGCTTTCCGCCCTTTTTTACGCCACCCTATTTCCTGATGCTCACGACAATCGAGGCGCTGACCTTCGGCGCGCTCGTCACCATCGCGATCCGGCGCCGGCGCCAGACCGAATGGCATCGGCGGCTGATGATCGGCGCGACGATCGTGATCCTCGAGCCCGCGCTCGGCCGGACGCTGCCCATTCCGTTGATGGGGCCATGGGCCGAACCGGCCGTCGCGCTGTGCCAGCTCTTTGTCGTCGCCCTCATCGCGGCGCACGACCGGCGTACGCGCGGCGCCGTTCATCCGGCGACATGGGTGCTCGCGGCAATTGTCATCGCGGTGCGCGTTACCATATCGCTTCTTGCCATGACGCCTCCCGTCATTGCGCTCGCCACGCGGCTCGCCGGCGGCTGAACGGCGAATTGCCCTGTCGCCGGGTGCGGTGTAGAGGGGCGGCCGAGGGCAAACCCATATAAGGAATAGCCATGACTGCTCCCATCCGCGAGAATCTCTCGGGCATCGACCTGCGCGCCGAAATCGAACGCCTTCGCAAGGAACGCAACGCCGTCATCCTCGCGCATTACTACCAGAAGCCCGAGATTCAGGATCTTGCCGATTTCGTCGGCGATTCACTCGAGCTGTCGCGCAAGGCCGCCGATACCGACGCCGATGTCATCGCCTTTTGCGGCGTGAAATTCATGGCCGAGACGGCCAAGATCCTGAGCCCGCAAAAGACGGTGATCCTGCCGGACATGGATGCGGGTTGCAGCCTCGAGGACAGTTGCCCGCCCGAACAGTTCAAACGGTTCCGCGAGGCGCACCCCGACCATATCGCGCTGACCTATATCAATTGCTCGGCGGCGGTGAAGGCGCTCAGCGACATCATCGTCACCTCGTCGAGCGCCGAGACGATCATCAGCCAGATTCCCGAGAGCCAGAAGATCATCTTCGGCCCCGATCGTCATCTCGGCGGCTATCTCAACCGCAAGTTCGGGCGCGAGATGCTGCTGTGGCCCGGCGTGTGCATCGTCCACGAGGCGTTCAGCGAGACCGAGCTGATCAAGCTGAAGGCGCAGCACCCCGGCGCCCCGGTCGCGGCCCATCCCGAATGCCCGCCGCACATCGTCGACCACGCCGACTATGTCGGGTCGACGAGCGGCATCCTGCAGTTCGCGAAGAGCTTTCCCGGCGACACGCTGATCGTCGCGACCGAGCCGCACATCATCCACCAGATGGAACTCGCGCTGCCCGAAAAGACCTTCATCGGCGCGCCGGGCGCGGACGGCAACTGCAACTGCAACATCTGCCCCTATATGGCGCTCAACACGATGGAGAAGCTTTACCTCGCGCTGCGCGATCTCCAGCCGCGGATCGAGATGGACGAGGACCTCCGCCTCGCGGCGCGCAAGAGTCTCGACCGCATGCTCGACATGGCATCGGGGACGGTCGGGAAGGGCGATCTGGGACGCGCCTGAGTCGCGACTCGGCTCGGATAAAAGAGCAGTCGTTCCCGCGATTCGATTGCTGCGGTGCGGCAATCGAATCCGAAAATGCTGCAGCCTTGTTACAAAAATGCTGCGGGGAAATGCCTTGTTGCTAATGCCGGACTTATCCACAAGCGCGGAGCGCCGGGGCGGCCTTTTCGCATGATTCTTGTTGGCGCCGAAATCGGTTCGTGACAGCTTCAAATCATCGGAAGACGGAGACGAAAAGCCGCCGGGACATGAAGGGTAGTTGCAAGACTAGCCGGAAGATAACGGACTGGATTTACGAGGAAATCATTCGATAGCTTGATCACGGAACGCAGCGATTCCCACGAGTTGAGGCGAACCAGATCGGGTACATGAAAGACAGTCCATCGCTCTGGAAGCGCAGTTGCTTCGGCAAAGGCACGGACAAGATGATGAAGGGGCTTTCAGGTGAGGCCGGCCCCCGCAAGGGGGCCGACCAAACCATCGCCGGACTGATTTGGCGTACGCCGAAACGCATTATCTGCGGGTTGCAGGTCTTCGGACCGGCAGACCGGAATGGAGCGGAGCGGAGGTCCGTCGGAGCAACAACCGGATAGTGGGGGTTGGCAGCGATGCCGGCCCCCATTTCGCATGCGCCTTTTGCGCGCTTCGGCTCTTGGCGCGGGGCGCGGCAGCCGCGCAACTATTTCCCTTTCCTGTGACGACCGTCACACCGCGGTCAAAGCGGACCGCTTATGCCGCTGGTGCGACCCGGAGCAGTTCCCCGACCGGAACTGATCCTCCTTTCCCGGCCGCGGTCTCCGGATCGCGGCCGGGAACCTTTTCCCCCCATCTCGCATTTGCATATCGTCGCCGAACGAACGGCAGCGACCCATGACCGTGCCGACATACACCGTCCGGCCACCGCCATTTCGCTAGGCGATTGCAAATATTTAGGTTAGCATCGTCCATGCCTGTTTCATCAGGCGTCATAATGATCGTAGGGGGTCAGAACATGATTGATTTCATTATTGCACTTGTCATGGGCGGCATCATCGGCTGGCTCGCCAGCATCGTGATGCGCACCGATGCCCAGCAGGGCATTTTCCTGAACATCATCGTCGGGTGTATCGGTTCGATCCTCGGCCGATTGCTGCTCGGCGGCTTTCTGGGCGGCGGCCATTTGCGCGGCGACGCGTTCGACTGGCGAACCCTTGTCACCGCGTTCATCGGCGCGCTGATCCTGCTTGCGATCGTCAACCTGTTCCGCCGCGGCCGGGTGCGCTGACGCCACTATATCGAACGGATGTCGGTCCGGTTCCATCGGGACCGGACCGGATCCGAAAATCGGGGCGGTCGACCTAGGCGTCGGCCGCCCCTTTTTCATATGCCAAGCACTGGAAATCGGGAAGTTCCTTGCCTATGGAGCCCGCCGCAGAGGCAGCGGGTGCGGTAAAGTTCACCTCTTGCACGCGGTGATTTAATACGATAATACACCTTCAAAGGGATGATCCTGCCATCGCGGGCCGGACGCACCGCCATGGCGGTCGCGGTGCGGCATAGGGCGCGGCAGAGGGGGTATGGCGTGAACTACGAACGGAAAGTGGATTCGATGGACAGCCTGGCGGGGACGCAAAGCTATTACGAAGAGGCGGATAGCCGTCGCAAGCGGACGCGGCTGATCGTCGCCGTCGTGCTGATCGCGCTCGCGCTCGCCGCGACCTGGTTTGCCTTTTCGGCGAGCAAGGACGACGGTGCGGCCGCCGGTGCCGGCGGGCCGGGCGCGCAGAATATCCCGAACGTCACCGTCATGATCCCCGGCCGGGTGTCGGTCGATGCAGCCATCGCCGCAAACGGTACGATCGCCGCGCGCCGCGAGATGCCCGTAGGCGTTGCCGGCGAGGGCGGGCAGGTCGTCAGGGTGCTCGTCGAGCCCGGCCAGTGGGTCGGCGCCGGTCAGACGCTCGCGGTCATCGACCGCGCGGTGCAGGCGCAGCAGGCGGCCAGCCTTGCCGCGTCGATCAAGGTTGCTCAGGCCGACGCCGATCTGGCGCAGGCCGAACTCGACCGCGCGCAGGCGCTGGTCGGCCGCGGCTTCATTTCGAAGGCCGACATGGACCGCAAGCGCGCCACGCGCGATTCGGCCAATGCGCGCGTCCGCGTCGCACAGGCGCAGTATAAGGAGGCGGTTGCCCGTAACGGCCGTCTCAATATCGTCGCGCCCGAGGCGGGCCTGGTGCTGACGCGTCAGGTCGAGCCCGGCCAGGTCGTCGGCGCGGGCAGTGGTGTATTGTTCCGCATGGCGAAGGGCGGCGAGATGGAAATGCTTGCACAGCTTGCCGAGAGCGACCTCCAGCACGTCAAGGTCGGTACCCGCGCAACGGTGACGCCGGTCGGTACCAGCCTGCAGATCGCGGGGCAGGTGTGGCAGGTCTCGCCGATCGTCAACATGGACACACGTCAGGGGACCGTACGCATCGCCGTCCCCTACAGCACCGCACTGCGTCCGGGCGGTTTCGCCGATGCGCGGCTCGTGTCGGGCACGGCCGAGGCGCCGCTGCTTCCCGAAAGCGCGGTGCAGAGCGGGCCCGAGGGCAATTTCGTGCTGATCGTCGGCAAGGACAACAAGATCGAAAAGCGCGCGATCAAGGTCGGCACCGTCACCGATGGCGGCGTTTCGATCGCATCGGGCCTCAATGGCACCGAAAAGGTTGTCGTGCTCGCGGGCGCCTTCCTCAACCCCGGCGACAAGGTGAAGCCGGTGTTGCAGAAGTCGTCGCAATAATCGCACCGATCCGGGTGCCGCAACCGCAAGTGCCAAGGGCGTTTGAACCATGAGTTTTCGCAACATCTCCGCCTGGTGCATCCGCAATCCGGTGCCGCCGATCGTGCTGTTCCTGCTGCTGTTGCTGGCGGGTCTCGTCAGCTTCAACCGGATGGATGTCAACGACAATCCCGACGTCGAATTCCCGGCGGTTCAGGTCATTGTCGTGCAGCCGGGCGCGGCGCCCTCAGAACTCGAGACGCAGGTAACGCAGCGCGTCGAGGCGGCGGTACGCGCCGTGAGCGGCGTCGACGAGCTGTCCTCCTATGTCAGCGAGGGCAACAGCCGGACGATGGTGCAATTTGCGATCGGTACCCCGATCGACCGCGCCTATAACGACGTCAACCAGGCGGTTCAGCAGATTCGCAGCGACTTGCCCGAGGGCATCCTCGAGCCGCAGGTCGTGCGGGTCGATATCGCGGGCGGCCCGATCACCTTCTTCTCGGTCGAGGCGTCGGACATGACGCTCGAGCAGCTGAGCTGGTTCGTCGACAATACGGTTGCCAAGGAATTGCTGTCGGTTCCCGGCATGGCGAAGGTAAGCCGGTCGGGCGGGGTCGACCGCGAAATTCGCGTGATCCTCGATCCCGCGCGCATGCAAAGCTATGGGCTGACAGCCAGCCAGGTGAACCAGCAGCTTCGCCAGACCAACGTCAATGCCGCCGGCGGCCGTACCGAGATCGCCGGGTCCGAACAGGCGGTTCGCGTACTCGGCAACGCCGCCAGCGCCTTTGCGCTTGGTGAAACCCGCATCGCGATCGGCAACGGACGAACGATCCGGTTGTCCGATGTCGCCAAAGTGAGCGACGGCTATGCCGAACAACGCAATATTGCCAAGATCCGCGGCAAACAGGTGCTCTCCTTCTCGATCGAGAAGGCGAAGGGTTCGTCGGACGTCACGGTCCACGACGAAGCCATGAAAAAGCTGGAACAGATCAAAAAGGCCAACCCGAAGGTCAATTTCAAGATCCTGTTCACGCGAACCGAATATACCAAGGAACAATATCGCAGTTCGATGGCGGCGATGATCGAGGGCGCGGTGCTCGCCGTCGTCGTCGTGTTCCTGTTTCTGCGCGACTGGCGCGCGACGCTGATCAGCGCGATGGCGATCCCGCTGTCGGCGATTCCGACCTTCTGGTTCATGGACCTGATGGGCTTCTCGCTGAACGGTCTGTCATTGCTCGCGCTCAGCCTTGTCGCGGGCGTGCTCGTCGACGATGCGATCGTCGAAATCGAGAATATCGTCAGGCACATGCGGATGGGCAAGACCGCCTATCAGGCGTCGATCGACGCCGCCGACGAAATCGGTCTTGCCGTCGTCGCGACCACAATGTCGATCGTCGCGGTATTCCTGCCGGTGGCGCTGATGCCGGGCGTATCGGGGCAGTTCTTCATCCAGTTCGGCATGACTGTCGTCTTTGCTGTGCTCGTCAGCCTGGCGGTCGCGCGCATGATCACGCCGATGATCGCGGCCTATTTCCTGTCGGCGCAGGGCGAACAGGACCATGCGTCGGGTCCGTGGGTCGCCCGTTACGAGCGCATCCTGGCGTGGACGCTCGACAATTCGAAGCATAAGGCAAAGCGGGCGGGGTATGTGCCCGTGCCGACGAGACCGGTTTTCCTTGCCGTCCCGCTGATTGCCGCGGCGCTGGTCGCGGTATCGATCGCGGCGAGCTATTTCCAGCCGGTCCCGCTGGGTCAGGACCATCCAAATCCGGCGCTGCATTTTCTGCTGAAGATGCCGTTCATGGCGATCCTCGCGTATCTTGTCGTCGCGCTGTTGCAGATCATTCTCGGCGCTGCCGCTTATGCAATGGGAATGCGCGACCGGGCCTTTACCCGGTGGGCCGCCTTCATGGCCCAAAGGGCTTACGCGCGTCTGTTCGACCATCGCGTCTGGATCGTCGGCGTCGGCGTCCTCTCGCTGGTGATGAGCGTCGTGTTGCTGACCATCCTGCCGCAACAGTTCCAGCCGACGACCAACAGCGATTTCAGCCAGGTGAAATATGAGCTGCCGCCGGGCTCCACGCTGGCGCAAAGCGAGACGATCGCGCGGCAGATCGGGGCGATTCTCGACGACAATCCCGCGGTCGAGACGGCCTTTTACGACGTAAGCGTCGGCGGCGGAAATGCCTTCATCACGCTGAAGAAGGACCGCAAGGTCAGCAGCGTCGAATGGGAGCGCGGCTTGCAGCCGAAGCTGGCGGCGATCCCCGACGCGCGCGTGACCTTCCAGAGCCAGTCGGGCGGCTTCTCCGGCCGCGACATCACCATGGTCATCGGCGGCGACGATCCGGCGCTGCTCGAAAAGCACGCGCTGAAGATCGTCGCGGAGATGAGCAAGCTCAAGGAAATCCGCTCGCCGCGCATCGAGGGCGACATTCCGCGGCCCGAGATCATCATCAACCCGCGCATGGACCTTGCCGCCGAGCTCGGCGTGACCACCGCAGCGCTCAGCCAGACCATTCGCATCGCGACGCTGGGCGACATCGACCAGAATGCGGCGAAATTCTCGCTGTCCGATCGCCAGATCCCGATCCGCGTGCTGCTGTCCGAAGACTCGCGCCGCAGCCTTGCGACGATCGAGAATCTGCCGGTGCCGACCTCGCGCGGGACCACGGTGCCGCTGAAATCGGTTGCCGAGATCGGTTTCGGCGCCGGGCCGACCGAGCTGCGCCGGTACAACCAGACGCGGCGCATCGTGATCGGCGCCGACCTCGCACCGGGTCTTGTCACCGGCGACGCGCAGAAGAAGATCGACGCGCTGCCGGCGGTCAAGACGATGCCGCAGGGCGTGCGCAAGGTGATTCAGGGTGACGCCAAATGGCAGGCCGAACTGATCACCAACTTCATGATCGCCGTTGCGTCGGGGCTGATGCTCGTCTTTTCGACATTGGTCCTGCTGTATCGCCGCTTCGTGTCGCCGCTCGTCAACATGTCGTCCTTGCTGCTCGCGCCGCTGGGCGGGCTGATCGGCCTGCTCGTGGCCGGCATGGAAATCTCGATGCCCGTGTATATCGGGCTGCTGATGCTGCTCGGCATCGTCGCGAAGAACTCGATCCTGCTCGTCGATTTCGCGATCGAGGAGATGGATCATGGCGTCGGCAAGATGGACGCGTTGCTCGACGCGGGCCGCAAGCGCGCACAGCCGATCGTGATGACGACCGTCGCGATGGTCGCCGGCATGGTTCCCACCGCCCTGTCGCTCTCCGGCGACGGTGCGTGGCGCGCTCCGATGGGCGTGGTCGTGATCGGCGGCCTGACGCTCTCGACGATGCTGACTCTGCTGATCGTGCCGGCCGGATTCAGTCTGGCCGACAGCATCGAAAAGCGCCTTGGCCGCTTCTTCTCGAGCAATCTCCTGACCTATCGAAAGGGCGACGATACGAAGCCGCATGCAACCCCGGCGCCCGAGCCGGCGGAATGAATATCCTGCGCCGGCGCGGCGTCATGCCGCGCCGGTTGCAACCTTTGCGGCGTTTCGCCATTTGAATCGCATGACCGACCACGTTCTCTTCCGGCCATCGGGTATCGCCGTTCCGGTCCGGGGTTCCAATATCCGCGTTGTCGCCACGGGACTGCTGATTGCGATGGCGGCGATTTTCGTCGCGGCGAAATATTATCAGGACGTCCATCCCGCGGTCGGATTCGTCCGCGCCTTTGCCGAGGCGGCGATGGTGGGCGGGCTCGCCGACTGGTTTGCGGTCACGGCGCTCTTCCGCCACCCGCTGGGCCTGCCGATCCCGCACACCGCGATCGTCCCGCGCAACAAGAATCGCATCGGCGACACGCTGGCGAGTTTCCTCCTCACCAATTTCCTTTTGCCCCGCCTGATCGCGCGCAAGATGCAGACGCTCGACGTCGCTGGCGCGGTCGGCGCCTTCCTTGCGCACCCGGCCGAAGGCGGGGGCCGGCTCAAGCTCGGCGCGTCGCGGATCATTGCCGACGCGCTCGGCGCGCTCGACCAGCAGAGGCTGGGCGGCATGGTCAAATCGGCGATCGCCGACCGCCTGCGCGAACTCGATGTCGCGCCGCTGCTCGGGCAGGCATTGCAGGCCGCGCTGGCGGAAGGCCGGCACCAGCCGCTGCTCGATGCCATGGTCAAATGGGGGTCGAAGACGCTCGAACTCAACGAGCATCTGATCCACCAGATGGTCCACGACAATTCGAACGCGATCGTGCGCTTCACCGGGCTCGACGAGAGCATCTCCAACCGCATCGTCGCCGGGCTCGGCAAGCTGCTCAGCGAAATGGCGGTCGACGAAACGCATCCGCTGCGCATCCGCGTCGAGGAGGGACTCGCAAAGATGGCGCTCGACCTGCAGCACGACCCCGAGGTCAAGGCGAAGGTCGCGAAGGTGCGCGACGAACTGCTCGAGAACAAGGCGGTCAAGCGCTGGCTCGACGGATTGTGGGAGCAGGGACGCAGCGCGCTCCTGAAGGCCGCGCGCGATCCAGAAACGATGCTGGCGGGCCGTATCGGCGAACTCTTCACCCAGTTCGGCGCGATGCTCGGCGAGGATGCGGCGATCAAGCGCACGCTCAATCGCTATGCGCGCCGCGCGGTCGTCGGGATGGTCGACAGCTATGGCGAGACGGCGCTGAAGCTGGTGTCGGACACGATCCGCGGTTGGGACGCGAAGACGATTACCGACCGGCTGGAAAATGCGGTGGGGGACGACCTTCAATATATCCGTATCAACGGGACGCTGGTCGGCGGGCTGGTGGGCGTTCTGATCCACACGATCGATATCTGGATCTAGCTACAGGCCGCCAGGCCCTCGCGAAACGTCGGATATTCCGGAGTCCATCCCAGCAGCCGTTTCGCCTTCCCATTCGCGACCCTGCGATTTTCCGCATAAAAGGCACGCGCCGCCGGCGAAAGACCCGCCTCATCCAACGCCTGCAACGGGGGCAGGGGCGCGCGGAGCAGGGCGGCGCCCCATTCGACGAGACGGTTCTGGTGACAGGGTTCGTCGTCGGCGAGATTGTAGACCCCCGCCGGTCCGTGAAACGACGCGATGACGGCGCGCGCGATGTCATGGACATGGATGCGGCTGAAGACCTGGCCGGGCAGGTCGATCCGGTGCGCGGATCCCAGGCGGATGCGGTCGAGGATCGAGCGGCCGGGGCCATAGATGCCGGGCAGGCGGAACAGGCGGACCTCGCTCCGCAACGCTTGCCAGGCAGCGTCGGCGGCGTTGCGGTCGGGACGGCGACCCTTGATCGGGGCGCTCTCGTCGACCCACGCGCCCCCGGCATCGCCATAGACGCCGGTCGACGAGAGATAGCCGATCCATGTCGCCGGCGCGACCGCGAGCACCTGACCGTAGCGGGCGAGTACAGGGTCTACTCCGTCAGCGGGCGGGACCGACGACAGGATATGCGTCGCCGACCGCAGCGCGGCGATGACTGCGGCTTCGTCGGCGAACGCGATGCTGTCGCCCCGCCCGTCGCGCGTCGTTCCCGTGACGTCCCAGCCGCGCGCGCGCAGCCGTTCGGCGAGATGCCCCGCCGCATAGCCCATTCCGAAAATCAGCATGTTCGCCATCGCGCGCCTTATTGCGCGCCTGTGCCGCCGCGCCTAGACCCCTTGGCATGACCGATGCCTCTTCCACGCCGCCCGTTCCCGTCACCATCCATCGTGGCGACTATCGCCCGCCCGAATGGCAGATTCCCGACATCGCGCTCGATTTCGCGCTGGGGATCGACGAAACGCGCGTCTCGTCAGCGCTGTCGGTCGTTCGTCATTCGGACGCACCGGTGCCGCTGACGCTGCGCGGCGACGGGCTGACCCCGCTCGGCGTGCGGGTCGACGGCGAAAGCTGGAACGACTGGCGGATGGACGGGGCCGACCTGATCGTCGACCTCGGCGATCGCACGACGGCGACGGTCGAGGTCGACACGGCGATCGATCCGAGCGCCAACACCCAGCTGATGGGGCTTTATGCATCGAACGGCATGCTCTGCACGCAGTGCGAGGCGGAGGGGTTTCGCCGCATCACCTTTCACCCCGACCGGCCCGATGTGCTCAGCAGCTACAAAGTGCGGATGACGGGCGACAAGGCACGCTTCCCGATCCTGCTGTCGAACGGCAATTGCGTCGCGTCGGGCCAGGAAGGGAGCGATCATTGGGCGCTGTGGGAAGACCCCTGGCCGAAGCCATCCTATTTGTTCGCGCTCGTCGCGGGCGATCTGGTCGTCAACCGCGACGAATTTACCACCATGTCGGGTCGCAAGGTCGAACTTGGTATCTGGGTCCGCGACGGCGACGTCGATCGCACCGGCCACGCGATGCAGGCGCTCAAGAACAGTATGGCGTGGGACGAGCGCGTTTATGGCCGCGAATATGACCTCGACCTGTTCAACATCGTCGCGGTCAGCGATTTCAACATGGGGGCGATGGAGAACAAGGGGCTCAATATCTTCAACACCCGCTACATCCTCGCCGACCCCGATACCGCGACCGATGTCGATTATGACGGGGTCGAGGGTGTGGTCGCGCACGAATATTTCCACAACTGGTCGGGCAACCGCGTCACCTGCCGCGACTGGTTCCAGCTCAGCCTGAAAGAGGGTTTCACCGTCTTTCGCGACCAGAGCTTCTCCGCCGACATGGGATCGCCCGCGGTCAAGCGGATCGAGGACGTTCGCCTGCTCCGCGCCGCGCAATTTCCCGAGGATGCAGGGCCGCTCGCGCATCCGATCCGGCCCGACAGCTATCAGGAAATCTCGAACTTCTACACCGCGACCATCTATAACAAGGGCGCCGAGATCATTCGCATGATGGCGACGATGGTCGGCCCCGAACGCTTTCGCAAAGGCACCGATCTCTATTTCGAGCGCCATGACGGCGAGGCTGCGACGTGCGAGGATTTCGTGCGCGCGATCGAAGAGGGCGCGGGTGTCGACCTTCGGCAGTTTCGCCTCTGGTACAGTCAGGCCGGAACGCCGCGCGTCAGCGCGCGGATCGACACAGAACCCGCAACCGGCGAGCGGACATTGCATCTCGCCCAGTCTGTTCCGGCGACGCCGGGACAGGCCGAAAAGGCGCCGATGGCAATTCCGCTTCGCATCAAGGCCTTCGATCTCGATGGCGGTCATCAAGCGGAAGAGGAGCAACTTGTTCTGCTCGACCGCGCCGAAATGGCGGTGCCGCTCGGTCGGTATCGCGGTCGGCCGATGCTTTCGATCAATCGCGGCTTTTCGGCGCCCGTCATCCTGGATTTCGCGCGCGAGGAGGGCGAACTCGCCTGGCTCGCCGCGCACGACGACGATCCGTTCGCGCGGTACGAGGCGCTGCAGCAATTGATGCTCGATACGCTGGTGGCGGCGGTTTCGGGCGAACGGGCCGATCATAGCGCGGTGATCGAGGCGATCGCGACGACGCTGGCTGGCCGCGCCGCCGATGCGGCCTTCGTTGCCGAGGCGGTGCTGCTGCCGAGCGAAGCCTTTATCGGCGATCAGATGGTCATCGTCGATCCCGATGCGATCCGCCGCGAGCGGCTTGGGTTGCAGGCGGCGATCGGAACGGCGCTGGAAAGCGAGTGGCGCGCGATTCTGTCCGGCAAGGCGCCCGCAGCAACCGATCTGTCGCGCGACGCCAAGGGCGGCCGGCGGCTGCGCGGTGTCGCGCTGACCTATCTCGCGGCGACGGACAAAGCCGATATTCCGGCGCTCGCGTTTCAGGTCTTTTCGGACGCCGACGGGATGACCGAACGGCAGGCGGCACTCGCGACGCTCGCACACGGCGACAGCGACGAGCGCGTGGCGGCGCTCGACATCTTCTATCAGCGGTATCGCGACAATCCGCTGGTGCTCGACAAATGGTTTCAGGTGCAGGCCTGGTCGCTGCGCCCGGACACCGTCGATGCCGTGAAAGACCTGGCGAACCATCCCGATTTCACCCTGTCGAACCCCAATCGCGTGCGTTCGCTTTATGGCGCGCTCACCGGCAATCAGGCGGCCTTTCATCGGGCCGACAGCGCGGGCTATCGGTTGATTGCCGATCTCGTCATCGCGCTCGATCCCAAGAATCCGCAGACCGCGGCAAAGATGATCCCGCCGCTCGGCCGCTGGAAACGATTCGATGAAACGCGTGCAGCGATGATGAGGGCCGAACTCGAACGCATTTTGGCGCAGCCCGGTCTGTCGCGCGATGTAACCGAGCAGGCGTCGAAGAGTCTGATGGGGTAGGGCGGTCTCCGGTACCTCCGCACCTTCGTCACTCAGGACCTGATCCGGAATCCATTCTTCCGCCGCGTGAATGGAGCCCGGATCAAGTCCGGGGTGACGATGGAAGGCAGCCGGATTACCGGTCGTTCATCAACCCGCCGAAAACAGCTTGGTGCCGACGACGCCAATCACGATCAGCGCCATGAAGCCGACCTGTACGACGCTCACCTTCTCGCCGAACAGGACAATGCCGCCGATGATGACGCCGACCGCTCCGAGGCCGGTCCAGATTGCATAGGCGGTGCCCGCCGAAATCTCGCGCATCGCGAAAGCGAGCAGCGCCATGTTGACGAAGCTCAGCGTCACGGGGACCGCCGATGCCTGCCACGTCCCGAGCGTCGCGGCCCATTTGAGGCTCAGCGCCCAGCAGATTTCGGTAAAAACAGCGATGGCGAGGATGATCCATCCCATGGGCGCGTCCTTTCAAACAGGCGGGCTCGTGGGGAAACGCGTGCCGGAAACCCGAAAGAGGCATGCGAAAGGATGCAGCAGGGCTGCGCCCGCGCCTTTAGGCAGGGTTATGGCCCATGGCAACGGCGGCGTGCGATGGAAGGATCAGCTGCCCAGCCAGCCCGCGACATCGACCGCGACCTTGTTCGCGGCGCGGGTCAGCGCTTCGCCGACCGGCTTTGCCTCGATGGCGCCGGTGATTGGCTCGCGCACCTCGAAGCGTCGCTGCGTGACGCTCTTGCCACCCGCCGACACCAGCATTGCCTGATAGACGACGACCGCTTCGTTCGCGCGCGCGTCGACACCGAATTCCATGAGCTGCCCGGCAAGCTGCTCGCCCGGCGCGGTCAGATATTGACCTTCGTCGAGGACGACCCGCGACGTTTGCGCCGCGACGGTTTCGGACACCAGTCGCTGGAACAGCCGGTTCGGCGCCTCGACCCATTGCGCATCCTTCACATAGGTCACGCTCGCGTCGTCCTGCTGCACCGGAATGCGCGGGGTCCGAAGCTTCTGCGGCGCGGTGGGGATCAGGATCGTCAGCGTCGCAGCCTCCGCCGCGGTGCGGGCGGTGCCGGCACTCGGCGCGGCGTCGGCATCGAGTGTGAGCAGGAAAGGCGGGGTCTTGCCGCCGAGGCCGATGCAGCCCGAAAGCGTAGCGGCCGCGATCGCGACGAGCAGGGAGGTGCGGAAGGTCCGCGGCTTGATGGGCATGGACATCCTCATTTCTTGTAATCCGGAAGCTTGCTGCCGCCAAGCACGGCACCTGCGCCCTGCTGGTCCAGCTTGTCGGTCAGGCTCGACAGCGATGCCGAGGTGCGGCGGAGATCGCGGATCAGCGCATTGGCTTCGGGGATGGTCGTGTCGCTGAAGGTCTTGAGGCCGGGGCGTGCATCCGCGATCGCGGACTCGAGCGTCTTCATCGATTCATTCGCGGACTTCAGCGTATCGCGCAGGTTTGCCATGGCAGGATCGACGTTGCGGTCGATCGTTCCCTGCGCCGAGGCGGCGAGGTTGCCGACCTGTTCGGCGGCATTGCCCGCCTGCTGGATCGCGATGCGGGTATCGGCGAGCGCCCTTTCGATCGCCGGGCCGTTTCGCGCCAGCGTCGCGGTCATGGAATCGACATTCTTCAGAATGTTGGCGAAGCTTTCCTGATTTTCATCGTCGGCGAGTTCGGCAAGCCGTTCGGACAAGGTCGACAGGCGCTGGAGCAGCTGCGGCGCGGTATTCAGCAGCTCGCCGAGGCCGCCGACCCGCGTCGGGATCACCGGCTTGCCCGCGGGGCCCTTGTCGGTGATCGCTGGCGCGCCCTTCACCGCGCCGTCGAGCGAAATCTGCGAGACGCCGGTAAAGCCGACGCCCTCGAGCGCGGCGGTCGTTCCCTGCAGGATCGGGACGCCCTCGTTAACTTCGATGCGGACGCGCACGAACTGCGGATCGTCGGGCCAAAGCGCGATCTGCCGCACCTGCCCGGCGGGAACGCCCGAGAATTGAACCTGCGCGCCCTTGTTCAGGCCATCGACCGATTGCTTGAAGAAGATGTCATATTCGCGTTTCGTCCCGCCGCTGTCGTTCGCCAGCCACACGACGAAAGCCGCGAGCGCGGCCACGAAGAACAGCACGAACGCGCCGACAAGCACATTGTTCGAGCGTGTTTCCATCAGCGTTTCCCATCTTTCGGCGCGGCGGTCTGGTTGCCCCCCGCGGCTGCGCGGCCGCGCGGGCCGTTGAAATAATCCTGTATCCACGGATGTTCGGTGGCAAGAAGTTCCGGAATCGTGCCGACCGCGATCACATGTTTCTCTGCCAATACCGCAACCCGGTCGCAGGTTGCATAGAGCGAGTCGAGGTCGTGGGTGATCAGAAAGACCGTGAGGCCCATCGTGTCCGCCAACTCGCGGATCAACTCGTCGAACTTGGCCGCGCCGATCGGATCGAGGCCGGCGGTCGGTTCGTCGAGGAAAAGCAGCGCGGGATCGAGCGCGAGCGATCGCGCGAGCCCGGCGCGCTTGACCATGCCGCCCGACAGCTCGGCGGGATATTTCGGACCCGCATCGGGCGGCAGGCCGACCATCTGCACCTTGTATGCCGCGATCTCGTCGAGCAGCCGCTGGTCGAGCCGCGGATAATATTCGCGCAAGGGAACCTGGATATTCTCGGCGACGCTGAGCGTCGAAAACAGCGCGCCGCCCTGGAACATCACGCCCCAGCGGCGGCGAAGGTCGCGCGATTCCTCGGCGTCGGTGATGGTATCGAGCGTCTTGCCATAAACCTCGATCTCGCCCGCGGTCGGGGTTTGCAGCCCGACGATCGAGCGCATCAGCACCGACTTGCCGGTGCCCGAGCCGCCGACCACGCCAAGGATTTCACCCGACCGGACATCGAGATCGAGATTGTCGTGGATAACCGCATCGCCGAACTGGTTGCGAAGGCCGCGAATGCGGATCGCATATTCGAATTTCTCGGGCCGCACCGCGTCGGCGGCGGCAAGCTCTTCCGCGATTTCCTGCTGCTGGATGTCGTCGGCCATCAATTCCATCCCAGCGAGGAAAAGAAAACCGCGAAGAACGCGTCGAGGACGATGACGAGGAAGATCGCGGCGACGACGGCGGAGGTTGTGCGCTTGCCGACTTCCTCGGCATTCTGCCGCACCTGCATGCCCTCGTAGCAGCCGGTGACGCCGATCAATATGCCGAACACCGGTGCCTTGATCAGCATGATGTAGAAATCGGTCATCGGGATGATTTCACGCAGCCGCTGGATATAGGTCAGCGGCGGGATGTCGAGCCCGATCCAGACAAAGGCGCCGCCGCCCGCTATCGCGCACAGGCTGGCGTAAAAGCCGAGTAACGGCATCGTGATCGTCGACGCCGCGACGCGCGGCAGCACGATCGCTTCCATCGGCGACACCCCGATCGTCCGCATCGCATCGATCTCTTCGGTCAGTTTCATCGTGCCGATTTGCGCGGCGAAGGCCGATCCCGACCGGCCCGCGACCATGATCGCGGTCATCAGCAGGCCAAGCTCGCGGATCGAGGCGCGGCCAACGAGGTTGATCGTGAACACCTCGAGCCCGAATTGTTCGAGCTGGACCGCGCCCTGCTGCGCGATGACGATGCCGATCAGGAAGCTCATCAATCCGATGATCGGCAGAGCGTCCACGCCGACGGTCTGGAAGCGCGTGACGACGGCGTTCCAGCGGAGCCGGCGGCGGGCGCGGATCTGGATGAAGAGCGCAATGATCATCGCGCCGAAAAAGTCGACGATCCCGACGAGTTCGTGCCAGACCGCGAGGCTGGCCATGCCGACCTGCTCGAGCATGCGCTCGATCGCCGAACGACGGTCGCGATGGACGCGATATTCGCTCTTGTCGTCCTTCAGCGCTTCGAGCAGGCGTTCGGCTTCGGGGCTCGCTCCGGTTATCGTCGCGCCATATTCGTTGACCGTGCGCGTGACGATCCAGGCGCCGACGGTGTCGATCCGTTCGACTTCGGACAGGTCGATCGATTCGACGGGGCCGAGTTCCTCGAGCCGGGCGGGGAGGTCGCCCAGACGGGCCAGCGTCAGACGGCCGGTGAAGCGAACCGCGGCACCATTGGCGCCGTCGCTATAGTCGAAATCCGCCCTGGCCACCATCTCGCGGGCGACATTGTCTTATTTACCGGGTGACGGCAAGCTATTCCCGCCCCCTTGGCCGTATTGGCGCGCGGTCTTATGAGGACGGGCATGGAAAACGAAACCGTCCAGACCGCCGCCGGCTATGTCCATCGCGTCGCAATGTACGACATGGATCGAACGATAACGCGATCAGGCACTTATAGCGGATTCCTGATGCATGTTGCGAGGCAGCGTCAGCAATGGCGCCTTCTTCTGCTGCCGCTCGTCGGGCTCGCCGGGCTGGGCTATGCGCTGCGGTTGATCGACCGGTCGCGGCTGAAGGCGATCAACCTTCGGCTCCTCCTCGGCAAACGCTTCAGCCGCAGCGAGATCGCGCCGCTCGCCGAGAGCTACGCCGACAAGGTTATCGCCCGCGGACTGCACTCCGCCGCGCTCGACCAGATCGCCGCCGATCGCGACGCCGGCTATCGGCTGTTGCTCGCGACCGCATCCTTCCACCTGTATGTCGATGCGATCGCGCGGCGGCTGGGGATCGACGATGTGCTGGCGACGCACCTCGACGAGCCCGACGGCACCGACCATATCCATGCGCGGCTGGCGGGCGAAAATTGTTATGGCGAGGCGAAGTTCGCACGCATTTCGGATTGGCTCGCCGCGAATGAAATCACGCGGGATCAGCTACATGTCCGTGCCTATTCGGATCATGTCTCCGACCATCCGATGCTGCATTTTGCCGACGAAGCGGTCGCGACCACACCCTCGCGCAAGCTGAAACGGCTTGCACCCAAAATGGGCTGGCAGGTCGTCGACTGGCGCGCGAAGAGATAGAAATCGTCATTGCGAGCGAAGCGAAGCAATCTCCAGCTATCGGCAAGGCAGGACGATAGCTGGAGATTGCTTCGTCGCTACGCTCCTCGCAATGACGAACATGGTCAAACCGCGTCGAGCGCCTGCGCGAAGTCGGCGATCAGGTCGTCGGCGTTCTCGATACCGATCGATACGCGCACCAGGTTATCGGTGATGCCAAGCGCCTTTTTGCGCTCGTCGGGAACCGACAGGTGCGTCATCGCTGCCGGATGGCTGGCAAGCGTTTCGGTGCCGCCAAGGCTGACCGCGAGTTTCGCGATCTTCAGCGCATCGAGGAAGCGGAAGCTTTCCTCTTCGCCGCCCTTGATGAACAGCGAGAAAGTCGATCCGGCGCCGCTGCAATGGCGGTCGAAAATATCCTTCTGCCGCGGGTCGCCGATGAAGCCCAGATAGCCCAGCCCCTCCACCTTCGGATGATCGCGGAGGAAAGTGCAGACCTTCAGCGCATTCTCGCCCGCGCGGCTCATGCGCAGTTCGAGCGTTTCGAGGCTGCGCAGCAGCATCCATGCGGTGTTGGGGTCGCAGATCGTGCCGATCGTGTTGCGCATCGGACGGATCGCGTTGATCAGCGTCTGGTCGCCCGACACGCCGCCCGCGACGAGGTCCGAATGGCCGCCCGCATATTTGGTGAGGCTGTAAACCACCAGCTCGGCGCCCTGTTTCAGCGGCTGTTGCCAGAGCGGGCCGAGGAAGGTGTTGTCGATCGCGATCGCCGGCTTCTGTTCGCCGGTGAAGGCGGCATCGCGCGCGGCGCGCACGGCTTCGACATCGACGAGCGCGTTGGTCGGGTTTGCCGGGCTCTCGAGATAGACGAGCGCCACCTTGCCGCCCTTTTCGTCGGCGAGCGCCTGCGCGCGCGCCAGAATTGCGTCGAGTTCCTCGCGCGTCGCCCCGGCGGGAAAATCGACGAAGCTGATGCCGAAGCGCGACAGGATGCGCGCAATCAGCGTCTCGGTCGCCGCATAGAGCGGGCCCGAGTGGACGATCACGTCGTTCTGGCCCACGAGGGCGAGGAGCAAAGTCGCGATCGCCGACATGCCGCTGGAAAAGACCAGGCAGTCGTCGGCGCCGTCCCAGACCGCAAGGCGATCCTCGAGGATTTCCTGGTTCGGCCCGTTGAAGCGCGAATAGACGAGACCGTCCGCGGGGCCTTCGCGCTTGCCGGTAATATGTTCGAAGAATCGCTTGCCCGCGGCGGCGCTTTCGAACGCGAAGGTCGATGTAAGGAAGATCGGCGGCTTCAGCGACCCTTCGGACAGCACAGGGTCATAGCCCAGCCCCATCATCAGCGTCGCCGGGCTGAGCTCCTTGTCGCCGATCTTCTTGCTGTTCATCTTGGGGTTGCCGCGTAGGGCCATGGGGGTGCTCCTGGAAATGTTGGAGCCCCTCATAGCAGTGCCGGTTTCGATTGTAACTATATTGCGCGCGCTAATCCTCGACGATCAGACTGCGTTCTTTGGTTTCGGGGAGGAGCAACGTCGCGATCCCCGACAGCGCGATGACCGCGGCGACATAGAAATAGAAGACCCATTCGATGCCCTGACCCTTGAGCCAGAGCGCGACCATCTCGACCGTGCCGCCGAACACCGCATTGCCGATCGCATAGGGCAGCGCGACGCCGAGTCCGCGGATGTGCGCGGGAAACAGCTCGGCCTTCACCAGCGCATTGTTCGCGGTGTAGCCGCTCTGCAGCGTCAGCGGGATCAGAAGGAGCAAGGTCGCGACGACGGGCGAGGTCGCATTCTCGATCGCGAAGAAGGTCGGCGCGGCGACAATCGCGCCGCCGATGCCGAACAACAGCAGCATCGGCTTGCGGCCAAGGCGGTCGGCAAGCGCGCCGAACACGGGTTGCATCGCCGCGAACCAGAGCAGCGCCGCCGCGATGATCCACGTCGCGGTCTCCTTGTCGAATCCGGCGGTATTGAACAGGAATTTCTGCATATAGGTGATGTAGGTATAGGCGCCGAGCCCGCCGCCCGCCGACAGCATGCCGACAAGGATGCTTTCGCGCCGATGCTCCTTCCAAAGCAGCCGGGCAGTCGATGCCGGGCGGTCGACGGCCTGATTGATGAAAGAAGGCGTTTCGGCGAGATTGCGGCGCAGCAGATAGACGCCGACCGCGAGCAGTGCGCCGATGAGGAAGGGAATGCGCCATCCCCATGCCGTCAGTTCGGCCTCGGTCAGGAAGGCTTGCAGAATGAGTGCAACGAAGATCGCGCAAAGCTGGCCGCCGATCAGCGTCAGATACTGAAAACTCGCCCAGAAACCGCGATGCTCGCGCGGCGCCATTTCGGACAGGTAGGTCGCGCTGGCGCCATATTCGCCGCCAAGCGACAGCCCCTGCAACATCCGCGCGATCAAGAGGGTCGCGGGGCCGAGCAGGCCTGCGGCGGCATAGGTCGGCGCGACCGCAATCAGCAGCGATCCGCCGAACATCAGCGCGACCGACAGCGTCAGCCCCGCCTTGCGCCCGCGCGCGTCGGCAAAGCGCCCCATGACCCACGCGCCGATCGGCCGCATGACAAAGCCGACCGCAAAGATCGTCGCGGTGCTGAGCAACTGCGCGGTCGGATCGGCCTTCGGAAAGAAGACCGGCGCGAAATAGATGGCGAAGGCGGCGTAGGCGAACCAGTCATACCATTCGACGAGGTTGCCCGCCGACCCGCCGACGATCGAAACGAGCCGTTTGCGCGGTATGGAGAAAGCCTTCATTCGGGTTCCATTCCCTCCGCGTCGTTTTGCCATGCCGGGCTTGACCCGGCATCCCGCTTTCCCTCTTTCAGGAAGCGGGACCCCGGATCAAGTCCGGGTGACGAAGAATTCAGAATGTCTATGCGAGCCCGATTACCGATATCTGCCGGCCATAGCTGTTCTCCTGCCGGTGGCAGGCGCGGCGATAGCTGAAATAATCCGCCTCTTCGGCATAGGTGTCCTGTCCACCGATGGCAATTCGGTTGACCCCAGCCACAGCGAGGCGCGCGGCGACATAGGCGGCGATATCGAACATCGCGTGGCCGGGTTTGCCTGCAGCGAAGAAGCGCTCGTTCGCGGGATCGTCGGCGACAAACCGGTCTGCGAAGGCGTCGTCGACTTCATAGGAGGCGCGTCCGATGCACGGGCCGATCGCGGCGGCGATGTTCGCCCGGTCGGCGCCGAGGCTTTCCATCGCGTCGAGCGTGGCATCGGTCACGCCCGCGATCGCGCCCTTCCACCCGGCATGCGCGGCGCCGACGACGCCCGCTTTCACATCGGCGAACAGCACCGGCACGCAGTCGGCGGTCAGGATGCCGAGCAACAGGCCCGGGGTGCGCGTCGCGAGCGCATCGGCCTCCGGCCGCTGCGACAGGTCGGTGGCCTCGTCGACGATGACGCAGCGGTTGCCATGGACCTGATACAGCCCCGCAAGCGCCGCGCCGGGCAGCGCTGCCTCTGCGACGCGGTGGCGATTTTCGGCGATCAGCGCCGGATCGTCGCCCGACCCGAGACCGCAATTGAGCGAGGCAAGATCGCCGGTCGACACGCCGCCCCGGCGACCGAAAAAGCCGTGCGCGATTCCCGTCAGTGTCGGGGCGGTAACGAAGGGCGCGGTCATAGGTCGAGCCTGAAGAAGCGGTCCTCGTCGATGTGGTTGCCGACGCGAAAGGCGTTGCGGCCGACGTCGATAAAGCCATAGCGGCGATAGAAGGCCTGCGCGCGGGCATTTTCGGTGAAGACCGACAGATAGAGGATCGACGCGCGCTCGCGCGCCCATGCGATCCCCCAGTCCATCAGCGCCGCGGCGACGCCCGTGCCCTTCGCCGCCTCGGCGACATAGAGCTGGTGAAGCTCGACAGCATCGTCCGCCGGCTGCTCGGGCGGCAGGTCGAAATCGACGGGTCCCATCTTGATATAGCCCAGGATCGCGCCGTCCTCGTTGCGAACGAGCGCAATGTCGTGATCGGCGTCGCCTATTTGCGCGCGCACGCGCTCCGGCGGGTTCCAGCCCGCCAAGAAGGCCGCAAGGTCGGCAGGGTCATAGATATGCCCGAAGGTGTGCGTGAACGATCCGTTGGCGAACATCGAGATCGCCTCGGCATCGTCGGGGCGTGCCAGTTGGACGGCGGTCATGCGGCTTCTCCTGAAAATCCGGCGGGTTCGGGCCAGCCCGGGGCGGTGAGGGCGATCGCCTTGAAGAGATTGCCCATGGCTTGTGCTTCGACCAGCCGGTCGCGCTGGCCCTTCAATTCTTCGGCGCGGTCGGGGCTCGCCGCGCTGAGCGACCGCAGTCGTGCATCGATGCCGAGGCGCGTCAGCCAGTGACCTTGCGTGGCGGGACCGAAGACGGCGACTCCGGCCGGACGCGCCGCCTCCGCGAGTGCGGTGAAATCGACATGGGCGGTCAGGTCGGCCTCGCCGCGATCGGCGAAAGGGTCGGCGAAGCGGTGCGCCTTTACCGCCTGCAGTGTGTCGCCCGCGGCCGGGCCGCTATAGCCATAGTCGATCGCGAGCATCGCGCCGCCTTGCCGGGCGAGGCGGAAGGCGCAGCGCTGCATGATCGCCGCCGAGACGGGCGTCGTCTCGACGATCGTATCGACAGGCTTTCCGCGCAGGGCAGGGGGAACGGCATCGTCGGCCGGCGCCTCGCCGGCGGCGGGCGACAGCGTGCTGTCGCGGCGCACGACCATCCGTTCGCGCCAGCCCTCCGTTGTGCGGATATATTGGTGGATCGGCAGCGCATCGAAAAATTCGTTCGCGACGATGATCAGCGGCAAATCGTCGGGAAGGGCATCGACTTCGTCATGATGTTCGGCGTCCGGCAACCGCGCCAATTGCGCCGCGCGCAGCGTGGGGCTCGTCTCGACCAGGTGGATGCCGGCCGGAACGCAGCCGAAACGCGCGGCGGCGCGCAGCGCATCGGCAGCGAGCGTGCCGCGGCCGGGGCCGAGTTCGACATAATGGAACGTCGCCTCCCCGGCGCGCGACCACAGGTCGGCCATCCAGATCCCGATCAGTTCGCCGAACATCTGGCTGATCTCGGGCGCGGTGGTGAAATCGCCGCCGGCGCCGAGCGGATCGCGCGTCGCATAATAATGCGCGTTCGCCGCGGCCATATAATCGGCGACCGTCGCCGGCCGCGCGGCGGCGATGGTCTTGATCAGCTGTTCGGGAGTCGGCGGTCCGTCACGCAACGCTGTCCGTCCCCGCGACCGGCTCGATGCGCTGGCGGCGTCCCTTGGCGGTGGCGACGAGCCAGACGCCGACGAGGATCATCGGCACCGTCAGCCACTGGCCCATCGACAGGCCGGTCGCATCGACCACCCATTGGCGCTGCACGTCGGGCTCGCGAAAAAATTCGACCGTGAAACGGCTGAGACCATAGACGATCGCCGCGAGTCCGAACAGGAAACCCGGCTTGTAACGCGCGTCGGTGCGCCAGAAGAAAAAGGCGAGGATCGCCATCATCACGATCCCCTCGAGTCCTGCTTCGTAGAGCTGACTGGGGTGGCGCGGCAGTTCGCTGGCGCGCGGAAAGACGATGGCCCACGGCACGGTCGTCGCGCGGCCCCACAGCTCGCCGTTCACGAAATTGGCGAGGCGGCCGAGGAAAAGTCCGATCGGCACGACGCAGGCGATATAGTCGCAGAAGCGGAAGAAACCGAGCTTTTCCTTGCGCGTCACATACCAGATCGCCAGCAGCACCCCGATCACGCCGCCATGCAGCGACATGCCCCCGTCCCACAGGCGGAAGATGTCGAGCGGCTTTTTGATATAGGCTTCGAGATTGTAGAACAGCACATAGCCGAGCCGCCCGCCGAGAATGATGCCGAGCATCGCGTAAAAGATCATGTCGTCGGCATGACGACGCGCCATCGGGGCGCCGGGCTGGGCGATCAGCTTCAGCAGATACCAGTAGCCGAGGAAGATGCCGGCCAGATACGCGAGCGCATACCAGCGGATGGGGAAACCGAAGACGCTGAACGCGATCTCGCTATGATCGCCCATCAAGTCGTGGAAGTTAAGATATTGCGTCGCTTCGGCTAAGGTTGCAAAAGAAAACATATAGTCGCGCCGTCCTTCCCCAGGAGAGGCCTTCCCCATAAGGGGTAAGGCGAGCGAGACCAAGAGGAGAGATGCCCCATGCCTTCCGCGCTCGATCTGCGCCTGGAAACCGCGTATAATCTGATCACCGGGCCGGGCGGCCCGATCCAGGTCGGGTCGGTCGAACGCTTCGGTCGGCAGCTGCCTTTCATTGCCAATGCGCCGACAAATCTCGCCGACTATGTCGCCTTCTTCGCCGCGCAGCACGGCGACGCGACGTTCCTCGTCGAGGGGGACGAGCGGCTGAGCTTCAAACAGCTCTATACCGAAGCGCGCAAGGTCGCGGCGGCGCTGGTCGATGGCTATGGTGTCCAGCGCGGCGACCGTGTTGCGATCGCGATGCGCAACGCCAATGCGTGGTGCGTCGTCTACGTGGGCGTCCTGCTCGCGGGGGGCTGCGCGACGTTGCTTAATGGCTGGTGGCAGGGCAGCGAGCTTGCCGCCGGCATCGAGGATGCCGAGGCGAAGCTGGTGATCGCCGACGTCCAGCGCGCGGCGCGCCTTGCGGAGCCCGGCGTCAGCCACGGCGCAAAGGTTATAACGCTCGACATCGCGCAGCCGATCGGAAAGGCGCTGGCGCCGATTACCGACGCAGGCGGCAGCGCGGACACCATGCTGCCCGCGCTCACCGGGCAGGATCTTGCGACGATTCTCTTCACCTCGGGTTCGACCGGCCAGTCGAAAGGCGCCTATTCGCGGCACGAGGCCGTAGTCCAGGCGATTTTCAACTATGTGACGCAGACCGCGAGCATCGTTCATCTGCTGACCGAGGACGGGCAGATGTCGGACATCCAGCCGGCGACGCTGATCTGCACACCGCTGTTCCACGTCACCGCCGAAATCCCGGTCTTTCTCCAGAGCTTCGCGCTCGGCCGCAAACTCGTGCTGATGCCCAAATGGAATGCCGAGGAGGCGATGCGGCTGATCCAGGACGAGCAGGTCAATTATTTCGTCGGCGTCCCGCTGATGAGCTACGAAATCCTGGTCCATCCGAACCGCAAGAATTATGATCTTTCGACGTGCAAGAGCTACGCCGGCGGCGGCGCGCCGCGACCGCCCGAGCATGTGAAGCGCCTCGCGTCCGAGATGGGTGAGGCCAAGCCACTGCTCGGCTACGGGCTGACCGAAACCAACGCGGTCGGCTGCGGCATCATCAACGAAAATTATGTCAACAAGCCGCTATCGACGGGCCCGGCGTCGAAGCCGCTCGTCGATCTCGCGATTCTCGACGATACCGGTGAGCCGGTCCCCCAAGGCGGCGTCGGCGAGGTTTGCATCCGGTCGGTGTGCAATTTCGAGGGCTATTGGAACAACCCTGAAGCGACGAAAGCGGCCTTCTTCGACAATGGCTATTTCCGGTCGGGCGATCTTGGCTATCTCGACGAGGACGGCTATCTCTTCATCGTCGATCGCAAGAAGGACATCATCATCCGCGGCGGCGAAAATATCAGCTGCCAGGAAGTCGAGGCGGCGATCTACGAGCATCCCGAGGCGAATGAGTGCGCGGTCTTCGGCCTGCCCGACGAGCGGCTGGGCGAGGTGGTCGGCGCGGTGATCTGGATGAAGCCCGGCAGCACGGTCACGGCCGAGGATATGTGTTCCTTCCTCAGCCAGCGCCTTGCGCCCTACAAGGTGCCGTTCAGGATCTGGATGTCGAACGACGCGCTGCCCAAACTCGGCAGCGAAAAGATCGACAAGGTTTCGCTCCGCAATCGCTACCGCGAGACCTATAAGGCGGAGGTGGCGGCGTAACCAAAGGCGATGGGGGAGCGAAGGAGGGATATGGCCAAAGCTGACCCTTCCGACAGTCCGCCGCCCGCGCGCCCACCGGCGGATGGTGCGCGCGTCTATCGCCACCGCCTCCCGACGCGCATGTGGCACTGGGTGAATGCCGTGACCCTGCTCGTCATGCTGATGAGCGGACTGATGATCTTCAACGCGCACCCGCGGCTTTATTGGGGCCAATATGGCGCGAACGCCGACCATGCGTGGTTCGCGATCGGCGCAACCCCCGACACCGGCTTTGTCCGGTTCGGCGAGACACGGATCGAGACGACGGGCGTGCTCGGGCGCTGGACCGACCGCGACGGCGTGCAGCAGACATGGGCTTTCCCCGGCTGGGCGACGATCCCGACCAGCTATGATCTTGCGGCCGGGCGCCGCTGGCACCTGTTCTTCGCGTGGATATTATCGGTCGGTCTGGCGCTCTACATGCTGTGGAGCCTTATCGGCGGACATATAAAAAGGGATCTCCATATCCGCCGCGCCGAGTGGTCGCCGGGGCATATCTGGCGCGACATCAAGGAGCATGCGCGGCTGCGCTTTCCGGAAGGAGAGGCGGCGGCGCGCTATAATATTTTGCAGAAATTCAGTTATATCGGGGTCATCTTCGTCCTGTTGCCGCTGATGATCGCGACGGGCCTCACCATGTCGCCGGGAATGGATGCCGCTTGGCCATGGCTTCTCGATCTGTTCGGCGGCCGCCAGTCGGCACGTTCGATCCATTTCATCGCCGCCTGGCTGCTCGTCGCCTTTTTCCTCGTCCATGTCGCGATGGTTCTGCTCGCCGGACCCGCGAATGAGCTGCGCTCGATGATCACGGGCTGGTTTACGCTGCCGCGCGCAAAGTCCGGGCAGGGCGACGCATGAGCGGTTTGATCTTGCCGCGCCGCCAGTTGATCGTCCGCGCCGGCGGGCTCGCTGCCGCGGCTGGCGCGCTTCCGCTTCTGTCGGGCTGCGACGCGATCAGCGAGGCGCCCGCGGTGAGGAAAATCCTGTCGATGGGCGAGGAGATGAACCGCGCGAGCCAGCGCGCTTTGATGGACCGCGACGCGCTGGCGCGCGAATTCACCCGCGCCGACCTGTCGCCGACCTTCCGCTCGAACGGCACCAGATTGCCCGAGGGGGCCGATTATGCGGCGCATGCCGCGCGCGGCTTTGTGGACTGGCGTATCGCGGTGACCGGACTCGTCGCGCGACCGCTGTCGCTGTCGATGGCCGATATCCGTGCGATGCCGCAGCGAACCCAGATTACCCGCCACGATTGCGTCGAGGGCTGGAGCGCGATCGGTGGCTGGACGGGGCCGCAACTCGGCCGGGTGCTTGAGGCGGCGGGCGTGAAGGACCGCGCGCGTTATATCGTCTTCCGCTGTGCCGACCGCATCGGCGACGCGCTCTATTACGAAAGCTGCGACATGGTCGACGCGCGGCATCCGCAGACGATTCTCGCCTGGGCACTCAACGGCGAAATTCTGCCGATCGCGAACGGCGCTCCGTTGCGGCTGCGGATCGAGCGGCAGCTCGGGTACAAGCACGCCAAATATCTGACCGGCATAGAGGCGGTGGCGACCCTCGACGGCATCGGCGCGGGCAAAGGCGGCTTCTGGGAAGATCGGATTGATTATGAATGGTATGCCGGTATCTAGACCGTGGCGGGGGGCCAGATAATGATACCGAGGTTGCGTCCATGTCCATTCTCCGTCCGTTCCTGTCCCGCGTGGTACGCCACGGCCGGTTGACCGTTGTAGATCCCGACGGCGGCATCGAACATTTCGGCGAACCGGCGCCGGGCTTTCCCGAAGTGAGTGTCCGTTTCACGACCCGCCGGGCGATGCGGCGCGTCATTCTCGATCCGCGGCTCGGCGCCGCCGAAGCGTTCATGGATGGCGAGATGGAGCTGACCGAGGGCGACATCATGGCGCTGATCGGGCTCCTCCGGATGAACACGCCGTGGGATCGCGGGGCAAAGCTCAAGGACAAGACCTGGATCGGCCGGCGGATCGAGGAACTGAAAACGCGGGTCGGTTCGATTAACCGCCGGCGCGAATCGCGCGCCAACGTCCGGCATCATTACGACATCGGGAACGACCTCTATCGGCTCTTTCTCGATGCCGACATGCAATATAGCTGCGCCTACTGGCCGCGCGCCGATATGACGCTGGACGAGGCGCAAGCAGCGAAAAAGGCGCATATTGCGGCGAAGCTGGCATTGAAGCCGGGGCAGCGTATTCTCGACATCGGATGCGGCTGGGGCGGCATGGCGATCACGCTTGCCAAGCTCGAACAGGTCGAGGTGCTTGGGATCACGCTGTCGACCGAGCAGCTCGAGCTGGCGCAGCAGCGCGCCGAGCAGGCGGGGGTCGCCGACCGCGTGCGGTTCGAACTGATCGACTATCGCGATCTTGCTACCCGCGAGCCGGGGCGTTTCGACCGCATCGTGTCGGTCGGGATGTTCGAGCATGTCGGCGCGCCGAATTTCGACACTTTTTTCCGTGCCTGCGCCAATCTGATGACCGCCGACGGAGTGATGCTGCTCCATACGATCGGACGGTTCGGAAAGCCGGGTTCGACGGATGCCTTCACGCGCAAATATATCTTCCCCGGCGGCTATATCCCCGCGCTCAGCGAGACGGTCGCGGCGAGCGAAAAGAGCCGGTTGATCGTGACCGATGTCGAGACGCTGCGGCTGCATTATGCGCTGACGCTCCGCCAATGGTACGCCCGCACCCTCGCGCACGAGACGGAAATCGCCCAGATGATGGGTGCGCGCTTCTTTCGCATGTGGTGCTTCTATCTCGCCGGCGCGACTGCGGCGTTCGAGAGCGGCGGGATGGGCAATTACCAGATCCAGTTCGCGCGCAGCCGGCATGCCTTGCCGTTGGCGCGCGATTATATGGCTGAGGCCGAAGCGCGCTACGCGGGGTAGCGCTCGTTCATGACGTCCCAGCTCAGCCGCACGAGTTGTTCGAGCACATCCAGATCGACGTCAGCCAACTTGTTGATGTAAAGGCACGAGGTGCCGGTCTTGTATTTGCCGAGCTTTGCGAGCAGCGCGTCGGCGTCTGACTGGCGATCGAGGTAGTGGCCCATCACATAGAGCGTCATCGCGGCCTTGCGCGGGCTGAATCCGGCGCGGCACATCGTTCCCGAACGGCCGCTGTCATAGACATAATCATAGCTGCCATAGCCGATGATCGACGGCCCCCACATCTTTGGATCGAGGCCGGTTACGCGCCGGTGCATCGCGTCGATCGTCGCGGCCTCTTCGCGGCGGCGCGCCTCCGCGATCGCCGCAATAAAGTCGGCAACGCTGACGTCGGTCGATTTCGTCTTTATATCCGCCTTGGCCATCGCGCGCCTCCCCCGACCGAAAGATATCCTTTCCGGCCGCGGCCGCCAAGCCGGTTGCACCTTGGGTGGGGGGCTGCTAGCCGCGCCCGCGTCATTCTCCGCCAAAAGGTACAGCCATGTCCGAGTCCATCAAGCGCGTCGTTCTCGCCTATTCAGGCGGCCTCGATACCAGCGTGATCCTGAAGTGGCTGCAGGTCACCTATGGCTGCGAAGTCGTGACCTTCACCGCCGACCTCGGGCAGGGCGAGGAACTCGAGCCCGCGCGCGCCAAGGCCGAGCTGATGGGGATCAAGCCCCAGCATATCTATATCGACGATCTGCGCGAAGAATTCGTCCGCGACTTCGTCTTCCCGATGATGCGCGCCAACGCCCGCTACGAGGGCGATTATCTGCTCGGTACCTCGATCGCGCGCCCGCTGATCTCGAAGCGGCTCGTCGAGATTGCGAAGGAAGTCGGTGCCGACGCGGTCGCGCACGGCGCGACGGGCAAGGGCAACGACCAGGTGCGCTTCGAACTGTCGGCCTATGCGCTCAACCCCGACATCAAGGTCATCGCGCCGTGGCGCGAATGGGATCTGACCAGCCGCACCGCGCTGATCGACTTCGCCGAGAAGAACCAGATTCCGGTCCCCAAGGACAAGCGCGGCGAAAGCCCGTTCAGCACCGACGCGAACCTGCTGCACACCTCGTCCGAGGGCAAGGTGCTCGAGGACCCGTGGGATGAGACCCCGGACTATGTCTATTCGCGCACGGTCAATCCCGAGGATGCGCCCGACACCCCCGAATATATCACGATCGATTTCGAACGCGGCGACGGGGTTGCGCTGAACGGGCAGGCGATGTCGCCCGCGACCTTGCTCGCAGCGCTCAACGACCTTGGCCGCAAGCATGGCATCGGCCGCCTCGACCTTGTCGAGAACCGCTTCGTCGGGATGAAGTCGCGCGGCATGTACGAGACCCCGGGCGGCGAAATCTATGCGCGCGCCCATCGCGGCATCGAAAGCATCACGCTCGACCGCGGCGCGGCGCATCTGAAGGACGAGCTGATGCCGAAATATGCGGAGCTTATCTATAACGGCTTCTGGTTCGCGCCCGAGCGCGAGATGCTCCAAGCGGCTATCGACCACAGCCAGGAAAAGGTCAGCGGCACCGTTCGCCTGAAGCTCTACAAGGGCAATGCCAGCGTCGTCGGGCGCAAGTCGCCGAACAGCCTGTACAGCGAGCGTCATGTGACGTTCGAGGATGACGCGGGTGCTTATGACCAGAAGGACGCGGCGGGCTTCATCAAATTGAACGCGCTGCGCCTGAAACTGCTGGCCAGACGCGATCGCTGATATTCTTTAAGAACCGACTCTCCCGTTGTGATTCTTGCCTTTTTCGCGCCTCCGGGCTTAAGGCGATCAAAAAAAGGGACAGACCGTCTCTTAAACGGGATATTGTGCAAGCCCGCATTCTCCGGAATCCGCTATGACGTTGGCGGGGGGCGGTGCGGTGCCACGTCCCCGGGTGCCGCCGCCCTCAGGAGGTTGGTGGCAATGTCAGACAACGCGCCGTTCGATCCGGCCATCTATGATTGGCAGCCTTGCTCGCTGCTGTTTCCGCGTTTCGGAAAGTTGCTGACCCGTGATGGTGTTCGCACACGTCTGATCCTGCCGGGTTCCTACCTTTTCAGGCGGTCCCGAACCTTTGGCAGCTGGATATATCGTCATCGCCACGAGTCCTGATGTTGAGGGTGGCGCGCCCGTCTGACAGACGCCAGAAGGGATGATCCGGGCAATCTTTGCCGGAAAGGGGTGTCGCGGTGCGGTCTTTCGATTTTTCTTCCTGGCAAAGTATCGGCGCCACCTTGCTCGGACTGGCGCTGTTCACGCTGATCGGAGTCGGCATTCGTCTGGTGGCGATGCTGACGATCCAGCAGCGCCGCGAGCGGATCAACCGCCAGATCAACGAACGGCTGCGCACGCTGATCGCGGCCTACAAGACGCTCGGCGGCTCGTTTACCGGCGATCTGATGGTCGACCCGCGGCATCTGCGCGATCTGCGCCGGACGGGTGCCGATGTCGACGCGTTGGCGGATTCCGACAAGGCGGCCGGCGATGCAGATCGGCCGCGCCGTATCCGCGATGCGGTGGAGGCAGCGCTATCCGACATCATCCTGCTCGGCACGTCGGAACAGGTTCGGCTCGCGAGCCGCGCCGCACGCGAACTTGTCGAAGGGCGCCCCGTTCCCGTCCATGATCTGGTCGTGGCGCTGCGCGATTTCATCCGGGAGGCACTCGATCTCGAAGCCGTGCCGTCGGATGCGGGTATCCCGTCGCAGGGACCGGCGCGCCCCGCGGGCGGCGGAAAGAGCGGCGGATCGGGCCGCGGCGGCGGGGGGCGTTGGTGGTGCGCGCGGCGGCGGAGGCGGCGGTGGCATGGGCATGGCGGGCGGGTTGGGCGTTGCCGGTGGCACGAGCCTGGCACATGGCGCCGCGTCGGCAGACGATGGCGACGATCCAGTGGGGTCGCCCAAAAATTAATGCGTTAGCGTGACCGTCGATCCTGCGCTAAAGGCGCCCTCCATGACCGTGCTGCGCTTTTTTTCGGATAATGCCGCGACCGTCCATCCGGCGGTGATGGAGGCCCTTGTTGCCGCCAACCATGTCGATACCGCTTATGACGGCGATGCGCTGAGCAAGTCACTCGATGCTGCCTTTTCCGACCTGTTCGAAACCGAATGCGAGGTCGTGTGGATCTCGACCGGCACTGCAGCAAACAGCATCATTCTCGCCCATTTCGTGCGGCCGTGGCAGGGTATCCTCTGCTATGAGGAAGCGCATATCGAGGTCGACGAATGCGGCGCACCCACCTTCTATTCGGGCGGCGCCAAGCTCATGCCGCTGCCCGGCACGGGCGCCAAAATCGACGCCGAGGCGCTGAAAGCGCGGATCGCTGGGATCCGCAAAGACGTCCATCAGGTTCAGCCGGCGGCGATCAGCATCACCAACGCCACCGAATATGGGCTTGCGTGGCGCCCGGACGAAATCGGCGCGATCAGCGAGATTGCCCGCGCGAATGGCATGAAGCTGCACATGGATGGCGCGCGCTTTGCCAATGCGGTCGCTTTCCTCGGTTGCGCGCCCGCCGACGTCACCTGGCGTGCCGGCGTCGATGCGCTGTCGTTCGGCTTCACGAAAAACGGTGCGATGATGGCCGAAGCGCTGGTATTCTTTGGCGGCAGCGGCGGTGCGGGAGTGCGCGAACTCAAGAAACGTGGCGGCCATTTGCTCAGCAAGGGGCGCTTTGTCGCGGCGCAGATTCAGGCGATGCTGAAGGACGATCTGTGGCTGGCCAACGCGCGCGCCGCGAACGCCGGAGCGACCGCCTTGGCTGACGCATGCGGCATGCGGTTGATGCACCCCGTCGAGGCGAACGAGCTTTTCGTCCGATTGAGCGCGGCGGAGGCCGCTGCCTTGCGCGCGCAGGGCTTCGATTTCTATGACTGGGGCGAAGGCGCCGCACGTCTGGTGACGAGTTGGGATCAGGACGCTGCTGCGGTCGCGCCGCTTGCAAGCGCTATCGCCGCGCTGTGACGTCGCAATCCGCGACGCTGCTGACGCCCCGCGTCCTTGTCCCCTTCGCGCTCGTCACCTTGATCTGGGGATCGACCTGGATCGTGATCACCGGGCAGCTCGGCGTCGTTCCGCCAAGCTGGTCGGTGACCTATCGCTTTGCGGTCGCCGCCATGGCGATGTTCGCCTTTGCCGCGATCCGGCGCGAACGCTTGTGGATCGAGCCCCGGGCGATGATCTTTGCGGCCGCCCTCGGGGCCGCGCAGTTCGCGTTCAACTTCAACTTCGTCTATCGCGCCGAGCAGCATATTACGTCGGGTCTTGTCGCGGTGTTGTTCGCCCTGCTGATCGTGCCGAATACGCTGCTTGGCCGGATATTCCTGAAAACCCCGCTTGAGGGGCGTTTCCTCGCGGGGGCCGGCATCGCGATCGTCGGCGTCGGCATGATGATCCTCCATGAATATCGCGCGGCAGCCCTCGGCGCGGATGAAGTCCTGCTCGGAACCGCGCTCACGCTGGCGGGGGTGATGAGCGCCTCGACCGCCAATGTGATGCAGGGAACGGCGATCGCGCGGGCCCAGTCGATGATCGTCATGATCGCGTGGGCGATGCTGTTCGGGGCCATTGCCGATGCGGGCTATGCGTGGATCACGACGGGCCCCCCGGTGATCGAGACGACTCCGACCTATATCGGCGGGATATTCTACCTGGGCGTAATAGCCAGCGCCTTGGCCTTTCCGCTCTATTTCAACGTCATCCGCGCGGTCGGGCCCGGACAGGCCGCCTGGTCGAGCGTACTCGTGCCGATCATTGCGATGGGCTTTTCGACAGCGCTCGAAGATTATCGCTGGGCGCCGCTGTCGATCGCCGGCGGTGTGGTGACGCTCGTCGGGCTGATGATCGCCGTGGCGAAGCGGCCCGAGCGTCCGTCGGTCAGCGGCAATATGGTATCGGTTCCGGTCGATCCCGATCCGGCTTAGCCCGCGCTGATCCGCTCGATGTCGGCGCCGACCGCCTGAAGCTTCTCTTCGAGCCGCTCATAGCCGCGGTCGAGGTGGTAGACGCGGTTCACTTCGGTCGTACCTTTCGCCGCGAGCCCGGCGATGATCAGGCTCATCGATGCACGCAGGTCGGTCGCCATTACCGGCGCGCCGACCAGGCTTTCGACGCCGCGGACGATCGCGGTGCGGCCCTTGACCTGGATATCGCAGCCCATGCGCGCCAGTTCGGGCACGTGCATATAGCGGTTCTCGAAGATTGTTTCGGTGAACAGCGAGGCGCCGGTGCCTAGTGTGGCCATCGCCATGAATTGCGCCTGCATGTCGGTGGCGAAGCCCGGATAGGGAGCGGTCGACAGCGTGACGGGCTGGGCGCGGCCCGACATGGCAACGCGAATCCCGCTCTTGGTCTCTTCGACCGTCGCGCCGGCTTCGCGAAGTGCGGCGAGAGTAGCCTCCATCTCGTCGGCTTTGGCGCCGACCAGTTCGACGTCGCCCTGGGTGATCACGGCGGCGCAGGCGTAGCTCCCCGCTTCGATGCGGTCGGCCATCACGCGATAGGTGGCGCCGTGCAGGCGATCGACGCCCTCGATCGTCAGCGTTTCGGTGCCGATGCCCTCGATATGCGCGCCCATCGCGACGAGGCAGTTGCAGAGGTCCACGATCTCGGGCTCGCGCGCGGCGTTTTCGAGAATGCAGGTGCCCTTGGCAAGCACCGCCGCCATCACGGCGTTTTCGGTCGCGCCGACCGAGACGACGGGGAAGGTGAATTTGCCGCCGGCAAGGCGACCGCCGGGAGCGATGGCCTTCACATAGCCCGACGCCAGTTCGATCTCGGCACCAAAGGCTTCGAGCGCTTTGAGATGGAGGTCGATCGGGCGGTTGCCGATCGCGCAGCCGCCGGGCAGCGAGACCGTGGCTTCTCCTGCGCGGGCGAGCAGCGGCCCGAGGACGAGGATCGACGCGCGCATCTTCCGAACGATATCATAGGGGGCGACGGTCGAGGTGAGCGTCGTCGCGCGGGCCGTCAATACCCGGCCGAAGTCCTCCGGCCGCGATCCCTCGATCGTCGTCGAACAGCCGAGCTGGTTGAGCAGGTGCCCGAAACCGTCGACATCGGCGAGCCGGGGCAGGTTGCGAAGCGTCAGCGGCTCGTCGGTGAGCAGCGCGCAGGGCAACAAGGTCAGCGCGGCATTCTTGGCGCCTGAGATGGGGATACGGCCCTTGAGTCGCTGGCCGCCGCGAATGACGATCTGATCCATCGGCTGTCCTTAGCGCATGCGCGGATGCGCGCAAGCGGGGGTAATCGGCTTTCGCGGTAGCATGGCGTGTGAAATGCGAAACGATGGTCGCACATGGTCGAAGGAATTGAGGAACCTGGAGCGCAGAGTGCGACCGCGGGGAATAGCTATGCGGCACCCTCGTCGCATCGGTCATCGCCGCCGCGTCGTTGCGGAGCGTTCCGGGAACCGGGACCCGGCTTTCGTCAAGCGAGCTATCCGGCCAGCAATCCGCCCGCGAGTAGTATCGATACACGGACGTCGATGCCGCAGCCTTCGGCGCGCTTCGCTGCAATAAAATCCTCGATCCCGGCCAGCGGGACCCGGTGGACGACGATGTCTTCGTCATCGACCCCGCCGCCTTCGCCGACCCTTATCAGGCCTTTGGCGACGAGCAGAGTGAAGCTTTCGCTGACCATGCCGGGCGAACTGTAGAATTCGCCGACAGTGCGCCATTCGGCGGCGTGGTAGCCGGTTTCCTCTTCCAGTTCGCGCCGCGCCGCGAGCTCCGAGGCCTCGCCCGCGGTATCGTCGCCGACCAGTCCGGCGGGGAGTTCGAGGCAGCGTATTTTCAACGGCACGCGATATTGTTCGACGAGGATTACGTGGCGTCCGTCGTCCGCGTCGTCGATCGCGAGGATCACGGCGGCGTGGATACCGCGCGAGCGCGAGACATATTCCCACGTGCCCTGCTGTCTGACCGTGATGAAGCGACCTTCCCACCGCGTCTCGATGGGGGAGTCGGGGGAGGGGATGGGCATGCTCTTCCTTTAGAGTTCGATCAGGCGATCGGGCAGTTCGTTGGGGTTTTCGCTGCCGCGCGGGAAATGTTCGGTCAGCACGACGCCCATCTGACGCACTGCCTCGGCCATCCCTGCGCCGGGCTGTCCTTTACGGACCAGATCGATCAGCGATGCCATCGCGTCGCCCCAGACTTCGGGGGCGACCTTCGCCGCGATCGCCTCGTCGGCGACGATGTCGGCGCGGTGCTCGCGCAGGCTAACGTAGAGGAGGACGCCGGTGCGCCCCAGGGTCTTCGCCTCGGTCCCGACCTTGAACAGGTCGACCGCGCGGGCGCGGACGCGGCCCGCCAGGATCGCGCGCGGGGTCAGCCACAGGCGCAGCGGCCGCCACAGCAGGATCAGCCACACGCCGATCCATTTGAGGACGCCCACCGCGATCACGGTGCCCAGCCACTGGTTGGCGGTAAGCTCATGCCCCCAGCCGCCGGTCAGACGATAGTAGAGCCCCTGATAGAAATCGGGGAACAGTGCGACGATCGACATGGCGAGGAACGCGATGATGCTCGCCCATACCAGCGCGACATCGTCATAATCGTTCGATTGCGCGGCGATGACGGTGACGATTTCGCCGCTCGTATTCTCCTCGGCCGCGGCGACCGCCGCGGTGACGAGATCATGATCGGCTTCGCTGACGTGACTGACTTTCATGGCCCGCTCCCCTTACCAGCCGCCCGAGGCGCCGCCGCCGCCAACGCTGCCGCCGCCACCCGAGAAACCGCCGCCACCGCCCCAGCTCGAACCGCCGCCGCCCCACGAGGAGCCGCCGCTACTGCCGCCGCCACCGCCCCAATCATTGTCGCCCCAGATGATGATCGGGGCGCCGCCCCACGGGCGGTTCCGGCGATGCCGCTTGCCGCGCCCGCCGAGCGCCGAGAGCATCGGCAGGATGAAGAAGAAAAAGACGATGAAACCGATGAAGACCAGCCCGCCGATATCGCCATCGTCGGCGCGGTCGCGTTCGGCGGCATCGGCAGCCGCGGCGCGCGCAGCGGCTTCCTCGGGAGGGAGCTGGATTTGCTGGGCGATTGCGTTGACCCCGGCCTGAATCCCGCCGGGATAATCGCCCTCCTTGAATTTCGGTGTCACATCGTCGCGGATGATGCGACCCGAAAGCGCGTCGGTCAGAATGGGCTCGAGGCCATATCCGACCGAAATGTTCATCCGCCGTTCGTTCGGCGCGATCAGAAAGACGACGCCGTCATTGTTGTCCTTGCTGCCTATTCCCCAAGCTCGACCGAGCTTGTAGCCGTAATCGGAAATGTCGTTGCCTTCGAGGTCGGTCACCGTTGCGACGACGAGCTGGTGTCCGGTCGTTTTTTCGAGCTGTTCGAGCTGGATGTTGAGGTTCGCTTCCTCCGCCGCCGGAATGATGTCCGCCTGATCGACGACGCGGCCCGTCAGCTTTGGAAAGGTCTGCGCGGAGGCCGGGACCGCGAGCAGCGAAAGGCCAAGCGCCCAGCCGAGCAGAAGCAGTCTCATTGCATATCTCCGGTCTGGATGGCGATGGCTTCGATTCCGGTCGACAAGCCGCCGGCATAGTCGCCGTTTTTAAACTGAGGTGTCATCTGGTGGATGATGGCCAACGCCTTGTCATCGGTGAGAATATTTTCCATGCCAAAGCCCGTCGAGATGTTAGTCCGGCGTTCGTTGGGTGCGACGAGGACGACAATCCCGTCATCGATATCCTTGCGTCCGATCCCCCAGCGTATACCGAGGCAAGTGCCGAAATTATCGACCCGCGCGCCGTTCAGGCTGGGCGTTGTTGCGACGACCATCTGATGTTTCGTGTCCCTCTCGTATCGAGCCAATCGCTCCGACAAGCGGGCTTTCTCTTCGGTGGTCAAAATATTCGCGGCGTCGGTGACACGGCCGTCCAGTGCAATTTCCGGCACGCCCTTGCAAAAGGCTGAGTCTGTTGCAGTCGACTCCTCCTTGGCGCCGGCGCCGCGTCCTTCCGGCGCCGCCTTGCATCCGCCCGCGACAGCCAGAATCGCGAGCGGAGCGGCAAGGGCGGCGGCGCGCACCTTATTGGCCGAAATCGACCTTGGGGGCGACGTTCGCGTTGGGCGTGATCGCCTTGTAGGGCGTCATCGGCTTTGCGCCGTGGACGATCTTGGCGCCGATGATGTCGGGGAAGGTGCGGATCGTCGTGTTATAGTCCTGCACCGCATTGTTATAATCCTGAACCGACACGTTGATCCGGTTCTCGGTCCCCTCGAGCTGGGTCATCAGGTCGGCGAAGCGCGCCTGGCTTTTCAGGTCGGGATATTGTTCGACGGTGACGAGCAGGCGGCCGAGCGCGCCCGACACATTGCCCTGCGCCTGCTGGAACGCCTGTACTTTCGCGGGGTCTTCAAGATCGTCGGTGCTGAGCTTGACCTGCGTTGCCGAGGCGCGCGCCTGAATGACGCCCTCCAGCGTCGATTGCTCGATCTTCGAGGCGCCCTTCGCGGTTTCGACAAGGTTCGGGATCAGGTCGGCGCGGCGCTGGTAGGCGGCTTCGACATTGGCCCACTTGGCCTTTGCGGCCTCTTCCTTGGTGGGAACGCTGTTGATGCCGCAAGCGGACAGCGACAGTGCGGCAACCGGGACAATCAGCCAGCGGGCGGAACGATAGGTCATGGTCATCAATGCTCCCTCGCGCGGCGTTTTGCCGCAACAATACACATAATAGGATCGCGCTTGCCTTTGCGCAATCGCCACGGCACGGTCGCGACACGGAAACCAGTATCCGGGGAGCAGCAAGATGTTGAGCGAATTCAGGGAATTTATCGCGCGCGGCAATGTCATCGATCTGGCGGTCGGGGTCATCATCGGCGGTGCCTTTGCAACCATCACCGGGTCGCTGACCGAGGATCTGATCATGCCGCTGGTCGGATGGATCTTTGGCGGAGTCGATTTTTCGAGCAAATTCATCCTGCTGGGCAGCGTTCCCGACGGGATCGCCGCGACCGATTATGCCGCGCTGAAAAAGGCCGGGGTCGCGATGATCGGCTATGGCGCATTCATTACTGCGGTGATCAACTTCCTGATTCTGGCTTGGATCATCTTCTTGCTGGTCCGCGCCGTGAACAAGGTCGTGCGC